>JAYSUV010000693.1:0-8056 GCA_043718945.1 Planctomycetota bacterium
CAGACGACCCTCCTCACGGCCCAGGCCGACGCCGCCGATGACCGCACCCAAGCGGGCATCACGCACTCGGTCGCGCTGGTCAATAGTGCCATCGGGTCCGGACTCACCAGCGCCAATACCCAAATCGGCATCGCCGCCAGTTCCGCCACGGCCCAGGAAGCGGCCACGCATAGCGTCACCTCCGCCGCGATCAGTGCCGAACATGGCTACGTCACCGGCACGGCGGGGATCATCGCCGGGTGGGACGATCAGCTGGCCGGGGCCGAAAACGGATTCACTAATACTCTCTGGACCGCCAGCGACACTGCCCAAACCACCCAGCGCGGGCTCATGGGCGGGTTCATCACCGGACGCGCGGATGAGCAGCTGACTAATCTGCAAAACAATATCAGCGGGCTGGTCTACACCCCCGGCAATACGCCCGCCACCATCACCACGCTCAGCTACTCCCCCGGCAGTTCCACCCCGACCACTAGCCAGACCACGCTGACCGCCCAGCAAGGCGACTTGATCCTGGCTCAAGCCGCTGCCGACCGGGCCTACATCGGGGCGGCTGTCAATGCGGGGAATGCGTTTGGTAGCAGTTTGCAGAGTGCCCGTGGCTCGCTCCGCAGCACGATGCTGAATCTCTCCGAGTCGGTCCGCTCGGCTCAGAACCAAGCCCAACTCGGCTATACGAATGCGTCGGCAAATTATATCCAGAGCGTCGACAGCACGATCGAGAACTCGCTGTTCGAGTTTAGTAACGCCTCGATCGGGGCCGATCAGCTGCGCGACACGCAGTCGAATACTGCGTGGGGCGGGGCGATGCAGGGGCTGGTGAGTGCGGAGGGGGCCTCGCAGAGTTCGCAGAGCACGGCCACCAAAACGTGGACGCGGGGGATCGCCACCGCCTACCAGGCCGGGGCAGCGGGCGGGGCGTTCTTTAATGTCGTGGCTAGTCCGTACGGCAGCGGGGCTAACCCGGTCAGCAATCTGTTGCTGACGGCGGCCACCGACGACGACGCGGAAATTGACCACGAGACCATCGCGGGCCTGATCCCGAATCATCCGAATAATACCGACGGAACTAGCGGCGGCACCCTCCCCGATCCGGTGCAAGCCGGGACCGACTTTCATAACGCCGCGAACACCGCCGATGATGCTCTCGACCAAGCCAATGCCGATGCCGAAGACGATCGCGTCGCAGCTGTAACCGGCGTGCGAGATGGTCTGGGCAGCGGCCTGGAGACAGCGGATGTGACGTGGGGCGGCACGATGGACACAGCAGGAGCCGCCCTCGGGTCGGCTCTGGACGGCATCCAGGACTTCGATTGGCAACACGTCCGCAACTACGTCGGAGCCGTCACCGGGGCACGGCGAGCGGCGGAACTCGGAGCGTTGAATGCCTACACCAGCTACGCCTCAATAAGAGCATCTGCGATGAATGTCGCCGTGGTGAGCGTGACAGGGGCAGCTGTCACACGAGTCACTGCTTATGTCCAAGCGTCAGCCGATTATTACGTCTCGAATGCGGATCGCGAAGCGGATGAGGCCGAAGCCACCGCACTGGCGACGGGCACCTCCGCTGACCAAGCCATCGCAGTGGCCAAGCGGTCCAAGGCAGATGCGTTTGCGACTTTCTCCAGTTCGTATGTCACCTATCTGACCAACGAAGCGGGAGCCGCTGCCACGACCGCCATTGCGAATGTCACGACTCAAAACGCGACCGCTTTGTCAGAGATGAACGCCGATTTGGTCACCGCGACAGCAGGAATTAACACGTACTATGATGGCAAGGTGGCCGATGCTCAGAATGCCCCACCGATGGATGTCGATGGTGATGGAGTCACTGACCTTGCAGAGCCAACTGCGACAGCGAGTCTCGCCGCTCTCATCAATGCAGCGAATACTGCGAACACGACATCGCGAACGAACGTCCGCAACGCATTCGCCGAATCGATCACGCCGCGCACCACGAGTGCGACAAATACCTTCACGCCCCCGCCTGCAACCAGCACCGGTACCAGCACTACCGGGCAGGCGACCAATACCGCATTTGAGAATCAGCAATCAACGGGAACACCGCCCGAGTCGGGTGGCCAAGCGTACATTGGCGGAGTGGAGAGCGGAATGAGGGGAATGGTCAGTGGATTCTTCGCACGCCTCACTGGCCAGCCATTCCCCGCGCCGGAGGTGGCCACGGAGGAAGCCGAAGACACAGGCTCGCTGCTGGTGTTCAATGTGGACGGAACGGTCAATTGGGAAAAGTCCCAGCTGACAGATGAGGAGAAGAGTCGCGTCAAATGGCGCATAAGAAGGATTTACGTCACGCTCTCGACGGACTCGGCTCGCCAGGCGCTGGAAAGTGAAGGGTATTTCGGTATCCCGATCCACCGGCAGCAACGCGCCCATCACAGCATCATCGCGGGCGGCAAGGGTGCCCTGGTCGCCAACGCGGGCGACATGGCTCCCGAGTTCGAGCAGCATCGCCAGGACCACATCAAAAACGATCCGCTGGTGATCGGCTACTTCGGCAGCATCATTATCCCGTTCGAGGACATGACCATCGCGGGGTCTGGTCACGATCTGGGCGGGAATCCGCAATCGATGGAACAGATCATTCTTTCCACCGGTTCCGTCGCCGCCACAGCAATCGGAGCCGCCGGATCGCTAGATGTCCCCGGAACCGGAATGCTGGATGAGGCCGGGGAAGCGACCGACGCCGGGCGGACGGTGGCCAGGGTGGAGGGGGCTGTTGATGAAGCGCTGGGTGCAGTCGACGCAATGGAGGATCTCCGCCGTGTGAGCGGACGTGGAAGAATGGGTGGGTTGATTGCCAGGGGAGGGGAGCTTCAGTCCCTAATGAACGAAGCAAAGTCATTGAAGATTGCAGTGGAAACCAATAACGCACTTCTGGAAAAGATTGGAAAAGCGGCGGCGTTTGACTACTCCAGTGGAAAGATTATCATCAGGTCCGACGCGACAGAGCTGGAGATTTTCCACGAATTGCAGCATGCAAAGCAGTGGGTCGCGTTGGGCCGCGATCCGAAGGCATACGCGGCAGCGGATGTCTTCGCACGTGAGTTCCACGTCTACAGGCAGATCATGGACAACAAGGCGCGATGGTCACCAAAGGAACTCTCTGAGGCAACTAGGTACATCACCGACCTATTCAAAGATTATC
Organism: Planctomycetota bacterium; assembly: GCA_043718945.1. GTDB lineage: Bacteria > Planctomycetota > Planctomycetia > Planctomycetales > Planctomycetaceae > TH-plancto1. The sequence goes on from JAYSUV010000693.1 coordinate 3,167, forward strand.
TCGACCGCATGAGAGGGCAATAGCATGGCGAGCTATTTGGAACTGTTGAACTCAAATTGGCGAGATCGAATCAATCAATCTCCTATTGAGGCAGCCTATCGACGCATTAACGAGCAAGAGGCGATTCGGATCGCAGTACTCTTTCTCTGTGGGTCAGAGTCTGGACATGCATGGGTGGAGACGAACCCGCAGAGGCCGGAATATGGGCTTCGCCCCGACTATGTCGGTGACCGCGACACACAACCCGACGAATTCGGATGGTTGTTCGGGTTTCTGGACTCAAACCCTCCTGGATATACTTTCGAGCAAGGGCATTTTTGGCTGTTCGTGCATGATCCAAATGGCGAAGTCGAAAGAACGCTGGCCTTGTGAAAACTGCATAGGAAGCAGAAATCAGAGCGGGGCGAGTGCCAGCGAAGTCGCCGCCCTGACCACCACCGCGACCGCCAAGCGGGCCAAGGCCGACGCCTTCGCCACGTTCGCCCCCACCTACGTCACCCACCTCACCACCCAGGCCCAATCCGCCGCCACTACAGCTGTCACCGGAGTGGCCACTTCCAACGCGAGCGGCTTGGCAGCACTCACAGCTGTCGTTGCCACCTCGACCAGCGTCGTTGAATCGTTCTACGCGACCGCCGTCGCCGACGCTGCCAACCCACCACCCGTTGATACCGATGCCGACAATGATGGCATCGCCGACTCACCTCCGCCCACCGCCACGCAAAGAATCACTGCCAGCATCAACACTGCGAAGGCAGCTGACACGACCGACCGCACAGCTATTCACGGCTCATTCACCGACCTGACCACTCGCCGAACGACGGGTGCGACAAATACCTTCGTCGTCCAAAACACCAGTGAACCGACGAGTGGAAACAACGTCAACAGCTACCAAACCCCAGTGCCGGGCTCAACGGGGACTCCTCCAACACCTCCGTCCAATGGATCGGCCCCCGCAACTGCATTTAGCACGCCGCCTGGAGCACGGGTCACGTCTGCCGATCTCGATACGTTTATTCGACATGCCCATGCCCAGGATGTCGAACTGGGCGGAGATCCAAGCATCCTCACTCCAGATTTGCTGATGATTCAGTTTATGAGCCAGCAATTGGCCAAGCTCGAAGCTGCGATGGTCAAGAATCCAACGCCGAGACTACGGCGACAGTACCAGGAAGCACAAAATAGCGCGATTCAAGCCGCGACCACCGCTGCCAATAGAGTCGGTATCGCCAATCAAGGTCTGGCGAACCTCAATGGCAAGAAGCTCGCGTTCGTGGAAGTCGAGTTGCCGGTTGGATTCTTCAAATCATTTGTCGAAGAAGCCGGACGGATGAGAATCTATTACGACCCGACCGAAGAAGGGGCATACGATCTGGCGCTCCAGACTGCTCGGATGGCCCGCATCGGCAAGGGGTTGGAAGGTATTCATGGCGATGTCGCCGTGGGGATTTCGGCGGCACGAATCATTGCCTCGGCCCTCCCCGGTGATGAGATCGTAGATGGATTGGATGCGGCAAGCAATGGCGACGTGAAAGGCGTTGCTATCGCTGCGATTAGTATCGTCTTTGTTGGCCTGAACGCAGTTGGAGAGGTGACCGAAGGGGTTAGTAAGGTTGACAATGCCATCGTTGACGGCATCACGAAGCAAGCCGATGAGGCCGTTGGCGTCGCAGCAGATGTCGGCAAGCTCGATGTCGGTTGCTTCATCGCGGGCACGCCCGTTCTCCTCGCTGCCGTTCCCGCCTTACTGGTCGCAGCTGGTCACTACGAGGGCGACGACCAACACCTGTGGTCCTCCCCCGCTGCCCACACGCTGACCATCGAGGACGTTCCCCTCGGCTCTCGCGTAGCCACCCAGAACCCCGACCGCAGCGACATCGACGACAGCCTCCCGGATCCCGACTCGACGTGGAAGCTGGTCCACATGGAGTTCCGTCACAAGAACGGCTCGCTGGTCGACTTGGAAATGCTTCGTCCCGTCGAGTGGATCGAGAGCCACAACCTGCGACCGGGGGCACGGGTCTCACTGTCGCACTCAGAGATCGAAACTCGTGGCAGTGGGCGCGTGTTGTCGATCACCGACTGCCCCCTCATCGCCGATGGAGAAGGAGCCGTCGTCATCGCCCGCATCATGACTCACCGGGCGGGCGATCTGGTCGAACTACGATTCGAGAACGGCGAAACACTGACCGGCACGGGCAACCACCCGGTCTGGTCGGTCGATCGCGCAACTTGGGTCGAACTGGGTGCATTGCAACCGGGCGAGCATGTCCAAGGCCGCGAAGGCGATCTGGCGATCCGCGAAGTCAACCCTTTACCCGGCTTCCAGCCCGTGTACAATCTGGAAGTCCACGGCGAGCATGTGTACGAGGTGACCCACGCTGGGGTGCTGGTTCACAACAACACGCTCTGTGAGCAGCTCCTTGAGCTACGCGCCAAACTGGCAAAGGGCGGCATTTCCGATGCAGATAATCTGCTTCTGAAGAGACTTGAGGAGTCACTTGAGCGGGCGAGTCCCGGTGGGCATGTATTCGACGCAAAGGCTCATCAGTGGTTCGGTCAAGCCTCAGAAGGCTTCAAACCAACAGAACGACAGATCGAGGAATGGTTTAACCTGCTTGATCATGTTGGTCGGTCGAAGAATGCCTTTCCTGATGCTGTTGGTGGAACCGAAACAATTGCACATCTCGCGAAAGTTGACGGAAAGTGGTTCGTGGTGCACTACTTCAAGGAGACAGGCGTGCTTGCATCTGCCTACATGCCGCATCCTGATCAACTTCGAGGTATGTTCCGAAAACTTGGTTGGTAGGAGACTCCAGTGAAACGTCCGTCTGGTGAAATGGTTGATCTTGATTTCTACTTCGACGATCGCGTCTGTGCTGATGCATTGCGTGATGTTGTTAATCACTGCTTGACAACAGGAGCCACATTTTCTGGTGAGATGCTCGTATATGAATTCGATGGGGCCAGACTCGCCAAACTGCGGCATCGCTATAGTCACGAGAGTCGCATGGCTATCTTATCGGACGAGGAGATGAGACATCAGATGGAACGAGAAGATGTCCGAATTCATACGATCGGATTGTGGAACGTACTCGGCCTTAGTGACACTTCTCCAGAGATTGTGTCCTTTAACGGTGTCTCTGAAGAAGCAACTCGCTGCGACACCAACCCAATCTCCATTGTCGGTGAAGGCTGGAGGTTTAGCACCGAGGGCTACGAAAGCGAGAGGAGACAAGATGGACTTAAGTGCTACTCTCGCTTTATCGGTGTGTGCAAGTCTCTATTGCCCGCATACGCAGCCATCATGAATGAGGACTCCCTTCCCTGTCTCTACGACCTGTCACGTAAAAATGACCCTCGCTATTTCCGCACCTTTTTCGTTAGCACACGCTTCGCTGGCAAAGCTATACTCGATCAAATTGTGTCGATGTATGGAGATTCGTATGTCGAACGTTCACCCGAGGGGATTTACGTTTCAACATGGGGGTATGCACCAATTGAAGTGAATGTGGATGTTCCGTCCGCACTAAGAAGATCCAAGCAGGTAGCTCAGTTGTTGTGCTCGCGCGCCGCGAGGCGCGAGGTGTGAAAACTCTGCACAGGGTCCGTGAGGCAAAAGCCTGATTGGTTGTTCACTGGCTGATCGTCGGAATGAGAACAGTGAGCCGCGAGTTGCCCGCTGTCAATCGGCCATTTCCGACCGGGTAGCGTGAGTTTCCCCGTGAAAAGTTGGCACGGTACGGACCGGTTGCGTGGCCTTGGCGAGGAAGGCATTTTGATTCAGGGCTGGGCGAGCGATTGATCCGCTTCACGCGGCTCGTCGGGAGTACGAATTCAGCAGCCCGCCGAGGCGGGTGGTGCAGACGATCTCGCTTGGGTTCGCGGTGTTGTTTTCCTTCGGCGGTTTATCCCAGCCGGGTGGCAGGTGGTCGCGAGCGGAGTGGGAACGTTCGGCGTTGTACCAGTTTTGCGTTGTGGTCAGGATGTGGTTGAAGTGGCGTTCGCCAGTGACGATCAGCGAATCCAAAACCTCGGACTGAATCGTTTGGATGACGCGTTCAACGTGTGCCCGCAGGTTCGGGGCACGCGGGGGCATCTTGGGGACTTTGATGCCCGCTGTGCGGAAGACCTCATCGAAGGCGCGTGGGTATTTCACGTCGTTGTCGCGGAGGAGGAAGCCCCGCGTGGACTGGCCCTCGTCCGGAAAACCCTCACCCCCAGCCCCTCTCCCATAGGGAGAGGGGAGGAAGAGATCAGCTGCACTTGCGTGGTCCAGGAACCGCTCCGCTTGCTGCGTGACCCACGCGGCATCGGGGTGGCGAGTGGAGGGTGAGAGCCAGAGCCGTCGTGAGCCGATGTGGATGAAGGCCAGGACGTAGAGCGTGACCAGCCCCTTCGGCGTCCAGACCGGTTTCGAGAGGAAGTCGCATTGCACCAACGTGGCGGCGTGGATGCGAATGAACTCCGACCATGAACCGCAAGGGCGATCCGGGGCGGGGGCGATGTGGTGTTCTCTGAGAATGGCCTTCACGGTGGAGCGTGAGATGTGCGTGATGCCGAGCTTGCGAAGCGAGCCGAGGATGAGGGTGTAGCCCCAGCTGTTCTCGCGGGCCAGCTTCAAGACCAGTTCACGGATGTCGCTGGCGGTGCGGGGTCGACCGGTCGGCTGTGGTGATTCGTCGCGGGCGACATGAGCGGCTTCGGCCTCGCGAATCCAGCGGCGAAAGGTGGAGTAGCTGACGATGGAGATGAGTTCACGGAGCTTGACGCCGAGTTCACGCCCGAGCTGGATGAGTCGGGATTTCTCGGTGGGAGTCGCGACGACTCGACCGGGCAACCGTGACCGAAGGATGCGGTTCTCCTCCCTCAAGAACACCACCTGTCGAG
>JAYSUV010000694.1:0-8023 GCA_043718945.1 Planctomycetota bacterium
GAGGACTCTGCTGGGAGCAACGAGTTAAGGGGTCACCAAACCTACGACACAGGTGGCGATGAGGCAACATGATTCTGTGGCGTTTTCGCGACCAGATGGAACGATTGTACCGGAGTGAGGGGGCGCATGACCGGCTGACCTGTTTTGAACGCCAAAAGTCCTGCGGAAACAATGCCGATCAGCGACTCAACGATGCAGCCCGTTGTCATCGACTCGAATGGAGGAGGAGGAGGAGGAGGCGATTGAACTGGTGCGATTCGGTACAGACTTCGGGTAGAGCGATCTCGTCTGACTTGTCGAGCAAAGGTCGGATAATCCGGCATGGGCTGTGCTGCGGAACCGAGTGAATCCCGGCACTCTCCCCCGCAGACATTCGCGAGCCGTTGGCTGACCTGACACAATGCCAGCATGGAACGGCGTGAACGAGTATTGCTGCTGACGGGGAGACTGGCTGAGGCTGTGGTGAGAGCGACCGCAGCTCAGGTGCAGGGGCGTGCGCTGGTGGATTTTGAGGTGCATGTTCTGCCGATAACGGTCGCGGCCTTGATGCACACGACCTGGGTGGAGCGCAAGCTGGAGTGGCAGCCGGATTGGCGATTTGATCGAGTCTTGCTGCCGGGGTATTGCCAAGGGGAAACAGCGGGGCTGACCGCCAAGTATGGTCTGCCGTTCGAGCGGGGACCGAAGGATATTTTGGACCTGCCGGAGTTCTTTGGTCTCGGCAAACGTAAACCGGCCAACCTGGATCGCTACGACATCGAGATTCTGGCGGAGATCAATCATGCCCCGCGCATGAGCCTCGACCAAATCCTGCGGATGGCCGACCACTATCGTCAGTCGGGAGCGGATCGGATCGATGTCGGCTGCATCCCCGGCGAACGCTGGGACGGAGCGAGTTCAGTCGTGAAGGCCCTCGTCCAAGAGGGCTATCGTGTCTCGATCGACAGCTTCGATCGCGACGAGGTCACTCGCGCCGTCGAGGCGGGAGCGGAACTCGTCCTCAGCGTGAATGAGATTAACGTCGATTGGGCGGTGAACGTGCCCGCCGAGTTTGTCATCGTTCCGGATGATGCAAGAACCCTCGACAGCCTGCAGCCGACGATTGAGGCCTTTCGGTCCGCGAACAGGACGTTTCGTATTGATCCCATTCTGGACCCCGTGGGGGTTGGGTTTGCGGCCTCGTTAGGCCGATACTCAGAGGCTCGTCGTCGCTGGCCCGAGATTCCCGTGATGATGGGAATCGGGAACGTGACCGAACTGGCCGAGGCCGACACGGCGGGGATGAGTCTGTTACTCGCAGGGATCTGCGGCGAGCTGGGGGTGACTTCGGTCCTGACCACCGAGGTCGCGAACTGGTGCCGCTCGGCGGTGCAAGAGTTCAACATCGCCCGGCGGATCATCCGTTTTGCCATCGAGAACGGGACCATCGCCAAACACATCGACTCCTCACTGGTCATGCTCCGAGATCCCAAACTCAAGGAGTTCGGAGAGGAGCCACTCGCATCGCTCGCTCGGCAAATCAAAGACCCCAACTTCCGCATCTTTGCCGAGCGCGGACAGCTGCACGTCATGAATCGCGACGGATACTGGCGGGGTGTGGACGCCTTTGAGGTGTTCGACCAGATGGCAGCGACGAACACCAAGCTGTCAGCGTCGCATGCGTTCTATCTGGGATACGAGATGGCCAAGGCTCTCACAGCAATCACCCTCGGCAAGCAGTACCAGCAGGACGAGTCGCTCCACTGGGGACTGCTAACACGACCCGAGACGAGTGCCCTGGAGCGGCGGCACCAGGCGATTCAGTCGGGACGGCCACAGAGCCCCGACGAGGGGGCCACGCCATGACTCCCTTCGTGCAAGAGATCCTCCCGGCTCCGTCGCTGGACGAACTGCTGCCGGTCTTCGCCATGTGGCCAGGGTTGGTCGTGTTTGATAGTGCGAAGACCTCTCCGCAACTCGGTCGTTACAGCTACTTGAGTGCTGATCCGTTTCGGCAGTTCGAACTCACGAAGGCCACGCTAGGAGTTGATCCCTTCAAGGCAATCCGCAAGGCACTGGCAGATTTCCAGGTTGAACCAGTGCCTATGTTGCCGCCGTTTCAAGGCGGGGCGGCGGGGGTGCTGTCGTATGAACTCGGGAGGTGTTTCGAGAAGCTGCCACAGGTGCCGCATGATGAGCTGGAGATTCCGCATCTGGCGGTGGGTCTGTATGACTGGGTGTTGGCCTGGGACCACGTCGAGGGGAAGTGCTGGTTGATCTCGCAGGGGTTTCCGGAGACGGCATCGAGACAGCGAGAACGCAGGGCACAAGAGCGGGCGGCACGAGTCTTGGCGGTCATCGAGCAGTGCCAGCTCCGCCGTGGGGCACGTTTCCTACGTGCCCGTGATCCGTCAGGATCACCTCTGTCGGAGACGGTTCCTCGTGACGAGTCCCGATTTCATCGGGACGGGCACGTAAGAAACGTGCCCCACGAGGAGGTCCACGATGAGCTGACAGTTCCGTCCTTCGCAGCACCCGGACTTGCGGGACTCCTCAGCAACTTCAGTCGCACGAACTACCTCACAGCTGTCGAACGAGTGATCGAGTACATCCGCGCGGGCGACATCTTCCAGGCGAATCTCACTCAGCGATTGATGTACCCCAGCGAGGAATCACCGCTCGATCTTTATCTGCGACTGCGACAACGGAACCCGGCTCCCTTCGCGGGCTGCTTCTTTCGCAACGACTGGGCGATCCTCAGTGCCTCACCCGAGCGGTTCATCCAACTCGATGAGAATGGCATCGCACAGACCCGCCCCATCAAGGGAACTCGCCCTCGCCGTAATCACCCCGAGATCGATCTCTTCACCGCGGATGAACTGAAAGAGAGCGAGAAGGACACCGCTGAGAATTTGATGATCGTGGACTTGCTCCGCAATGATCTGTCGCGAGTCTGCCGTCCCGGTTCCATTCGCGTGCCTCAGCTGTGCGAGGTCGAGAATTATGAGACGGTGCAACATCTGGTGTCGGTGGTGCAAGGAGAGTTGCGAGCTGGACAGGATGCGTGGGATCTGTTGCGAGCGACGTTCCCCGGCGGGTCAATCACCGGGGCTCCGAAGGTCCGCGCGATGGAGATCATTGCCGAACTCGAGCAGGTCGCGCGTGGACCGTACTGCGGTTCGCTGTTCTACGTCGGGTTCGATGGGCGCTGTGACAGCAGTATCCTGATCCGCACGTTTGTCGTGCGGCGCGGGTGGGTCCAATGCTCCGTCGGCGGCGGCGTCACCGTGCAGTCTGACCCCGAGGCAGAGTACAACGAGACACTCGATAAGGCGGCTGGCATGCTGCGAGTCTGGGAGGGGTTGCCATGACTGGAGATCGATGCCGGTTTGTCGAGAATGAATTCACCACGGAGGCACGGAGGCACGGAGAGGGAAGAGGTGATCGCCACTTCGTCAAGTCGCCAAGACGCCAAGAGAATCAGAGACGCTGTTCTTGCTTTGCGCCTTCGCGACGTGGCGTCTTTGCGTTGAATTTCTTTTCCCACTCCGTGCCTCCGTGCCTCCGTGGTGAATTTCTCACTCTCGCAGACTCGCCAAATCTGGTCTGGGGTAGGAGAAGCAGCCAGCCATGATCCTCCTCCTCGACAACTACGACAGCTTCGTCCACAACCTCGCCCGCTACTTCGAGGAGCTGGGGACCGAGACGCTCGTTGTCCGGAATGACGCGATCACGGTGGACGAGATCCGTCGACGGGGGCCGCAGTCGATCGTGCTCTCACCCGGACCATGTACTCCAAACGAAGCGGGGATCACCCTCGATGTCATCCGCGAACTCGGCGGCGTGATCCCCATCCTGGGAGTTTGTCTGGGGCATCAGGCGATCGGTATGGCGTTCGGAGCCAGACTCTGCCGGGCTGCTCAACCGATGCACGGTCGGACTTCTCTCGTGCGGCACACCGGACAGGGACTCTTCGTGGGCCTTCCCCAGCCGCTGCGCGTGATGCGTTATCACTCACTGATTGTCGATCAGGTCGCCTCTCCGCTGCGAGTCACCGCTCAGACTGATGACGGCATCGTGATGGGGATTGAGCACGAAAGCCTCCCGATCTGGGGAGTGCAGTTTCACCCCGAATCGGTGCTCACCGTCGGGGGACACCGACTGCTGGCGAACTTTCTACAGCTCGCCGGGGTGGCCCATCAGCACCACGAGTTCGTTGAGTATCAGCCACCCGCAATCATCGCCGACGATTTCTTTCAGCGGTCAATTGGCCCTGATGCGTCTGCCCGACCGTAGCTCACGTCGCTCCGCGACTGAGATTCCGCTGGCCAGAGACTCCTCCCTACGGAGCGAGAACCCCCTCGATAAGTTGATCGTTCCATGCGGCGGAATGCGAGACGCGAAGCGACATCGCCTACGAGTTCGTCCGTAGAATCCTGAGATTGCACTCAACCCACAGGGGCCTTGCGACCGATACTGCATACAGGGGACTTGGCACCCTGTTTTTCTCCATTGCGCCGGGACGATTCTCACGGGAGGCAGGGATGGCCTACCACATCATTCACGAATGCACCGAAACGATTCGGCAAAGTCCAATGCGAGCGGCGCTGGCCTGCGTCTTGCTCATTACCACCTCGATTTACGTCAGTATGGGACGGCAAAATTACCGTGTGGCGGAGATTGGTGACTCCACAACAACCGCGGATGCCATCGATTTGACGAGCAATCCCGATTGGCTCACAGACATCGAGCAAGTGGGCACTAACTCGGACGACGCCCCCGCCACAACCATCCAGACCGATGGACGCGAGCGGTACATCGACGCCCAGCTGACACATGCTGTCGCCGAAGTCGACGATGCAGAAGAAGTGCGACACGGGCAGGTTGAGCAAGTCGCAGGAGTCACCCCGCCTGGCCCTGCTGCACAGGCCCCCGTCTGGCTGCTGGGCGTCTTGAAGGACGACTGATCCGTCCCCTGTCGACACCGCGTTTCCTGGAAAGCAGATGGACGGACGATGTACGAGCGATACTGGCATCTCGACCGCCCCGCCTTCGAAAGCGACTTCGACGCTGAGTTTTATTTCCCCGCCCGTTCGCATCAGGGGGCACTGCTGAAGCTACGGTTTAGCATGGAGCATCGTAAGGGGATCGCACTCCTGGTGGGGGATCATGGAGTCGGCAAGACCTACCTGACGCAGGTTCTGGAACAGGAACTGGACGGCCCGCAAAGGCCGTTCCTGCGTCTGGTATTCCCCCAACTCTCCCCCGCTGACATGCTCAGCTATCTGGCCATGCGACTGGGAGCCAGCCCCGGACCCGGCGTCCCACGCGGCAGCCAGGACCAGACACTGCGCAGCCTCGAAAGCCGCCTCGAAGCGCTGGCCACCGAAGGACAGCGGCGGGTGATTGTCCTCGACGATGCCCACCTGCTTCAGCCACAACACTTCGAGACGCTCCAGCTGTTGATGAGCGTTCAACAACATGTCGGGAATGTGTTGTCGTTCGTACTTGTGGGGCGTCCGGAGTTGCTCAGCCGCGTCGAGCGTGTACCCGGGCTGGATCAACGAGTGGCCGTCCGGATGGCGGTCGACCCGCTGACCGCTGAAGAAACGGGTGCGTACATCGAACATCGACTGCGAATCGCAGGCGGGGCGGAGACGATGTTTCGGGACGATGCGTATCAAGCGTTCTGGGAGATTTCCCAAGGCGTGCCGCGGCGGATGAACCAGATCTGCGATCTCTCGCTTCTGGTCGGGTATGCCGATGGAATGCGGGAGTTGACCGGTGTGGAGGTCGAGGCCGCTGCCGAAGAGCTGCTGACCGTGTCGATCGATTGAAGGTGGCCAGTCGCAGAGTTCGTTAGAATTCTGCCGAACGTGGGACCGCCAGCAGGCGGAAGTCTGACGACTTCTGCTACGTCCGGTGTTCCAATTCCTGACGCAGACGCAGCAGATCCTCGGGCGTGTCGAGGTCGTCCAGGACGCGCGGGTCAGACACGATGACCTCACGCACGCGCTCCGGATCGGACCGTAAGACGGAGTTGAGTCCCTGCTCCGGGGGCAGGCGAAAGACCTCTTCCGCGAGGCTCCACGGAAATATCGTCGGGTGTCCGCGCTGGCCCTCGTAGACGGGCACGGCGATTTGTGAAGGGCTCGCACTCCAGGCGGCGATCAGCTCTCGGACAAGTGTGGCGTTCAAGGTCGGGTGGTCTGCCGGGATCAGAACCCACCCGTCGCACGGAGTCGGGGGTCGGGAGTCGGGAGTCGGGAGCCAGAGGGGGGCCTGAGATGGTCCCCTCACCCCCACCCTCTCCCCCACATTCGAGTTCTCACCCACAGTCACGCCGATTGTGGGGGAGAGGGAGCAGAATGAGCGGGGAACCTCCACTGGGCAAGAGCTCCACCCGACTCCCGACTCCCGACCCCCCACTGCCCGTAACGCCCACTGCACACTCTGTCGCATGTCCGGCGGGTCGGTCGCGGGAAGGACCACCTCCCCCCCGGCAGCGGTGACTTCTTGAATGAGGGTTTGGTCATCCGAGCGGACGACGACCAGACAACGGGCGATGCCAGCGTCGTGCAGCGCCTCAATCACGCGGGCCATGACCGTCCGTCCCGCGAGGTCCAGCAGCAGCTTCGGCTGGCCCATGCGACGGCTCAGTCCCGCAGCGGGCACAATTGCCACAAGAAGCGGCGTCATTCCGACGGCTTGCAATACGGGCATTTGCGGCGATAGATGATCCGGTGGCAGCTGCTGCATTCTCGCGGACCATAGAGCAACGGGGGATCGAGTCTGACCTGCTGGTAAATCAGATAAATAAACAGCAAGGCGATTGCAGCGATGGCGATCGGCATCCCGCTATTATAGTACACCAGCATAAAGAAGATCAGCATCATGCAGCAGAAGCTGTAGACGATGATCACCCACCATTTGTTTCGCTTGAAGGCAGTACGCTGCAGCTGGGTGTTGACCTGATCGGCGACATAGCTTTCGATGAGGTCGTTCTTCTCGTGACGGACCACATCGACATTCGGAGCTTTGACGGCTTCGAGCAGTCGACGTGTGCTATCGAGAATGCGGAAGGTGTCATCGAAATCGAACGGCTGCTGGTGCGCCCACTTGTTCCGGAACTCTCGCAGTTCGCTGACGAGACTACGCTCGGAGTGGGACAGGTCGTTACGGAAGATGGAGTTCCACTGGTCCCACATCACCGTCAACAGCGCGTGGGCATCCCAAATCATTGTGGAGCCATCGCTACTCATCCGCGCGTGTTCATCGCGAAAGCTGCCCATCGCCGTACGGACCCAGCGGTCGCGATAGACAGTGCGCAGCTTCCCCTCGACGTAGGGCACCAGTCCCTCGGTCAAGGCTTCGAGCGCGACGGTCACGCGTTGATGATTGGTACTGGACACCGAGCGGGCTGAGCCAGTCTTCGCGACTGGTTCGTCCTTTCTGAAGAGGCTGTTGACGCATGGCCACAGGCCATGAGTCCGAAACTCCACACGAATAACCTACAACTGTTTCCGAGACTGTCGATGAGAGGTTGAAGCACTTTTGGAAAATCGAGTCATCCGCGGTACTCCCGAGCGCTATCGTCCGAAAGTCCGACCAAAGTTCGGCGTGATCCGCAGAGTCGGTTTTCTCCGAACAACCCACTTAATCGATCCTGCCGCATCGCCAAATGGGGCCTCTCTGGTGAGTGTCGATTGAGCCATTGGGCTGGTTTGATGGCCTCTATGGCGAGCGGCCAGTGAAAACCTAGCTGCGAGGCTTCCGAAGGAGTGTGGTCGCGATTGTACGCAGGTTCTCAGACCTCCAACTCAGGGCTTCCCACGTGTGGAACACCGGGATATCACACGCCGACTCACAAGAGAAAGGCCACAGCTGACCACTCTTTGTCCCGCCAGGGACACCCGATAATAGCCCACCGTTTCAACGGTGGGACCACTGTCGGGTGTCCCTGCCGGGACAAAGAGGGGAGTTTGCCCTGGTCACACGGGCCTGTGCAGCCGTGCCCCGGCGAGGTGGAAGAGCTGCTCGAAGC
>JAYSUV010000695.1:0-1021 GCA_043718945.1 Planctomycetota bacterium
CCTCCGGTTCACACATCCGACTCGGCGGCGGCGGAGAACTCGCTCCAGCGCAGTCTCGCGACCGCAGCGGCCAGCAGAACCGGAGTCAGCAGCAGCAACACGGTGACATGCTCCGTCGGTGCCGCGTTGCCGATCAGGGCCAGGACTCCCGTCTCTGTTCCCTGCGGCGGGATCACATCGCACCAATCGATCATCAGTGCCCGGAGCCGGTACTGCACTGTCAGCTTATTGATGACTGCGGGCACGAAGCTAATCACCAATTCAAAGATCAATGAGTAAGCCACCGCCAGCACCATCGCGCGGCGCGGATTGATCGTGCCCAGTAACAAGAAGATCGCCGAGTACGCTGGGCACGACAGGCAGACCAGACGCGCCATCGCCCACCACAGCTTCACGGCCTCCCCATCAGCCGTGTCGGAAGTGATCGTCAACGGCACCGCCAGAGTCAGGCCGAGCAGCGCCGCTGGAATGACCCACGTCACAGCGGCCAGGTACTTGCCCAGCAGGACAGCTGTCCCCCCGTGCGGGCGAATCGTCAGGTAGACCCAGCTGCGACGTTCGAGTTCCGTCGCGATCGCTGTCGTCGTCCAGAGCAGTGCCCCGAGCATCGAGACCAGCATCGGCACCAGCGCGAAGAGAAACCCAATCCACAATTCGCGTGGCGGTGGCGAGCCGCCAGCCATCTCGGCGGTCATCCGCATCAACCCAATGATGAAGACCGGGAACAGAGCCAGCGTCGCCCACCCCAGCAAGCGCGGCAGAGTGCAGCCCCGCTTCCATTCGAACAAAAAGACCGCACGAATGTTCCCCATTACAGTTCCCCCCGGTGCAGCTTCATCAGCAAGTTAAACAGAGCTTGCAAAGACTCATCGGCGGAGTGCATCTCGGTCACTCGCATCCCCGTCTTGGCCAGCCAACCGGGCAGCTGTTCGAACACGCGCGAGGGATTTTGAGTCGCCACCGTCAGCAATCCGTCGTCGATCTTCACTGAATTATAACTTCTCGGTTGTCGTCTCCCGAA
>JAYSUV010000696.1:0-2872 GCA_043718945.1 Planctomycetota bacterium
AAGATCCTCAATACGGAGTCACTCACGGTCGGCAAGATTCTGGAGAGCCAGGAAGTCAAAGACCTCGTGGAAACACTCGGCACCGGCATCGGCCCCAACTTCGATCCGCACCATTTGCGATATCACCGGATCATCCTCCTGATGGATGCCGATAGCGATGGCTACCACATCAGCACGCTGCTGATGACCTTTTTCTTTCGCCATATGCGCGAGCTGATTACCCAGGGCCGGATCTTCCTGGGCCAGCCCCCGCTCTACAAAATCGAGATCGGCAAAGACCGGCAATACGCCCGCGATGACGCCGACAAAGAGCGGATCCTGGCCACGATCCCCCCCAACCGAAAGTTCGATGTTCAGCGGTTCAAGGGGCTGGGAGAGATGAACAGCGACCAACTCAAAGAGACGACGCTCAACCCCAAAACGCGGACCTTGCTCCGTGTCGACATCGAAAGCGCCGTCGAGGCTGATGCGATCTTCTCGCAACTCCTGGGGAAGGACGCTAGCGAGCGCTACCGGCTGATTATGGAGCAAGCGGGCGAAGCGGATGATCTGGATGTATGATTTCTGGAATGACCAACCACGCTCTCTACTGGGTGACACCAACGCTCGGGGTCGGGCCGTTTCCTTCACCCGCCCGCGTGGAGTCCCTTCGCACAGCAGAGGTCACTGACATCCTCAATGTCAGTGACGCCCGCAGCTTGTCTGAAACTCTCGCGGCGGGCTTTCGATCGGTCGTTTTCATTCCGATTGCCGACTGCGTGCCGATCGAGCCCGAGACAGTCACCGAAGTTCTGACAGCTCTCGATGCGATGTTTTTATCACCGGGACCACGGGTGCTCGTCCATTGCCTCGCGGGACAGAATCGATCGCCCACTGTGATCTGGCTCTATCTGTGTTCGCTGGATGTCGACGCCACTGTCGCGAAGCAGACCATCGAAACCGCTTCCCCCGATGCGGTCGGAGGACATCCCATGTTATTGGACGCCGAAACGATCGGCGCGATGGCGGCACATCGGTTGAGCCGTTCAACGGAGACTCGCCGTCAGTTGCAAAATGTGGTTCTGCGGGGAACGGTCCCCTGATTCGGTGATTCATCCCGGTCAATTCGTAGATGTTGATCTCTTGAGTCACCGTAGGGTGGAGACCAGAAGCTGGTGGTGTGGAAGAGGTCGAGTCGATTGAAGAGATTATTGCGTAAGGTTTCAAGCATCCGATCTCACGATCGACAGCGAGCGGGGCGGCGTAAGCCCCCCGTGCCAGTGGGCTCGTGATTCGTCAGCCCCAGTCACGAATGAAAAATCGCGACTCTCACGCGGCCTGGGGAGCGGGTGCCGTGAAGCACGGGGATTAGTTAGTTAGAGCAGTTTCGGAATGGGCCTTCAGTCAGAGCATTCGGTCATCAGCCAGCGTCAATTCGGAAGTTGTCCCATGACTCACCAACCCTCTGGTGCTTCCCCAAACGAATCGTGTGTCATGATGCATTGTATTCTCTGGTCGCCACGATTCGCCAGAACGTGGGAAACGTCTCAAAGCAGGCTGGCCTCCACCCTACGAACTACGAACTCTCCCTTTTTGCCGCCCCACCCCTTGCCAGTCAAGAAGCCGAATCTCCCGAATCTCGGGGAACAGTGGGAATTATATCGATGCAGGGGTTCTCTCATTCGTATCCCCGTCAGGAGCGCTGCTCAGCGTCTCGGGGCGTTACCCACTGCACTTGGCCACCTCTTCGCCGACTGGGAGAATCCCATGCGTTCGTTGTCTGTCGTGCTGCTTGTCGCTCTGGTGATGGTCTGGGGATGTGAAAGGGACGGTGAGCAGGCGGCTCCTGCGAGTCCCAGCGTGGAGCGATCCGCTCGTGAAGGTGCTGTGGCCTCTGATTACCACGGGGGCTTGGATGCGGTCGCTCCCACGGAGGCTCCGGCGAATACCCCCGTACTGCCCGCTCCTCCCGGTATGCAACCGCCGGACTTCAACACCGAAGCGTACGACTCCATCGAAGAGTCCCGGTTCCTCACCGTGCAGGAAAGCCCGTTCTCCACGTTTGGAATCGATGTCGATACGGCCTCGTATTCCAATGTCCGCCGGTTCCTGACCAATGGATCACTCCCGCCGGAGGGGGCCGTCCGGATCGAGGAACTCGTCAACTACTTCCCGTATCAATACCTGCCGCCTCAGGGGCCAGAGCCGTTCGCCATGAACGCCGAAGTCGCAGCTTGCCCCTGGCGGCCCGAGCATCGGCTAGTGCGCGTCGGCCTCAAGGGGAAGGAAATGGAATACGGCGAACGTCCCGCGTGCCAACTGGTGTTTCTGGTCGATGTCTCCGGGTCGATGGCGGGCGAGAACCGGCTGCCGCTGGTGATTCGGTCGCTGTCGGCCCTGGTGGCCTCGCTCGACGAGCAGGATCAGATCGCAATCGTGACCTATGCGGGATCGAGCGGGATCGCCCTGCCCTCGACCTCCGCGCGGCAGAAGCACACGCTGATCTCCGCCATCGAATCGCTGCGGTCGGGAGGCTCGACGAATGGGGCCTCGGGGATTGTGACGGCCTATCAACTGGCCCGCCAGAACTTCATCGAGCACGGCGTCAACCGCGTCATCCTCTGCACCGATGGCGACTTCAACGTCGGCGTGACCGATGCCAGCAGCCTGGTGGAATTGATCCAGAAGGAGGTCCAGTCGGGGGTCTACCTGAGTGTCCTGGGGTTCGGAATGGGGAACTATCAGGATGCCCGCATGGAGCAACTCGCCGACAAAGGGAACGGCAACTATGCCTACATTGATGGCTATGCCGAGGCTCGCAAGGTTCTCGTCGAGCAGATGGCCGGGACGCTGGTCACCATCGCCAAGGATGTCAAAATCCAGGTCGAGTTCA
>JAYSUV010000697.1:0-7998 GCA_043718945.1 Planctomycetota bacterium
CCCTCCCTGTGCCGCCAGCCTCCCTAGACGGGCAGAATGGTAATCGAGAGGAGAATTAAAACAACAGGCCGTGATGTCCGCCCGCTCGCTGCGGTTTGGCACACGGGCGAAGCGGAGTTTCGGGGATATGCGGCCCCAAGCGGAGCCTGGAACCGAGAGCCAAACTAAGGGAACGAGATCAGGGCCACCGCTGCATAATCCGAGCGATGACCATCGACACCGGAAAGAGCGGCACGAAGGCGTACTGGATGAGAGTCGTGTCCGCCTCAGTCGGAGTGTGAGGACGGCGAATTATGACGAGAGCCGCTCCCGACCAGAACCCGATCATCGTGATGCCGCAAAAATTGGCCAGTTGCCCGCCATCGAGCAGGAGCAGGCAGAAGATCGCAACCGGAATCTGTATAGAGAGCGCCACCCGGATGGGTCGGAAGTAGGCATTGGAGATGGGCCAGACGCGTTGTTCGGACATGATGACTCCAGTGTGGAGTGTTCGGTTCGAAGGCACGGAATGTATTCCATTCTACTTGCCACCGTTTCACCCTTGGGCCAATTCCCACCACAGGCACGTACTCGCCCGGATGCCGCGTTGGAAGTCTTCGAGCGAGAACTTCTCGTTCGGGCTATGTAGGTTATCGGTGTTCTGGCCCCAGCCGAGGAGCAGGGTGTCGACCCCGAGGACTTCTTTGAAGGTGCCGACGACGGGGATCGAGCCGCCCTCGCGGATCAGGACCGGGGCTTTGCCGAAGCCCTTTTCGATGGCTCGTTTCGCAGCTGCCATGTAGGGGCTGTTGAGGTCGCAGACGGTCGCGGGGCAGCCGTGGTGCTCTTTGAATTCGAGGCGGATGCCGGGACGGACGCGGGCCTCGACGAACTTGCGCAGAGCGGCCACGATCTTTGAAGCGTCCTGGCTCGGCACCAAGCGGCAGGTGATTTTGGCCATGGCCCAACTGGGGATGATCGTCTTCGGTCCCTCGCCGGTGTACCCGCTGAGCATCCCGTTCACGTCACACGTCGGTCTGGCCCAGCGGCGTTCGAGCGTCGTGAACCCGGTCTCGCCCCACGTGTCGCCCGACCCGACTCCGGCGAGGAAGTTTTGTTTGTCAAACGGCAGCCGCGCCCACTCGGCCCGCTCCTCGGGAGTGAGGTTCGTCACGTCTTCATAGAACCCCGGAATCTGCACTCGCCCGTCCTCGCCATGCAGCTCGCCGACGATCCGGGCCAGCGCGTTCGCCGGGTTGGCGATCGACCCGCCGAAGATGCCGCTGTGCAGATCCTGCTTCGGCCCGTGCAGCAAGACCTCACAGGCGATGATCCCCCGCAGGCCGTACGTGATCGCGGGCAGGCCCGGTCCGTACTGGCTGGTGTCGCTGACGACCGCGATGTCGTTCTGGCAGCGCTCCTTGTTCTCGCGCAGGAAGAGTTCGAGGTGATTGCTCCCGACCTCTTCTTCGCCTTCGATCACGAACTTCAAATTCACCGGCAAGTGGCCGGCCGTCTTAAGCCACGCGGACACGGAGCGGATGTGCGTAAACATTTGCCCTTTGTCGTCGGTCGCCCCGCGAGCAAAGATGTGGCCGTTGCGGATCGTCGGCTCGAACGGTGGCGTCTCCCACTTATCGAGCGGATCGGGCGGCTGGACATCGTAGTGCCCATACACCATCACGGTCGGAGCGCCGGGAGCCCCCAGCCACTCGCCGTACACAATCGGGTGACCGGGCGTCTCGCACAGCTCCGTCTTCAAACCAGCGGACTTGAGTTGGTTGAGGACGAACTCCGCAGCGCGGCGCGTATCGGCGTTGTGAGCCGACTGAGCGCTCACGCTCGGAATGCGGAGCAGCTCGGTGAGCTGTTCGACCGCTTGCGAGGCATAGCGTTCGTTCCACTGGAGAGCGGATTGAAGGGCGGTGTTGTCCATGAGGTGTCTCGTGTTGAGTGTGACAATCGCGACCCAGAGTGCTTCTGATCGGTGTCAATTTGTGCGATCTGTGGCCCAAACCGCTGACCTCTGTTCGGGATCGACTCATCAGAAGATGTTGTACACAGATCGCACAGATTGGCACAGATCAGAGGACGGAAATATCGACCTCGGTCGAGTTCAGATCGACTGCGAATCCTGCCAGAGCACTCCACGGACCGTCATCTCTGGTGGCGTTGTGCCCGCGCCTTGGCATATGGGTCTTGAGCCTCGCGACCGAGGACCACCGCGACAGCTCCGATGACAATCGAAGCGGCCAAGACACTCCAGCCGATCCACGGCATGCGCTCTGTGGACGGGCGGCTCCAAGTGGACCAGAGGGAGAGAGATTGCAAATCCACCGAGTCTCCGACCAGCACATCCCCCCCCTTGGTATTCACCGATCACTGGCTCTGCGTGCCCCGGAACATGGAACTCGTAGTGATTGTAAATCTTGATCCATTTCTTCTTGTCGCGACCGCCTTCCATTTCCCGATTCTCGATGCGAGTGATCTTGCCAGTGATGTCCCTCCCCAGTAGTGATTAAGCCAGTTCGCCAAAGGCCAGACCATAGATCGCCACGATCATCACGATGGGAATCATGTCATGTCGCGGTTGGTACAACCACCGTTCGAACAACGATGCCATGAGGACACGCAGGAGTCTGGCGAGGGAAAATCGAACAGGAACAATGACGGTATACCGCAACAATCAGAATAATTCATCCGCCTGGGCCGACATGGCGGGAAGTGACAACTCATTCCGCTGGGGCGAGGCGAAACACTTTGATACGATGCCAGACCCTGACTGTCATCACCCGGGAGAGTTCACGTGCGCTGGATCGTTGCCTTGTTGCTGGTCGTGTGTATTGCTGTTCATGGTGAGGCCCAGACGCCTGGCCCCCAAGCTAAGCCGGCTCCCCAGCGGCGGGCGAAACCGGCTGCTTCGCAGCTGACCCCCGCGAAGTGGGTGTGGGTGAAAGAGGGGAAAAAGCTGGCCTCGACGATCTACCTGCGGAAGGAGTTCACGCAGGACGGGAAGCCCGGCAGCGCGAGGCTGTACGGAGCCGTCGATAACTCCATGACGGTCTGGATCGATGGAGAGCAGGTTCTCACCCACGACGGTTGGATCGATGCGGGGTTCAAGGATGTCACCAAGCTGTTCAGCCAGGATGCCAAAGCGACTCCGCATGTGATCGCCATCGAAGCCAAGAACTCTGGCGTGGACAACCCGGCGGGAGTGCTGGCGAATCTGGTCTTCGAAACGGGTCGCAACTCCTCAAACGTCTCGACCGATGAGAGTTGGGTCGCGTCGACCAAGGCAGTCGAAGGGTGGCACAAGCCCGGCTTCAAAGCCGAGGGCTGGAACCCCGCTGACGTGATTGCCGACCTGACCGGCGGTCCCTGGAAACTGACAGCTGCGAAGATGATGTCAGCGGGCGGTCTCAAGGCTCCGACCGCCACACCGATTGAGAACCTGAAGGTCGCGAAGGACTTCCGCGTCGAGCTGCTCTATTCGGTGCCGAAGGATCAGGAAGGTTCGTGGGTCAACATGTGCGTGGACCCGCAGGGACGGCTGATCGTCTCCGACCAGTACGGCGGACTCTACCGCGTGACACCTCCGGCTCTGGCCAAGTCGCGCGAGGTCTTCACGACCGGTGTCGTTGTCGAGCAGGATGGGGACGCAATTCGCGTGGCTGACATCATCGGTGGCAGTCCGGCAGAGACCGATGGACAGGTCTTCCCCGGCGACCGGATTCTGACGGTCATGGTCGAAGACAAAGGGGCCGGGTCTTTGGATGCCATCCAGTCGCTACTCACCGGAACCACAGCGGGTGAGGTGACGCTTCACATTGCCGGTGGTAAAGGTGAGCAGCCCTCGCTCGTGACACTCCCCCGCCAGCCGATGATCGTGTCGAGCGAGAAGGCCCTCATCGAGAAAATCCCCGCGAACATCGGCGAGGCTCAGGGGCTGCTCTGGGCATTTGATGCACTCTACGTCGTCGTCAACAAGGGAGGCCAGTTTGAATCCGGCCTCTACCGCGTGACCGACAAAGACGGCGACGATCAGCTGGAGAGTGTCGAACTGCTGCGGCTGTTGCCAGGCAGTGGCGGCGAACATGGCCCGCATGCGGTGCTGCTGACTCCGGACAAGCAGGGGTTGTATGTCGTCGTCGGGAATCAAGCCAAGCTGACGGAGATTACCAGTTCGCGCGTGCCGCAGATCTGGGACGAAGATCAGCTGATGCCCCGCATCTACGGACGTGGGTTCATGCGCGGTGTCGCCCCTCCTGCCGGAATCATCTATCAGGTCGACCGCGACGGCAAGAACTGGGAGGTCATCGCCAGTGGTTTCCGCAACCAGTTCGATGCCGCTGTCAATCGCGACGGCGAACTGTTTACGTACGACGCCGATATGGAATGGGACATGAACTGCCCGTGGTATCGTCCGACTCGCATTTGTCATGTCGTCAGCGGCACCGATTGGGGCTGGCGAAACGGCAGTGCGAAGTGGCCGGTCTACTATCCGGAGACGCTACCTCCGGTCGTGGACATCGGTCCCGGATCGCCCACCGGAGTCTGCTTCGGATACGGCACCAAGTTTCCGGCCAAGTACCAGAACGCTCTGTTCATCAACGACTGGAGCTACGGCAAGATGTACGCCGTCCACATGGAGCCGCAAGGGGCCAGCTACACCGGCGTGCTGGAAGAGTTCGTGACGGGTGTTCCGCTCCCACTGACTGATGTGATCGTTCATCCCGATGGAGCGCTCTACTTCGCGATCGGCGGACGACGAGTCCAGTCGGGCCTGTACCGAGTGACTTATGTGGGTAAGGAGTCGACTGAGCCCGCGCAGATGAACGCGAACGTCGCCCCGGAAGTGGCCGTCCGTCAGAGCCTGGAAGCCTTCCACGGTAAGCAGGATCCGAAGGCGATCGACCTCGCGTGGATGCATCTGGGCGACAAGGACCGGGTCGTCAGGTCTGCGGCCCGTACGGTGCTGGAGCATCAGCCCGTCGAGCAGTGGCAAGACCGCGCTCTCGAAGAAGAGAACCCCCGCAAGGCGTTGGCCGCGCTGCTGGCGCTTGCCCGGATGTTCAAGCGATCGTACGTGCCGGTACTGCCAGACCTCGATACTCCACCGCCGACTTACCCGGCTCCGGAAGGGGCGCAGCACCCGATGCAGATGCGGATTCTGGCCGAGCTGGCCAAGATCAAGTGGGCCGATCTGTCGACCGAAGAACAGGTCGAACTGGTCCGCCTTGTGCATGTCATTCTCTACCGTCTGGGACCGCCAGATGAGGACACACGGCTGGCGATGACCTTGGCAGCGGATTTGGTTTACCCCGTTAAGGACAAGGACCTCAACAACCTCCTCACCGAGTTGATGGTCTACCTGCAAGCCCCCAGTGCCGCCGCCAAGGGAACGGCTCTGTTGGCCGCTGCTCCGACGCAGGAAGAGCAGATCGACCAGGCACGTCACCTGCGGTTCCTGACCACCGGGTGGACACTGGAAACCCGGCGCAGCTATCTCGACTGGTTCAACAAGGCCCGCGGGTTCCACGGCGGCGCGAACTTCGCCGACTTCATGAAGGAGATGCGAGACGCCGCGCTCGCCAATGTCTCGGCGGAGGACAAGGTGAAGCTGGCCGATGTGATCAATGCCCCGGCTCCTGAAGCGGTCTCCCCGAAGTCGGCGATCCCTCGTCCGTTCGTCAAGGAATGGAAGATGGACGAAGCCGCGACACTGCTGGCCAGCGGCCTCAAGGAGCGCGACTTTGATCGCGGGCGCACACTGTTCAGTGCCACGAACTGCTACGGCTGTCACCGGTTCAGCAACGAGGGCGGCTCCGTCGGGCCAGACCTGACCGGACTCTCGGGTCGGTTTAGCGCTCGCGATATCCTCGAATCGGTCCTCGATCCCAACAAAGTCGTCAGCGATCAATACGCAGCTGTGCAGATTGTGACCGACGAAGGGAAGGTCGTGGTGGGCCGCATCGTGAACCTGAATGGGGACACGGTGATGGTCAACACGAACATGCTCGACCCGAACGCGATGGAGACGATCGACCGTAAGTCGATCGAGCAGATGGGTCCGGCGAAGTCATCCATGATGCCGACCGGGTTGCTCAACACCCTGAACGACGAGGAACTCCTCGACTTGATGGCCTTCCTGCTCAGCCGCGGAGACCGGAAGAACGCCATGTTCGCCAAGTAGGTGGACACCGATCGTGGGCCGGGCACATTGGCCCGGCCCGAAAGTCTTCAATCCGCGAGTTCGGCAGCGAGCGCCTGGACATCAGACCGCCGTGCCGCTCTGTCGGACTTAACTGGGCACGCGGGCACGCTCCGCTTCGATGACATCGCGTAGCATCAGCTCAACGGGGTCAGTGCCGAGAGTCACTCACCCACCGCGCGGCGGACTTGCATGCCGATGGCGATCTGTATGGCGAGGCAGGCCAGCAACGATGTATAGAGCAAGGGGGCCCAGAACTCGGGGCCGTCACTGGCTCGCAGGAGCGGATTCCGCGTGTCATTGGCCAGCAGCGACATGCGGACCATCTCCAGCACTGGGAGTACAAACACCGACGCCAGGACCAGCGTGGCCACAGCCCAGGCGACCGCCCCGCGCCGCACGCGAATCGAATAGAATGTCGTCAGATGCAGCAGCAACACGACACCGAATACGAGTACCAATTCACGCGGGTGCCAGTCGAGGAGCAACGTATCTTGCCCTCGCAACACGATCGATCCCACGACGAAGGCGACCAGTGTCGGGCTCAGCACGACCAGCCCGCCCGAGAACTTCGAAGCCACAATCCGGCCGAGCGAATTCGGCGTGAGGATCAGATTCGGCAGCGTCCCCCCGACGAACTCACTCCCCAGGAAACTCCCCGCAAACGCGAGACACTCCAGCAGCAGAATCGCGAACAAGCAGGCGTGAACGATCTCGGTCAAATTCGCTCCGTACAGAACTTTGAACCGGGCCTCAAACAGTTTCGCAGCGATGATCAGTCCGGTGTAGACCAACGATTTTCCGACGAGAGTCGTAAACCCGCCACCCCCAAAATGGAACTCCTTCCACGCCAACGCATCCCCGCGCGGGCGAGTGACCCACAGCTGCCATCGCAACGCCCGTCCTCCCGACCTCGCCCGGTGCGGGTCGTGCGTTTCGGTGTACTCGGTAAAGCGATCGAACAACAGCCACGAGAGACCGAACAGCGCAGCTGCGATTCCCAGCGAGGCCCAGAACTGTCCGGTCACGAGCGGGGTGTGACGGTAGAGCATCGCCTCGCTCAACCGTGTTTCGGGAGAGAACTTGAGTCCGAATTCATTGACCCATTGTAGTGTGGAACGAACGAGGGCGACCTTCTTACCGATGCCCGCCGTCTGAGCGAATGCGGCCAGCTTCCCGGCCCACAGTGTCAGTGCCCCAATGACGAACGTGAGTGAGGTCGCGCTTGAATTCCGGCGACAGACCACCGACAGAAACAGCCCCACGTTGCCCAACAGAATCAAGAACGCCGCCAGCGTCAAATAGGCGGCGATAATCTGCGTCACAGTCGTGCCGCCCAGCACGATCGCTAGGAACGCAAACGGCAGCTGGATCAGAAAGATCAGCAACGCAATGACGATGCGGGCGGACGACTTGCCGAACATCAACCCGGCGTTCGAAAACCCCGCCAGCTTGAGCAGGCCGAGCGTGCCTTGCTCTTTCTCCTCAGTGATGACCGAGCCGAAATAGCTGCTACCCGCGACCAGAATCAGCATCAGATCGAGGTACGTGAGCGCTCGCACGAACTCGCGGCCCACACCTCCCACGAACCAGGAATAGTAATGCGCACTCAGCAGCATCCAGGTCGCGACCAGTAGACTCCCGATCCGAAATCGGTGCGAAGAGGCACTACGCGACTCCTGTCGCAGGGAGTGACTGAGCAGGGTCAGCAGATTCAGGACGTTGGGGACGAACATCACTTCCCCCCCGACAGCGGAACATCGGTCACAGAGAGCATGCGGCCCCCCTGATCGGGGAAGTCGCCGCTC
>JAYSUV010000698.1:0-2871 GCA_043718945.1 Planctomycetota bacterium
GCCGAGGTCGAGAGCAGCCCCACCTCCGATGGCCAACACGACATCGCCGGGTTGTCCGCCGCCGAGTTCTCGCAATCGGCTGACCATTGAATCGACATCTTCGACCTCGGGCTCGCGCGAGATTGTGCCGAGGTCGAGGACCGACAGCCCCGCTGTGTGGAGTGACGCTTCGATCGGGTCGAGGACACCCGCCGCCCGCAACGATCGCGAACCGCTAGCGACAAACACGCGACGCCCCAGAGCCTGAGCGTGCAAACCGACCTCGCTGCGGCGTCCCCAGCCGAACACCACTTGGCGAGGCATCAACAGATCGTATTTCATCGGGCGTGGCTCCTGTGCGACTCACCGCCAACACTCTCATACGCGACACAATGATCGAGGCCATTCGCCAAGCTCTGGACCTCGATCAGGTTTCTCATCACAGCCCAAGGATTGGCATTTATCCCGAAGGGATTTCAGCCCATAGCCGGTGGTCGAGCGCAGCGACACCACCGGAAAAGAGACTCCTCCAGCCAGTCTATCCCGGAGGGATTGTAGCCTTTTGAATCGCTGAAACGACCCGGGAGGCTGGAATCCCTTCGGGATACGGGAGCCGCTGGGAACGTGATCCGGTGGTGTCGCTGCGCTCGACCACCGGCTATGGGCTTCAACCCCTGCGGGGTACAGAGTGGTCGCTTGATGTGCCCACTGCCTGTGAGCTCCTCCCACTCTCGCCCACGTTCTGGCGAACGTAGCTACACCAATGCAAAATCCCTCCTGGAGACCAGAAGGGATTCGACGTTCAATGCTGTGCCAAGACCGGCAATCAGGCGGGGGTCGAGGTCTCGGCCTTCTTCAGGCCGGGGATTGAGATCCCGGTGATCTTGATCTGGGTGTACTTCTGGCGATGGCCGGTGTGGCGACGCGAATTGTGGCGGCGGCGGAGCTTTTGAATCTCCAGCTTCTCGCCCTTCTTGAGCGGAATCATGATCTCCGCAGTCACCGTGGCCCCGGAAATCACTGGGCGACCGATCACGCTGGCCGCTCCCGCATTGGCGAGGAGGACCTGGTCGAAGGTCAAAGTCCCGGAGGCATTGCCCGACTCCCGCAGGTCGATGTCGACGACATCTCCCTCGGAAACACGAATCTGGCGGCCGTCAGTTTGGATAATCGCGAACATCTTCAGTCGATCCCCGAGGCTTGGCTATATGGTGTAACCCATTGCAGCACAAGGCGTTGAGTGAGCAGTCCCCATTCTGGCCCGGATTGGACCAAAATGGGAACGTGACAGTTTAGCCGATCAGCGCTTCTTGTACGAGTCTGCGGCGGGAAGAAATGTGACTTCCGCCCCGATGTCGTTCAAGCACTTGATAATCATGTGATCCGGGCCGCCATTCACAGCGGGGACGATGTTCACCAGAACGTCGTACTTCTCTTCCAGATCGATGATTTCGCGGCGTTTCTTGTTGATCAGGTACTCGGCCACGCGGGCCTGCACCTCCACTTGAATGCGAGCGACATCCCGATGGTTGGCCTTGGTCATCAAGGCCCGCATGACTTCGATCGCCATGCTTTCGGTCGTCTTCACCTGCCCCACGCCTCGGCAGCACGGGCAGTCTTCGTAGATGCTGCGGCGCAGTGACGGACGAATCCGCTGCCGCGTCATCTCGATCAGGCCGAACGGGCTGATCCGTAAGACCTTGGTCCGCGCCCGATCTCGTTCGAGGCATTCGCACAGCTTCCGCTCGACGGCACGGCGATGACGCTCGTCCCGCATGTCGATGAAGTCATTCACGATCACCCCGCCGAGGTCGCGCAGCCGGATTTGCCGGGCGATTTCCCCAGCTGCGGCCATGTTGACCTGGTAGGCGTTCTTTTCGGCATCGGAGTCAGAGTTGCGGAAGTTCCCGGAGTTCACGTCGATGGCGACGAGGGCTTCGGTCTGGTCGATGACCAGTGAACCACCAGCGGGAAGTGGCACACGGCGGCTCTGGATGCGGCTAATTTCCTCTTCGATCTTGTACTTGTGGAAGATCGGCTCGCGGCCTTCGTACAGCGTGATGCGGTCGACGTGCCGGGGCAGGACCACCTCCATGAAGTCGCGGGCGCGTTCCAGGGCATCCGGCTCGTCGATCTGAATCGACTCGATGTCAGCTGTGTAGATGTCCCGAATGGTCCGGGTAATCATGTCCGATTCTTCGTAGATCACGCCCGGCCCTTGCAGCTTCTCCAGCCGCTTGACCAGCGTCTTCCAGAGCCGGAGCAGGTAGTTCATGTCGCGGTGCAGATCCTGCGTCGAGCGATCGACCCCAGCTGTGCGGACGATGAAGCCGAGCCCCTCGGGCGGAACGATGTCGCGGAGAGATTGCCGCAGCCGACGGCGGACATCTTCGTCCTCAATCTTGCGACTGACGCCGAGGCGTTGGAGGCCGGGCATCAGCACCAGATAGCGACCGGGGATGCTGACATAGGTGGAGAGGGTGGGCCCCTTGGTGCCGATCCCTTCCTTGATGACCTGGACCAGAACTTCGCTGCCGCGCTGGAAGATCTCCTGGATCGGCGGCTTGAGTTTGACGCTGCGTTCGTTGATCTTCTCGCGACCCCGGCCCGGACGTTCGCGCTCCGGGACCAGGTGCTTGTAGTATTGATGCTCGACATCGCTGACGTGCAGGAAGCCGTTACGACCGATGCCAAAATCGACGAACACCGCCTGGATGCTCGACTCGATATTGACCACACGGCCGCGGTAGATGTTCCCGACAATCAGTTCCTGGCTGGAGCGTTCAACATACAACTCCTCCAGCACGCCGTCTTCCACAATTGCGATCCGGCATTCTTCCGGCTGGATCACATTGACCAACATCTCTTTTTTCATGGGTGGCCTTTCGAGGG
>JAYSUV010000699.1:0-1017 GCA_043718945.1 Planctomycetota bacterium
ACGTTGTGCAGTTCCCGGTCGGCGGATACCTCTCCTAGGTTCTGCAATGGCTTGTCGGACTGGAGGATCTCGGCCACGAGGCTTGGTTCGTGGAGCGAAGCCTCGGTCTTGGTTCATGCTTTGACCCCAGCACCGGCCACATGAGCGACGACCCCTCGTTCGGACAACAGCATTGGACGAGCTGCTGTCACGGCACGGGCCGGGTGGCCGGTGGAGTTTTATCGATGAATCCGGTCACTGCCACGGGGTCGACCGCGAGACGCTTGACACCGTCCTCAGAAGCGCATGGAACCCTGGAGGCCGAGTGGAGAGCGGCTCCCCGCTGAATTCTGGTGGATGGCGAACCTGCTTTTACCCAGTTCAGGCTCAGCGAGTCGCCTGAAGCAGGGAGAATGTGTTCCCGATTACGACGCCTTCTTCACCGTGAGGGCTCAACATCGGAGGACCTGATTGCACGGTCCCCACAAGCGGGATCGAATGGCACCCGCTTCTCTTCCCGGTAGTCACGATGTCTCTTCCCGCTGACAGAACCGCCATCCGACGGGCCATTCACGACCGTCATGAGCTGGCAAGCGCATACCCCTCTCGAATACGAGGGTCGCGTCTAGGGCAACAAAGACATCGAGTTCCCCAAGTTCGCCGATCTGCCCCGGCGTGTTCGAAACCCAATGGAAATCGCAGTGGCCGGGAAAGACCTACCGACGGCCGCTTTGGAGAGTTCCGGTTGGCGGCTACGCGATTCCCATGAAGTCACCTCCGCAAGCGTTTCGGCTACGCCCCCGGCGACCTCCCGAATGCCGAATGGATCTCGGAGCGGACGTTCTCCCTCCCGATGTCACCCAAGCTGACCGACGACGACGTCGACGATGTGATCGACGCTGTCACCGGCCTGCTCGGCCAGGCGGCCCGCTGAGCGGTGACTCGCGTCAGCGTGGTCCGCGGAGCAGCCGTCCCGGGAGGGCGCCTGTTGGTGTGTCGTGTTCGACGGTCACCGTGCCGCCGCAGATGACCATGTCG
>JAYSUV010000700.1:0-2867 GCA_043718945.1 Planctomycetota bacterium
CTGATGGGCCTGGGGACGACGGCGCGGGGGTGATTCGATCGCTCGTGAATGACCGGCGGGGCCGTCATGGTTCTGGCAATCATAGGTGTTCCGAGAGAAAGGCAAGACCGAATTCGCCGGTCTGTCGCAGAGAGTGCGAAAGGCTCCGTCAGGGACGGGGCTCCGGTCGAGAAGTGGCCGAGGAGGGGGGCCGAATGACGAGCAGATTGCCGTCATACGTCACGATGCCGAGCATGATCGCGCACATGACGCGATCAAGGTCGACCTCGTATTTCTGTTCGAGCTTGGCCAGGGGATTGGGTTGCAGCGGATCAGCGACCAGCACGGTCCGGCTGTCGGAGTCGTACCCACACAGCACCACGAAGTGCCCCTGCGGTTTCCCCGCGATGTCGTCCTGCTGGCCGTCCTCCAGTTCGCGCCGCTCGTTGTACAAGTAGGTCGAACTCAGGCCGACGAGAATGGGACACGACCGTTTGAGGTATTTGCGGATCAACCCGGGAGTCATGTCCTCCATGCGAATCGATCCGCCGCGATCAATGAACTCCAGATACGCCTCGCTCGCCACCCGCAGCTTGGGTTTCGTCTTGGCCTTCATCTGGGCTCGCAGACGCTCGGCCAGCGGAGGAGCGCCGGGACGGAACCAAGAGGGGTCAAACACGATCAGGTCATACGTATAGAGGATCGCCTCATAGCCGTGCTTGAGGGCGAAGTTCCCGAGCAGCACTGCGAGCGTGCCGCCGAACTCCAGCGAGGGGACGCCCTCGATCACCTCAGTCAGCGTATGCTGGTCCCCATGATACGCCAGCACCGCATGCAGACACGTCGGCCCGCAGGTCGAGTTCGTGGGCTGAGCGCTGATCTGGAAATGGAGACGACTGTCCATGACCCCATGCTACGGGGCCGCTGGCGGTGAGCCAAGAAGATGTTGAGTCTCGACGAAATATAGAGCAAGAATCGGCAGTTCCCGCCGCGATGGGATCGTAGAACGGAATGAATTCCGTTCTAAGTGAGTAGGGGACAGGGTGGCGGCGAGGCGATTGTCGCCCGCCTGTCGATTCGGACATCGCCACTTTTTAGAATCGGTCGGGTGGCGGGGTCAGGAGGCTTTGCGGATGGCCCCGGCGTGGGGAACGGTCGCGTGCCTGTGGCTTCGGGGACCAACGCAATGGACCTCCTCGTGTTAATGACGTCCACCCCGGTCGGGGCCATCCGCAAAGCCTCCTGACCCCGCCACCCTAGTGTTTTCACCACTTACGACCACAAGTTCCGTGGTGCAATTGAAAGACACGACTTGAACCAATCCCCGATTCTCCGCGTGGATTTCACCAGTGCGGGCGTACGGTCCCTCCAGCTTGCCGTGCCTCACCGGTTTCTCTGACCTTTGAGACATGACCAGTGTTCCGGGAGGACTCGGCACACTCGCTACAGTCTCCCCGCTGTTGTGGTCGAGATTAGGGGAGCATGGTCCCACCGCACGCTGGGCGATTGTGATGTTTCCAGGAGGCTTCGTTCATGTCTGATCTGTCCACCAGTGATCTTCCCCGTCGTCGTTTGGGACGTGGCCTCAGTGCCATGTTGGGATCTGGCCCCGCGTTCTCCGAATCCGAGCCCGCAGCTGCCGAGCTGCGGAACATTCCGGTCAATGAGATCGCTCGGAATCCGTTTCAACCTCGCAAGGATTTCAATCCCGACGAGCTGAACGAGCTGTCGGACAGCATTCGCGAGCACGGCGTGTTGCAGCCGATTCTGGTCCGGGAGTTCGACGGGGCGTACCAGTTGATCGCCGGCGAGCGGCGCTGGCTGGCCTCGCAGCGGGCGGGACTGACGCAGATTCCCTGCCGTGTCGTCGATGTCATTGACCAGACCGCATTTGATTACGCGCTGGAAGAAAACCTCAAGCGGAAGGATCTGACCGATATCGAAAAGGCACTGGCCTTCCGTCAGTACCTCGACCACTTCCACTGCTCGATCGAGGAACTCGGTAAGCAGCTGAGCATGAGCCGCTCGGCAGTCAGCAATATCCTGCGGCTGCTGGAACTTCCCGAGTCAGTGCGGAATGCCCTCTCAGCGGGCAAGATCAGCTCGGGTCACGCCCGCTCGCTGCTGCCGCTGCCCGAGGCCGATCAGCTCGCCGTGTGCGGGCAGATCCAGGCGGAACAATTGTCCGTTCGCCAGACCGAAGCCATCGTCCGGACGATGCTGGGCCGCGAGAAGAAGACCCCCGTCGCCGAGCCAATCGTGCCGCCGATCACTGACCAGGCAGCACCGGCTGTCATTGAGCAGGCCGTCGAGCAACCCGCCTGCGTGAGGGAACCTCAGCCAGGCGAGTTCGTTCATACGCAGAACTTTTCGGGAGAGAACAGCCCAGAGGGCCAGTCGATGGCCCCAGCGGGCGACCACAACTGGCAAACTCCCCAGGACGCCGGTTACAGCCCCCAGGAGCCGCAGATCCTCTCGATGGAAGAGGCCCGCTCCGAATCCGACCGCACCCCGCATCTGGCCTCACTGGAAGAACAGCTGCGAAACCTGCTGGGGACAGCGGTCGAGATTAAGCTGAAGTCGAAAGACAGCGGGACGATTCTGATCCCATTCAGCAGCAACGAGGAGTTCGAACGTCTGCTGCGGTCGCTGCACCGCGCTGCGGCGTAAGCTCAGTCGGACACCGTTCATGCGATGGCCGAGGTCTTTGAGCCCTCGCACCCTTTAAAAACCCAGGGTGTGCCACCCGGCGAAGCCGAGCTTCGCGGATATGCGGTCCCCCAGCCGGGAGCTCTCATCCTTATACACAAGTTCCCGATTTCATGGCACGAGATTTGCGCAGCATCAAGGAGGACTGATGGTTCTCGGCGGCGCAAGGAGGGGTGTCA
>JAYSUV010000008.1:0-21433 GCA_043718945.1 Planctomycetota bacterium
TCTATCGCCCCCCCCCCCCATACTGTCAAGCGAGTCGAATCCGAACTCTCGGGCGTACTGGCATGTTTCGAAAATCTCAGCGTCCGGCGTTTACGCTCATCGAGCTGCTGGTCGTGATCGCGATTATTGGCGTCTTGGCGGCGCTACTCCTGCCTGCGGTGCAGCAAGCGCGCGAGGCGGCCCGTCGTGCCCAGTGCCGCAGCCATCTGAAGCAACTCGGGCTGGCTCTCCACAACTATCACGACACCACGCGCCAGTTTCCGTTGTTGATGTACCCCACAGCTGACTTTGGGTTCTGGAGCTGGAAGGGGCACAGCCCGCACTCGATGTTGCTGCCGTACCTGGATCAGAAGAATGTGTACGAGCGTTTGAACTTCTCGTCAGCTGCGCTGGATTTCGGGCCGAATGAAGCGGTGGCAAAGACGAAGTTGGCGGTGTATCGTTGCCCCAGTGATCGCGACCCGGACGATGATGATCCGGGGGTGAACTATGCGTTCTGTTTGGGGACGAATACGGGGTTCAGTGGGGAGGGGCGATACTTGAGTGTGAAGGAGCAGAACGGAATTATCACGGGGACGGTACGGGTGTCGTTCGGTTCGATCACCGATGGGAGTTCGAATGTGATCGCAGCCAGCGAGCAAGTGACGGGAGGCGCGCCCGACCCGATCGGCATGTTGGCGAATTTTCATTACGGACCGGGGACGATTCCGCCGGGGATGCCTAATGCGTTTCCCGCCCCCGATCAAATTACGGCGTGGGGAGTGCAATGCGGGGCGGCTGCGAATGTCTCGACACGGGTGGCGCGGCAGTGGCATCGCGGGCTGCCGGGGCAGACGACGTTTAATACATTGCTCGCGCCGAATTCGTGGATCCCGAATTGCTTGGCGCATTGTCCGGATTCCTGCGACAGTGATGGGCCGGGGATGTTCGCCGCGCGGAGTCGCCATATCGGTGGGGTGCATATTCTGTTGGCAGATGGCTCAGCGCGGTTCGTGTCGAATTCGATTGACATCGGGATCTGGCACAAGCTTGGTGCGCGGGATGATGGGGCGGTGGTGGGTGAGTTCTAGTCGGATTCTGGAATACTGAGGGCCAGTCGAGTGACATACGGAAAAGCGGTTGCGGGATTGCTGCTGTTGCATTTGGGGATGCTCGGTTGGATCGCCGCGTGGAATGCCCCGGTGTGCGACGAGGTCGCTCATCTGACGGCGGGCATCTACGGCTGGCGGTTCGGGCATTTCCAGATCTACCGCGTCAATCCACCACTGGTAAAACTGATCGCTGCGATTCCTGCGGCGTTTGGAACTCCGAAGGTCGACTGGAGCCAGGCGACGGACAGCCCATCCGTCAGAACCGAGTTCGAGTTGGGTAAAGATTTCATCGCCGCGAATCGTCCCGATGGACCTATGTATTACACAGCGGGCCGATTGTTATGCCTGCCATTAACCGTTCTCGGCGGGTGGATGTGCTTCTTGTGGGGGCGATCGCTTTATGGCCCGAAGAGTGGCTTGGTCGCATGTCTCTTGTGGTGCATGTCTCCCGTGGTTTTGGGGTGGGGATCGACCTTCACTCCAGATGCAGCTGCGGCGAGTTTTGGATTGCTGGCGGCTTATACCTATCGAGACTGGCTGGCGAATGGGACATGGCGGGCGGCCTTCTGGTCGGGACTGGCATTTGGCGTGTGCGAGTTGACCAAGATGACGTGGATCGTGTTGTTTCCCGTCTGGCCGTTACTGTGGATGGGTTGGAGGTGGTCGACTGGTGAGGCTCGGCGACCACTGACGACTGAGCTGGGACAACTGGGACTGGTGTTCGTGCTTGGGGTCTACGTGATGAATGTGGGGTACGGATTCGAGGGCACTTGTAAGCGGCTGGGAGATTTCGACTTCGTGTCGAGATCACTCACGGGTAACGAACAGCCGGGCACGACGGGGAATCGATTTCGAGGCACTGTCCTCGCGGCGATTCCGGTTCCACTCCCATACAATTATGTGCGGGGGATTGACCTCCAGAAGGTGGACTTCGAGAAAGGGATGGAGTCCTATTTAATGGGCACGTGGTCGGATCGTGGCTGGTGGTATTACTATCCGATTGCGTCGTGTTTGAAGCTGCCGTTGGGCATGCTGCTGCTGGGCGTGATAGTGGTCGTGTGCCATCTGGTTCCACGTTGTGGGCAGAGACTCACCCGGGATGAGATGGTCTTACTCATCCCGGCTGTCGTGGTGTTTATTCTCGTCTGCTCTCAGACGGGGTTTGGGCGATACATCCGTTACATCCTGCCCTCACTTCCAGCAGCGTTTGTGCTGATCAGCAAGTTGTGGAATCAGTCGTGGCCGCGATGGGCGACCCGCACAGGGCAGGGTCTGCTGGCCTGGAGCGTATTCAGCAGTCTGTGGATCTATCCGCATAGTATGTCGTACTTCAATGAATTGGCCGGTGGCCCGCTGGGTGGGCATCGCTACCTGCTGGATGCGAACATTGATTGGGGCCAGGACTTGATCCGGCTGAAGTATTGGATCAACGCCCATCCCGAGGCCCGGCCTCTGTACTGCATTCAGACAGGTTTTGTTTCCCCCTATGAAATCGGCATCGATTGCAAGTGGCCTCCTAAGATGGCGTCGTCCGATCTCAAGCCTCAAGAGGATCTGATCCCCGAACCGGGTTGGTACGCGGTCAGTGTGCACGAGCTGTTTCAGCGGCACGGGCATTATCGATACCTGCAGAAGTATCCACCCGTGGGCCGGGTGGGGTACTCGATCTGGATTTTCCATATTCCCGCGAAACAGCCAGGCTCGTGAAATGTCGTGGGAGCCATACAATGGGGAAAGTCGCTTTCCTCACCAGCTGAACACTTATGGCACATTCCTTTCTCCAGTTCGGTCCCCGGATCACTGTCTTGCCCGTCGTTCACGGCAGTGGGGACTTTGCGCTGGAGGTGCGCCGGGTGTTGCTGGCGGAGAAGTTCGACTGTCTGGCGGTACCGTTGCCAGAGTCGTTTCAAGCCGCGGTCGAGGAGGCCATTGAGGCTCTCCCGACGCCTACGATTGTAGTGCGGTCGGAAGAGGCGGGGTATCGGCCCGATGCGGGTGACGGCGACGACACTGAGTCACACCCGCAAGCCAGTTACGTCCCGATTGACCCTTGCCAACCAGTGATCGCAGCCCTGCGGTTCGCAATCCAGGATCGGATGCCGCGCGCGTTCATCGACCTCGAAACCGATGGGTTCCATAACACGCCGGTCGGGCTGCCGGACCCGTATGCCCTCAAAAAAGTGGCGGTGGAAAAATTCTCCGCAGCTGTGTTGCCATCGCTGCCGCGTCCGACGAACCCGCGTCACCAGGAGCGGATTGCCTGGATGGCTCACCGGCTGCGGCAGTTGGAGCGGAAGTACCAGCGGGTGTTGTTCGTCTGTTCGCTGGCCGACTGGCCGTGGATTCGCGAGGCCTACACCGTGAAGACGCCGGTTGACGAACCGTTTGAGGCCGAACACGAACCCGCGATCTACAAGGTCGCCCCCGAGACGCTGCTCTTCATGCTGGGTGAGTTGCCGTACCTCACCGGGCTGTACGAGCGGGCGCGGGCGGAACTCGACGACGACGAGAACCTGTCGATCGATGGCATCAAGGAGATGCTGCTCACCACGCGCGAGCGGTACAAAGAGGAACTCAAAGGCCGGGCCCGCAACATCTCGCCGCACTTGCTCTCGAACTACCTCAAGTACGTTCGCAACCTGTCGCTGATCGAGCGGCGGATGACCCCCGATTTGTACACCCTGATCATCGCCGCCCAGCAGACGGCGGGCGACCAGTTCGCCATCCACCTCGCCGAAACGGCCCGCAGCTACCCCTACCACGAGCCGCTGCACTACGACGAATTCCACATGTCGATCGACCGAGGCCAACTGCCCAACGGCGACATCGTGCAGCTAGAGAACCGGTTGCCAGGGAATCCGATCGAGTGGCGAACCTGCAAGCTGAACCGCCGTCCGCCCAAGCTCGATCAGATCAAGTGGGCCAGCCAGTGGAACCCGTTCGGTCAATGCAGCTGGCCGCCCGAAGACATCGCCATCGAGCGATTCCGCACGCATGTGAAGGACAAGGCCCTGTCCCTAATGGGCAACGACCTCGCTCGCACCGAGAAGTTTTCCACGAGCCTGAAGGACGGTCTCGACATCCGCGAGACGCTCAGAAACTGGCACACGGGCGAGCTGTACGTGAAGATCCAGCCGCCCGCGAAGGGGACGCTGGACTGCGTGATCATGCTGTTCGATTCGCCGTCCGACCCGCGCGACTACCCGTGGCGGATTACGTGGCATGCCGAGAAGCACGACGAGTCGACGCTGTCGTTCTTCGCGACGCCGTTCTCGCAAGAAGTGATCGGCCCCGGCATCGCGACGGCCACTTACGGCGGGTCGATGTTTCTCTTCCCGCCGAGGAGCATTCCCGATCTGTGGCGCGACCCGCGGTTCGACTTCGTCGACACGCTGGAGGAGCGGTTACTTGCCGGGGCCTGTTTCCACTCCCAGCAGACGCACATTGCGATCCTGTCCGCGATGCCGCCGGGGGCTGGGTGGAGACGCTTGGCCAAGAAGTACCACAAGCGGCTGGTGCATGTCCCGCTGAGCCAGTTCAGCCAAGAGACGATCCAGCAGTTGCGGATGTTCCACGTGCTGAACGGGCGACAGGTGCGGAGCTACGCGGAGCATTTTATCCGCAAGGCGTAGAACGGAATTCATTCCGCTCCCAGGGGCGATTCATGAGGAACGGAATAAATTCCGTTCTACGAAAAACAACAACGCCGAGGCGTGGGCCTCGGCGTTGAGAGGTCGTCGGTGATTCACCGGTCGATTACTTCTTGATGGCCAGCTTGGCTGCCGGAATCTTCTCGATGGCGAGTGGGGGATTCTTACCGGCCACGACCTTCACCTTGTAGGTCCGGTTCAGGTAGCCCTGGCGTTCGTGCCAGACACGGAATTCGTGCTCGCCCACGGGCAGGTTTTCGATCTTGAACTTGCCGTCGGCGTCCGTGACTGCCACATACGGATGATCGGCCACCAGCCAGTAAGAGTACATCCAGCTATGAATGTCGCAGTTCACCTTCACGGGGAGGGTTTCGACCAGTTCAAACTTCACATCCTGCCCGACCTTGTCGTTCGGCTGCACGATGAAATTCACAGCTGAGCCAGCGACCGGATTGGTGTGCAGATTGTGAGCGGCACCATCCGAGTTGATGCACTGTACGGCCTGTCCGACGCGAAGAGTCATCCCGTGGGGCAGGAACCGGCAACCAAGTTGGTCCAGCACGGGCTTGGTGGTCGGGACAGCTTTGAGGTCCGGGTGGACATCCGCAGGGGCCTTCCGCAGGTAAATGAAGACGTTGGCGATTCCGTTGTTCGCCGGGTTGACGACCAATGTATCATCAGGCAGATCGGCCACTCCGCAGACCGCTGGATCTTTGATCGTCGGGTCGCCCTTCTTATACAGAACAGGCACATCGATCTTGCTATCGGCCACAAACTGGCCCTCGATCGAGCCCCATTCGACGGCCTGGACCGGCTGGCCGGAGCCAGCCAGCAAAGCGAGCATCAATCCACAAGCTGCGCTGACGCGGGTCAACATGTCAATCACTCCACAATCTCAAGCGGCGGGACCGCGTCGACGACATCCAGTCGCCGCGCGGCATTGGGGAAGGCGATCCTCCCTGACCAGTCCCATTCTATGCACGTTTGGCACTCTCGAACCAGTAGAAATTGTTCGAATTCCTCGATCCGGGAGGGTTTTGAACAGGACTTTACTGCTGCTGAGACGGGAAGTTCTGGTGGATCTTCCAAAGATTCCCATTCTGTATGCACTGCAATTCCCCAGGCAAAGTGATCCCCTTAGCATCCTCACGGCAGGGAGGGGATGGCCAGAAGAAACGGCGCACGACGCACTGACAGATGAGTGAATCGCCGGAGTTCCCCTCCGCAACTCACGAGGCCAGCCTCCCCCCTAGCAGCTAAGCCACACTCCGCGAAGGGGGCTTCATCCAGAATCGCAACTGCTACAGCCCAGCCTCTGAAATCTGTGCCAATCTGTGAAATCTGTGTACAAATTCCCCACACGGGAGAAGCCCGTTCAAGGAGGGATTGGTACACAGATTTCGCAGATTTACACAGATTGAACTCTCCGCAATCGCACGGTTCGCAGTCGTGAGACGAGGGAGGTGGACTCACCAAGCGGCCGACATTGAGGCGCCCTGGGCTGTCCAGGATTCGCTCGTTTTATCACGGCAGCGTGGAACTCGCTCCCCGGAGACGAACTCGAAACGTCGACCCCCGTCCCAACTCGCTCTCCAGCGAAATCTCTCCCTGCATGACTTCCACAAGGTGCCGCACGATGGCCAGCCCCAACCCGGTGCCGCCGACGCTGCGCGTGCGGGCTTTGTCGACCCGGTAGAACCGCTCAAACACTCGCGACTGGTGTTCCTTAGCGATCCCGACCCCGGTGTCGCTAACCTCGAACAGGACTCGCTCGCCATCGCGACGCACGACTAGGCGGACCTGCCCGCCAGCCAGCGTGTAATTGATCGCGTTGGTCAGCAGGTTGTTGAGGATCGTCCGCAGCCCATCGGCGTCGGCCAACACTCCCAGCGGACCGTCCGGCGTGTCCATCGACAGGGCAATCTGCCGTGTTTCCGCGACGGTCTGGTGGTCCTGAAACGCGGTGGAGGCAACGTCCAGCGCATCGCAATGCTCGATCTGAAAGGCTTCTGGCTCCGACTCAATCTTGGCCAGACGCAGCAAGTCCTGAATCAGCATGCTCAGGCGTTCGGATTGCTCGACGATGCGCTCAACGAACATCCGGGAGCTGTCTTCGTCTTCGAGGCCCCCGTTCAGCAGGGTGTCGGCGTAGGCCTGGATCGAGGTCAGCGGGGTCTTGAGTTCATGGGACACGTTCGAGACAAAGTCCCGCCGCATCTTTTCCAGCCGCCGCAGATCGGTCACATCGTACGCCACCGCCAAGCAACCCGGCCCGCTCTCCAGTGAGAGTACCACCGCCGACACATCGAGTAATCGCTTGCGTCGTGGCAGATCGACCTCGCCCCGCACCATTTTGCCCGTCGACAGAGCCTGCTCGATGACCTCCTGCAGCTTGCTCGCCCGGATACTCTCCCAGGCCAGTTTTCCGACCGCGGAGAACTGAGAGACATCGAACAGGTCGCGAGCTGCGGAGTTAATGAACAGCACGCGTTCCGAAGAGTCGACGACGAGGACGGCCTCCTGCATCGTTTCGAGGACGCCTTCAAACAATGTCGTACTTTGTTCGAGGTGCCGGGCCAGTTCGCGGAGCGTCTTCAGCTCAGTCTGGACGCGGCCTCCGACAGCGAATAGCTCCTCCTCGGCGGCGACCAATTCGTCCCAATTCGGTGTGGGTGGCACCGACGACGATGGCACTTCCGGAGGCAGCACCGCCTTCAAATCCCGAGCGGTTTTCCGCAACCGGGCTGCGGTTTGCATCATCGACCCGGCGATCAGTATGGTGTGGCGCACCGAAATCGAAACCACGACCACTGCGATGAGCGCCCAGTGCCACCCCGGACTGGTCCAGGCCAACAGCAACATCCCCGGCAGAGCCGGGAGAATGACGAACCGCCAGACCCGCCAGAAGAGACTCCAGTTCACCGGGTCTGGGGGAGTCGGCGGTAGTTCGGGGGCGGTCATAGATGCTCGAAGGAACCCTCTCAAGGCACGCCGATCAGGCGAGCCGGGCGGCGTCAGCCCCTGAACTCTTTCGGTGGTGACCGCCGGAGGTCCGGAGGCTAACGCCATCCGGCTCGCCTGATCGGGCCACAGTCCTCCCCATCTCCCACCGCCCTGTCTGGCTGACAGCTGACCGCTGACAGCTTACTTCGCCGTCACCAGCACCTTGGCTGTCTTGATCTTCACCTCCTTCAGCGGTCGATCCTCGGCGTTCGTCTCCGAAGCCCCGATCGTCAGTACGACCTTCAGGCTGGCATCGTCGGCGGTCTTGCCGAACGCCGTGTACTGCTTGTCGAGGTGCGGCACCCGTCCCAGACACAGAAAGAACTGCGAACCCGCCGAGTTCGGATTGCTCGTCCGAGCCATCGACAACACCCCCGCCTCATGCAGCTTGTTGTTGAACTCGGCATTGATCGTGTAGCCGGGACCACCCGTCCCGCGCCCCTGCGGACAGCCGACCTGGACCATGAAATCGGCGATGACGCGATGGAAAATGATCCCGTCGTAGAACCCGATCTTGGTCAGCCCAATGATGTTCTTGCAGTGCCCCGGAGCCACATCGGTCCACAGATCGACGAGAATCTTCCCCGCCGTTGTGTCGAACTCGATCTGGTACGTGTTCTTCGAGAAATCGACCCCTTCCAGGGCCTTGTCCACTTCCGCACGGCGATTGCCAGTCATCGGTTGTCCTTAGTTGCAAAGAGAGTCTCGGTTGAGGGAGGGAGATTACCAGAAGGGCAAACGGGTTCGCCAGCCATGTGAACCAACGCGAGTCGTTGGTGTCAAGACTCGATGCGATTTCGACATCTCCCCTCCCCGGAAGCATCATTCCGCTCTACAATTGCAGCGAGTGAATCAGCCCCCGGAACAGTCATGCAGGTCACGGCGTACAGATGCTGAAGAAAATCTACATCGACAACTGGCGTTGCTTCGTCAACTTCGAATGCCCGCTGGAAGCAATTCAGCTGCTGGTGGGTTCCAATGGAGTGGGCAAGTCGAGCGTGCTCGATGCTTTGGCTCTGATTCGGAGCTTCGTCTGCGAGGATGAGCATCTGGCCAAACTGTTGCCATATGAGTCCCTGACTCGATGGTCATCACCCGATCGAGTGATCCAGACGTTCGAACTGGAAGTGGAGAGGAGCGGCCAAGTCTTCCACTACTCTCTGAATGTTGAACACAATCCAGTGCTTCGAAAATCCCGTGTGCAGCTGGAATCCCTGGAACTGGACGGGGCAAAGCTCTTCCACTTCGAAGGCGGGACCGTTCAGCTCTATCGAGATGATTCCTCGCCGGGACCGACATTCAAATTTGATCGGTATCGATCGGGTTTGGGGTCCGTGGGTGCCAGCAATGACAACAAGCATCTGGAGTGGTTTCGAGTCTGGCTGACGAGGTCACTGGTGGTACGCCTGAACCCCTTCGCGATGCGTTCGGAGGCACATACAGAAGCCATGACACTGGACAAAGATGGTGTGAACTTTTCCGAGTGGTTTCGGCATTCGGTTCAGGAAGATCTCGAAATCAACACGCGATTGACCAATCGACTCCACGAGATCTGGCCGGATTTCCGCAGCTTGAAACTGGAAAAAGCGGGAGAGGATACGCGACTTCTCAAGGCGAAATTCGGGAGCGAAACTTACTCCTTCGCAGAACTGTCGGATGGACAGCGTTGCCTCATCGTTTTGAACGCATTGCTGTGCTTCGTCGAAGCCTCGGAATCCAAAGCGTCGGGGCTCTCTCTGGTCGCGTTCGACGAAGCGATGAACTTCGTGGCACTGCGAGAAATCCAGCCTTGGCTCGCGGAGTGGGTCGACTTGATTGACGACGGGCGAGTGCAGGTACTGTTCTCAGGGCATCATCCAGAAGTCATCGATTTTCTGGGGATGAATCGAACATTGTACCTGACACGGAAGGCAGGCGGTCCGACTCGAGTGGGCCCGCTGGAGTTCGACTTGGAAACCACGATGACTCCTTCGAGGCTGATTTCGATGGGGTTGGAGGAAGCGGTGGATGAGTAGCACCACAAAGGGCGAAATCTGGATACTCGGCGAGGATAAGCGGCACCAGCAACAGTCATTCATCCGACAGGTTCTTGTGGCGCTCGGGAGAAATCGCAGCCAGATCCGTGAGGCTCCTGAATCTGGTGGGGGGATGGGGCGGTCGTTTG
Organism: Planctomycetota bacterium; assembly: GCA_043718945.1. Lineage (GTDB taxonomy): Bacteria > Planctomycetota > Planctomycetia > Planctomycetales > Planctomycetaceae > TH-plancto1. Next base: position 9,909 of record JAYSUV010000008.1, read on the forward strand.
TTCTCAAAGAACTGCCGGAGTACTTGGATGTACATCGGCAGCGATTCATCCATACAAGATCGAGACGGCTGATCATCGCATTGGATGCTGACGAAGATTCTGTGATTGAAATTCGAAAACTCGTCAACGAGACCATCAAAGCATCTGAAATGCGCGAGATACAGTCACAAGAAGGCGTGGTAATCATGGTTCCTAAGCGGGCCATTGAAACCTGGCTTGAGCACTTCGAAGGAAAGTCCGTCGATGAGGAGACCAAGTATCCTCATCGAACTGGAAAAGAGGGCCACATCGGCCAAGCTGCCAACGCTTTTGCAGCTCTTGTTTCCAACCCACACTTGAAGCGAGAAGATTTGCCTCCTTCAATTCTCATCGCGGTTGAAGAAATTCGCAGAGAACTCCTTCCCGATCTCTCTGTATCCAAGAAATCCTGATGAGTTCCCAGCAGTGTTGGAAGCGTCGAGAGTGCCTCACACATCCAAATCATCCGCCTCACCGGCCTGCTCCATGATGAGCCGATACCGTTCGCTCGCGTCCTTGCCCAGGAGTTGCGAGAAGATGGCGTCGGCCTCGATGGCGCTCTCGATGTCGACCCGCAGCAGCGTGCGGGTCTTCGGGTCGAGGGTGGTCTCTTTCAGCTGATCGGCGTTCATTTCACCGAGACCCTTGAACCGCTGGACATCGAACTTTCGGTTGGCGGGGAGCGACGCGATGATGCGCTCTTTGTCAGCGTCGTCGCGGGCGTATTGACGTTCCTTACCGTACTCGATTTTATAGAGCGGCGGCTGGCCCAAGAAGATGCGACCCTGTGTAATCAGCTCGCGCATGTGCCGGAAGAACAGCGTCATCATCAGCGTGCTGATGTGGTAGCCGTCGCTGTCGGCGTCCATCAGCATGATAATCCGGTGGTAGCGCAGTTGGTGCGGATTAAAGTTTGGGCCGATGCCGGTGCCGAGGGTTTCAACCAAGTCTTTGACTTCCTGGTTCTCCATGATCTTGCCGATGGTCAGGGACTCCGTGTTGAGGATCTTCCCTTTCAGCGGCAGCACCGCTTGTGTCTTCGAGTTGCGGCCCGCAGCTGCGGTGCCCCCGGCGGACTGACCTTCCACGATGAACAGCTCGCACTCTTCGGGCTTGTCGCTGCGGCAGTCGAGGAGCTTGCCGGGGAGGGAGCTGCGGCGGCTACCGGGGGTCTTGCGGCGGACCTCGGTGGCGGCAGCGCGGCTGGCCTCGCGAGCGCGGGCGGCGAGCATGATGCGGCCAATGACGGCATCGGCGATCGTGGGGTTGCTGTTGAGCCACGACTCCAACCCGGAGCGCACGACCCCTTCGACGAACGACGCCAGTTCGACGTTGTTGAGCTTATCCTTGGTCTGTCCCTGAAACTCCGGAGCGTTGTGGAATACCGACAGAACCGCGACGACCCCCTCGCGCATGTCGTCCGGCGTGATCGTCAGCCCCTTGGCCTTGATCTCGTGGACATCCATGTAGTTCTTGACCGCCTTGGCCACGCCCGACCGCAGCCCCGATTCGTGCGTGCCGCCGCCCCGCGTGCGGATGCCGTTGACGTAGCTGCGGACCTGGTCATCGGTCGATTCGGTCCAGCGGAGGGTCAGCTCGATGCGGACCTTGTCCTCGTCCTTTTCGGCGTTGAAGGCCCCGTCGTGGATCGGCTTCTTGGCGTCGTCGCGGATGATCTTTTCGAGGTACGCCTTGATCCCGTCCGGGTGCTGCAGCTCGATGGTCTCCTTCTTGACCTCGTCGACATAGATGATCTTCAGGCCACCGTGGATGTACGAGATGTCTTCGAGGTGCTGCCGGATCGTCTCGCCCGAGAACTGTACGCGGCGAAAAATCTCGGCGTCGGGACGGAAGAAAATCTCGGTGCCGTGTCCGCGAAAGGGGCGGAGTTGCTTGAGCTGGGTCGTGGCTTTGCCGCGTTTGAACCGCATCTGCCACTCGAACCCATCACGGCGCACGGTGGCGACCAGTTCTTCGGAGAGCGCATTCACGACTGACGAGCCGACCCCATGCAAACCTCCGCTGCGGGCGTAGCTCTTCTCAGAGAACTTCCCGCCGGAGTGCAGCGTGGTGAGGATCACCTCCAGCGCGGGCTTCTTGATCTTCTTGTGCATGTCGACCGGGATGCCGCGCCCGTTGTCCTCGACCGTGAGCGAGGCCGCGTCCTTGTGCAGCGTGATCTTGATCTGGTCGCACTCCCCGGCCAGGTACTCGTCGACCGAGTTGTCGACGATTTCCCAGATCAAATGGTGCAGCCCCCGCACATCCAGCCCGCCAATATACATGCCGGGCCGCTGCCGCACGGCCTCCAACCCTTCGAGGACTTCGATGTCATCGGCGGTATAGCTGCTGCCTGTTTTCAGAACGGACGACATGCCGGAATCTTCCCTGATCGAACCCACTGACGCGAAACGCAAGCCTTGGACCTTATCGTGAGATGGGGAGATTGTCAAAAACCCATCGCCCAATTGAGATTAACCGCTCCCCCGTTTAGCTGCGACGCGAAGTCTTCGAAGCGGAGCGAGCCTCATTTCGTGCCCCCCTCAACTCTTCCAGTAACGCGGAGAGCAAACGAGTCACTCGCGTCAGTACCGCACGACCCTTCGGAGTACAAACATGGCGGCGATGCCGAGAATGATGTTGCCGAGCCACATGCCAATCATGGGGTGAATGTTTCCCTGTTTGGATTGGGTCATCATCCCCAGCACTAGCGGATAATAGATCCCCACAATCGGACCGAAGCAGAACAGAAAGCTGGTCAGAAACTGGTTCTTCCCCTGCCAGATGGCAAATGGGCCACCCATCAGAGCGAAGAAGAAGCAGCTGCAAGCGAGGGCATAGCGGCTGTGCTTTTCGGTGTTGAGTTTGTGATACCAGGAGGTGCGAGTTTTGAGTGTGAAGGAGCCGGGGAGGGAGGGGTTCGCGAGGGTGTCGAAATCGGCGAGGGTGAGCGCCATGGCCGATTCGACCAGTTGAAGATCGCGAGCTTCCGTCATGTCCTGGGAGACGGATCGCATTTCGTCATCGATTTGGGACACGGCGAGGTAGCGGGCCTTGGCTTTGCGGGCCTCGCCTTCCCAGGGAAAGGAGAACTGCTTTTCCGTGGTATAGCGCAGACTTTGGTGGTCCGGGAGGGTGACGTAGGCATTCTTCAGCCGGATAATGACCTTGCGAAAGCGGGGCTGAAGCTGGATCGAGGCGGACTCTGCGCGGAGCGTGGTCATGCGGTCGGGTTTCTCACCCGCCTGTCGCTTTCCGATTTCGATATGGGGCCGGATCAGTTCGCGGCCTTCGACGCCCGCCACGGTGATCGAGATCCCGTGCTTGGGATCTTGGAATCCATTGGCTGATCGCAGCCTCTCAAAGAGGATGTCCTCCATGGCCCGCACGATGGTTTTCTCGATCTGCCCCTCAGCCCAGGGAATGACTTGGTCCGTGAGCACCAGCGAAAACACGCTCAGTACCGCCCCCAGCCCCAGCGAGGGCCACAACAGAGACATCACGCTGATTCCGGCAGCTTTGGCAGCAGTGACTTCGTGATCTCCCGCCATGCGACCATAGACGATGCAGACGGTCATCAGCAGTGCCGCGGGGATCGTGAACGGCAGCATGCTGGGAATGATGTAGGGCAGAATCAGCAGCGTATGCTCAATGCTGAGTTTTTCGAGGGCCTGTTGCACCACCCCGGCGAACACGGTGAGTACCGTGACTGCCGACAGCACAAACAAAAATGTGCGGGTCAATTCCCCAAAGACATAGCGCTGGATCAGGGGAATCGATGAGAACATAGTAGCGGGGGTGGAAGGGCTCGTCGGGAGCGGAGGACGAAAGGAGAAGAGGGCGTATAGTTCGAAATTGCGTTTTCCGTCAAGTGGATTCTCCGTAACCCAATGGGGCATAAGTGTTTTCTGGACAGCACTCGGGGTGAATCGAAGGGCCGGCACTCGATTCGATGGAGACCGCCAGCCTCATGCAGGAGGACAGGCTCTTCCCGCTATGCCAGTCGCACCGTCCCGGACGAAGACCTTGAGGGGAAAACTTGGGAAGAATGAAAGTATTTCATTGAATCTGGGATTCGCGGAACGATAACATGAGAGGAGCCTCTTCCCTCGTTAGGGTGTGCGGGTACCGTTTCCCACTTCAACCGGAAGGGTTCAGCCATGCTGCTGGGACGTCTTCAACTGATTCCAATCTGTTTTGCTGCGATGGCGTGCGTGTCGATCACACCACAGCCAGGAACCCAAGCGGCGGAAAAAGCCCGCAAGCCGGTGGTGATGAAGCACCTGAAGTACGACCCGGCTCTTCCCCAGTCCGGTCTGTTCGAGGCCATGGACGATGAAAAGGTCACCGTGCGCCTCGTCGCCAAGAGCGAGTTCGAAGGGCATTTGCTCGTCGAGAATAAGACCGATGCCCCCCTGACGATCCAGATGCCCGAAGCGTTCGTGGGTGTTCAGGTGCTGGCTCAGTTTGGCCAGCAGGGCGGAGGACAGCAAGGCGGGCAACAGGGTGGCGGACAAGGCGGCGGCCAAAACCAGGCAGCTGGGGGGGGCGGAGGACAGCAAGGCGGACAGCAGGGCGGTGGGCAACAAGGCGGCGGACAGGGAATCTTCTCCATTCCGGTCGCCACGATCGCCAAGGTTCCTGTCAATATGGTCTGCCTCGAACACGGCAAGAAGTCTCCGACACAGAGACTCCACTACACGATTGTCCGGCCTGAGAAATACACCTCCGATCCTCGTGTCCACGAACTCTGCAAGATGGTCGGGTCCGGTCGCCTCGATCGCGCCTCGGCTCAAGCCGCTGCGTGGCATATCGCGAACAACATGTCGTGGGACCAGTTGGCCAACAAGACGTATAACAACGTCGGTTCACCCGACACACCGTACTTCTCTCGCGATCAGTTGATGGCTGCCCAGTCCATCGTGGCGGGTGCGGATCATCTGGTGGCAGTGCGTCAGGAACGTGGCGAACTGGCAGAGGTAAAGACCGCTGCATCGCAGTCTTCCAGCGCGTCAAAACCATAGCACTGCCGGGCGGACCATCCCGTTTTCAGGAAAACCTCTCGTCGCGACATGCGGCGAGAGGTTTTTTGTTGACTGTGTGTGCTTTTCGCTTCTGACAAGTGGGTAGAAACCACTTCCCCGCCACTGGGGCTTGTCCCCGTGGTTCCCGTGCTGGTGCGATCCAGTAGCGCACCAGCGCGGGAACCATCTCGACGAGCGGAGCGGCGGTGAGGCTCTTTTCGCCCGTCTGCTTACACCAGCAAACTTTGCGGTGTACTGGGGGGAAGTATCTCAACTCTGCCAGCTGTCCACCCAATGAGATGTGATCAGTCTGGGCACGAAAAAAAGGCAGTGGGAATGACTCCCACTGCCTTGGTGCTTTTTGATAATCGAGCATTCGACACTAATTCGAAGCGGCGACGGCAGCTGCTGCTGCTGCGGGCACGACCACGTTGACGCGGCGGCCTTCCTGGTCGAAGAAGACGTGTCCTTCGATCATGGAGAAGATGGTGTAGTCCTTGCCCATGCCCACATTCCGACCGGGCCGCCACTTGGTGCCGCACTGCCGGATGATGATGTTGCCGGGGATCACCAGCTCGCCGCCGTACTTCTTGACGCCGCGACGTTGTGGATTCGAATCGCGACCGTTGCGGGTCGACCCCTGTCCCTTCTTATGTGCCATGGCACTCGTCCTCACTGGGCGCAGCCCCTGGGGGCTACCGCCGACCTGAATTGCGGAAGCCCGGTAGTTTGGCAGAGAACGATGCGAATTGCAATTCTTGAGGGAAGCGGAGCAAGAGGAGTTGTAACTCGAATGGCAATAATCACTTGCGATTGGCGAGAGTTTCTCTTTCGGGTTCATCCGACAAGTTCGGGGGAATCGTCACCTGTGCCACCCCTCCGGTTCTTCATCAATGGCCGATTGACGTGCGACACGACTCCAGTGACAATGAAAACGCATCGTACCTCGGGAGAAGATGATGAGCGAAACTGCTGTCGAATTGATCCACGCATTCTCGACATTGCCGCCTCACGAACGATACGAGGTGCTGATCGAGTTGGCTCGGATCACTGAACGCGATCACGGACCGCTGACTGAAGAAGAGCTGTCATTTGCTGGCGAACAGGTATTTGCCATGTACGATGCGGAGGAGGCCGAGCATGGCGAAGCCAGCGCGCGCGGTGAAGTGTTGGCTGGTGGATATGGGTGATGTGGCCAAGGTCAGGCCAGCTTTGGTGTTGAGTGTTCCCATTTAAGACGACGAACGTGTGATCACGACCGTCGTGCCACATACGACGAGTGTCCGTGACACTCGGTTCGAGACACCATCTCGCTTGTCATGGCTCAAAGAGGGGGCTTTTGATGCACAAGGCCTCGGAACTGACCCCACGGTCAAACTGATCCGAAAACTCAGCGAGCTCCCCATCGACGAACTGACCGCGGTCGAGACGAGTGTGCGATTGCGACTCGGCTTGAATTGAGATCTCGTAGTCGCCGGAATACCGTGTTCTACTGGCGAGGGCTTTGACTCGCCAGTGCTGCGACGCCGACGCCGGGATCAAGGGCTCTCGGTCGCTCCACATCCTCAGACACGGGCGGTCCCAAGCGACCGTCCGTGGCCCCCGCTGCCCTTCGATCCAGGGCATGTGTACGGGCACCGTCGCCGGACCGACAGTGCCACCCAGCCGAGTGACTTGATTTTTCCATGTCCGCTACTTATCGTCATCTTCGAGCAGGCCGTGACGACATCCGAGAAATTGGGAAATTCGCGTGAAATCAAGGATGACGACTCTCGCCGACGTGATTCAGCCATCCGTGGGGAAGGCTAACTCACAAAAACTCTCGAAGCTGACTCAGCTGATTGAGTCGTACTTCGGGGTCATCCTAACCAAGATTGTTGCAGATGACCCGTTCGTGATTCGTAAGCGTATTGTCTCAGAACTACGTCGAGAGGGAAGCACAGCGGGCGTGATTCAGGCCTACGAACAGTTTTTCATGGGAATCGTTCGGCGTGCGGCTGTTGAAGGAGTGATTCCCGCGCCACCAGAAGGCCCTTGGACAAGAAATTGGCAAACAGTGCTTGAATTCGCCCACACTACAAAACGTCCGAAGTCCGTGGTGCGAATGTTGGCCGCTTGGGCATCGGACAAGGACTTCGAACCGGATCAAATGTCTCAATCGCATCTGCTGGAGTGGCAACAATCCGCCGATGTTTCCGCCGACGCCCTCAATGCCATAAGCGACTTGTTGACAGAAATTACCCAGGGTGGCTTGCCTGATCCCCACAGTGACGGGCTAACCATTCGACTGCGTCAAAAGGCAACGCACGGCTCAGTGAAAGGAAACGTCAGCGCCGAATGATCTTCAATGTCGCCGATTTATTCTGTGGAACGGGAGGTTTCTCTCACGGCTTCGTCCAAACCGAAGCGTTCCAGACTGCCTTGGGTGTCGAGATTCGTAAGGCGAGTATCGACACATTCCAAGCTAATCACCCGTGCGCACTCGCAATCTGTGAAGACGTTCGGAACGTTTCTTTGCAGAATATTGCCGATCAGCTTGCCAAGTGCGAAAAGACCATCGACGTTCTGATCGGCGGACCTCCGTGTCAGGGCTTTTCGTCGATCCGTCCATTCCGGTCGATCAATGAGGATGACAAGCGGAACAACCTCTTCGAACAATACTGCCTGTTCGTATACTACTTCAAGCCGAAGTTCCTCGTATTTGAAAACGTGGTGGGACTTCTTCATCACAAGGCGGGTGCCACAGTCTCGCAGATTCGTCAGGTCATCGAGTCACTCGGCTATACGTCAAACATGGCCGTCCTGAATGCTGTCCATTACGGCGTTCCCCAAAAGCGTGAGCGTGTCGTGATTCTCGGCCGCAGAGGGAAAACTGCCCCCTGGTTCCCTAACCCGACCCATTACTATGACGGCAAGGGTATGGGCGGAAAGAATAAATTCTCACCGAGCAGACTATTCGATCGAGACCTGAAATCAGCAGTCACGATTGACGATGCCATTTCCGATTTGCCAGCCGTGGGCGCTGGTGAAACGGCCACTGAATATCAATTGACTGGAACATCAACGGAATACGCTCAGGCTCGTCGCAAAGGGCAGAAACATTTAACACTTCATACGTCAACGAAGCATACTCCGAAGATGATGGAAATCATTCGGGCTGCTGGCAAGAACCGTTGGGCGTTGCCAGAAGGAATGACGACGAGCGGGTTCAGTTCATGCTATTCCCGGCTCGATGCGAATGAACCTTCGACAACGATTACGGTGAACTTTGTGCATCCTGCATCGAATCGCTGCATACACCCTACGCAAGACAGGGCCCTCACCGTCCGAGAAGGCGCACGCCTGCAAGGGTTTGACGACGATTTTGTTTTCTGCGGTTCACGCACGGAAATCGTGAAACAGATAGGTGAGGCGGTGCCACCGCTGTTGGGCAGAGCCATCGCAGCAGCCATTCTAGAACAAATGTGACTCCACCAGATTCTTGCGGTACTTGCTCTTTGGACTGTATGGACAAAATCGGCCATCAAAGTAGACGACTTTCAGGGCTTCCATGCCTGCGGCATTGACCACGGCAGTTTTGCCGGAATCTCCATCAGTGTTGCTGATGTTGAAGTGCGGGAGTTCGAGTCTGCCAAATCGAACTTCCCACAGCCACACCACATCTCCCCGTTTATCCGGGACGAAGGTTGCGGCTGCGTCACCGAGTACATATCTGCACGTCAGATAATCGCCCACCTTGGCAAGGTGGGCCTTGGGATTGTTGGTCTCCAGTGAAACCTTGACTTCGATGTGGCGGTGATCGCAGTGTTTACCTGTTGCCCGCAAGTCCTGATATTTGTGTGGTCCTGCCCGCTCGAAGACGCCATCGGAATTGCGAACGATGCCAGTGGCAAGCAGATTGCCCAACATCGAAGAAAGGTTCGCCAACTCGATCAGTTGCGACATCCTTGGTGAGCCAGCGTCGATCAACGTAGCGTCTAAACGATCCAGCGTTGAGTAGAGATAATCGATTCCGGCTGCGATCATCTGCTGCGTAATACCGCATTCTAGGGTGAGCGACTTGGCGAAGCAGGTGGGCGGATGCGTGCGGTCCATATCTCGCTCATGGGTCAAAGGCCATCCATCAACTCGGAGATTGACACGCCGAGTGCACGAGCAATCACGTTGATGTTTCGCAACGCAAGATTCCGTTCACCCCGTTCGATTCCACCTATGTAGGTGCGGTCCAGCTTGCATTTATCTGCGAATGCCTCTTGAGATAACTCAATCGCCTTGCGCAGTAGACGCACTCTTTCGCCAAATCGTATGAGAACGTCAGTGTCTCTGCTCATGAACCACAGCTTGAGGAGATGAGGACGATGGCACTACGGACTATAAGTATCATCTTGAGTGCGACAGATTGGTCCGCTTTGGGCTGCAAGTGCTGCGATCGCCGGAAGACGTACCTGTGTTGGGGTTGTGCTGCCTATTAACCTCTATTTTCAAGACACATCGGCAGCCGAAGCGGCAATCGGTGCCAAGCTCGCATCTCGCTTTCGATCAACCATCAGCCTGCCCCTCACTCCGGGATCTCATCTTTTGTCTGGATCGGCTTCCCTTCCCAGACCGGTTGGTTGTCGTAGATCGTCAGGATGCGGTGGGCGCTGCCGGGGGCGGGACCGGCGTCGCGTTTGGGGATCGACCGGGCCATCTCGGCACAGACTCCCCGGCGCTGGGCTGCGAGATTCGTCCACTCGTGCGGGTCGGCGAGCATGTCATACAGCTCCTCGGCCCCGTCGGCGTAGCGGATGTAACGCCATTGTTCGGTGCGGATGCCGAAGTTGCCTTGGTTATGGCTAGTGATCGCCGGGCGCTCGCGCGGGGCTTGGGCATCTTTCAGTTGCGGGGTGAGGGAAACTCCCTCCAGATCGGTCCTCGGCGGCAACCCGCACAGGTCCACCAGCGTCGGGTAGATGTCGAGCAATTCCGCCGGTCGATTGCACTTCTGCCCCGCAGTCACCCCCGGCCCGGCGAAGATCAGCGGCACGCGGGTCGAGCGGTCCCACAGCGTGTTCTTGCCGGTGATCTCCTTCTCGCCGAGGTGCCAGCCGTGGTCGCTCCAGAGGACGATGATCGTGTTGTCCCGTTGCCCGGTCTCATCGAGCGTCTGTATCAGACGACCGATCTGGCTGTCGACAAAACTGGTGCAGGCCAGGTACGACCGCCCGAGGTTCCGCCACTGGTTCTGCTCTTGGAGCCACTTGAGCCGCACCTCGGGGAGTTGCCAGTGCAAGTACCAACTCGAACGCGGCGTATCGGCCCGGTCGTTCGGCTGGATGAGCGGCAGGACGCTGTCATCATCGGGGTAGAGGTCGAACCACTTCTGCGTGGCGTAACACGGCACATGCGGCAGGAAGTACCCGACGCCCAGGAAAAACGGTTGGTCTTTCTCGGTGGGGCAGACATTCTTGTCTGCCTCTGCCTCTTTCAACCGCTCGACCGCCCAATCAGTAATGAGCGTGTCCCCCTTACCCGAGTCATCGTTGTCGAGCGGCCAGACGCCCCAATCGACGAGCGGGTTCCCCTGCGGAGTGGCGGGAGTCAGCCGCATCGGCGGTTTCGTCCCGAACCCACCCGCTGGTCCCCACTCCTGAAACTCCGGCGGCAACGTCGACTTCGGCGGGTCGCGCCGGGCCGAGTGATACAGCTTCCCGGTACTCAGCGTGCGATACCCGTGCTCGGCAAAATATTGCGGCAGTGCAACGCGCTCCCGAAACTCCGGTACATCTCGAAACCACGGTGACAACCCATGAATCCCCGTCGTCGACGGCCGCAACCCGAGCATCAAGCTCGTCCGCGATGGGTTACACAGCGGAGCCTGGCAATGGGCATTCGTGAACAGTGTCCCCCGCGCCGCCAGAGCATCAATGTGCGGCGTCTGCACCAGCGGATGCCCGCCGAGACAGCCGATCCAGTCGTTCTGGTCGTCGATGGCGATGAAGAGGACATTCGGGCGACGAGGGGCGTCAGCAGCGTTGCCGACCCCGGCAGCCATCACACCCAACAGGCCAATCAGCACAAGTGACGGTTTCACGGCAGGGGTCCCAAAGCGGCATTTAGATCGATGAGAGAGCCTTATTCTGCCAGTTCACCGACCTGGCGACAACTGCCTTCATTTGAATACCCAATGCTGAATCCCCAGGCCCAGCAACATCAATACGATGCCGACGATGGGAGCTGTCAGATGGAGCCAGAACAGCCAATTCGAGTGATTTCTCGACCGTCCCCGATAGACCTCAATGCTGACGACCCACAAAACGGCTGCTCCCCAGAGCCCCATGCTCAGCCAGAATCGAGTCGAGGGATTCAACACTCACCTCCCAGCATCCACATTGCCTTGTTATCAGCCTCCTCAGCAGAATCTGTGGCCGTCTTCCGGCTCCGGCAGGTGGCCGAGGGTATGGAATAACGCCAGTTTGGCCACGCGGAGGGTGCGGAACCCGT
>JAYSUV010000071.1:0-2277 GCA_043718945.1 Planctomycetota bacterium
GGAACTCGTCGATTTTTTCCCGAGCGCCAAGCGGACCCTGTTCCGCAAGGCGCTGGTCAAGCTCAAGCGGCTGGAGGGAATGGCGCTGGAGACCGCGACACAGCGGCTGGAGAGCGACGAACTGGAACGCAAGATGGCCGCCGTACTGAACCCCGCTTCGACATCTGGCGGCTGATCTGGCAACTGGCCGGAGTGGTCGGCCTCGACCCCGGCCCGTTCACGCTGCGGGAGCTGGTCTGGATGGCCGATGCCCGACAGACCGAAGCCTGGAACCACACCGCAGCTGTCCTGGCGATGCTGGCCAACACGCACCGCAACCCGAAGAAGACACGCCCGTTCAAGCCGAGTGACTTCCATCCGGGCACTCGACGCACGCGACCGCAGGAGCCGATTCCGAAGGTCGATATCTCGGTTCTCAAGACCGTGTTTGTGCGGTGAGTCGGGAGTCGGAGGTTTGGAGTCTGGAGCCAGCATGTCCACTGACACCGTTCTCCTACCGCTGCCCTTCCTGCTCCCGACTCCCGTCTCCAGACCCCCGACTCTCCTATGGCCGCAGCTCAAGGTATCCGTGCTGGCCGGGCGTTCGTCGAGCTGTTCGCCGACGACACGAAGCTCGTGCGCGGGCTGCGGTCCGCCGAGAAGCGGCTGAAGGCGTTCGGGGCCAGTGTGCAGTCGATTGGGACCAAGATCTTTGGACTCGGCGCTGCGGCCATTGCTCCGCTGCTGGCCACCACGAACGTGTTCGCCGAACTGGGAGATCAGCTGGCGAAGATGTCGGCTCGCACCGGGATCTCGGTCGAGTCATTGTCCGAACTGGGTTACGCCGCTGAGCAGTCGGGGGCTGATATGGAGTCCCTGGAAGGCGGCGTCCGCAAGCTGCAGAAGTTCTTGGTGGCAGTTGCTGAAGGCTCGGACTCGGCGCTGTCGGTCCTCTCCAGTTTGGGCCTGAAACTGTCGGACCTGTCGCGGCTGACTCCCGACAAGCAGTTCGAGCTGCTGGCCGATCGCATCTCGCAGATTGAAGACCCGGCAATTCGGGCAGCCACCGCGATGGAAGTGTTCGGCAAGACCGGGACTTCGCTGCTCCCGATGTTTCAAGACGGAGCCAAGGGGATTCAGGCACTACGGAAGCAAGCCCACGATCTGGGGCTGGTGATCCGGACCGAGGACGCCAAAGCCGCTGAGCAGTTCGGGGATACGCTCTCCGACCTGTGGAAGGTGATCAAGAGCGGCATCTTTGCGGTGGGCATGGCGATTGTCCCGCTGCTGCAAGACTGGGCATTGAGTGCGATTCAAGTCACGAAAGTCACAGCCGACTGGGTCCGCGACAACAAGCAGCTGATCGTCACGGTCTTCCAGATCGTCGCGGGCGTCATGGCTGCCGGAGCCGCGATCCTGGGTCTCGGCATTCTGGTATATGGAGTCGGAGCAGCGTTCGGGATCGCTGCCTCGCTGATCACTGGCATCGGTGCGGTACTCGGAACCATCGGCACCGTGATCGCCGCGTTGCTCTCGCCGATCGGACTGGTGTCGGTCGCGATTGTCGGACTCGGTGGGTATCTGCTGTATGCGTCCGGACTCGGGGCGCAGGCTCTGCAGTGGTTGGCCGATCAGTTCCAGTTGCTGAAGGCCGATGCTCTCGCTGCGTGGCAGGGAATCGGCGATGCATTGGCCGCTGGGGATCTGTCACTCGCCGCGAAGATCCTGTGGCTCACGCTCAAGATGGAATGGCAGAAGGGCGTTGCGTTCCTGGAGGAACACTGGGCAGCCTTCAAAGAGTTCTTCCTCAGCGTGGCGACGGACGCGTTCTACGGCGTCGTCGGCCTGCTGATCAACGCTTGGGCCGGGTTGCAGTCGGCATGGATCGAGACGACCGCGTTCCTGGCCGATGCGTGGACCGTGTTCACGTCGTCACTCACGCAGGGGTGGAGTACCGCGCAGAACTTTATCAGCAAGGGTGTGCTGCGGCTGATGAAGCTGTTCGATTCGAGTCTCGATGTGGAGGCGGCCTCGAAGATCCTCGACGAGAACTTCGCTGCCCAGAACGCTGCCAGTGATCAACAGCGTAACCAGCAGATCGGTCAACGCGACCAGCGGAAACAGGAACAGCTCGCCCAGGTCGAGGCCGATCGACAAGCCGCTCAAGACGAGAATGGGCAGATGGCAGCTGACGATCATGCCGCTCGTCAGCGTCAGAACGAGGAAGACATGCAGGCTTCGGAAGAGGCTCTGCGAAAGGCTCGTCAGGAATGGGAAGACTCGATCGCCGAGGCCGCT
>JAYSUV010000701.1:0-1015 GCA_043718945.1 Planctomycetota bacterium
TTGCCGGACTGCCGCCCGCCGAACCGGATGGCCGAGTCAGCCTGTTGGAGACGATGGGCTACGTCTCACGCCGCGTGTACGAGAAGTGGCGCGAACAACAACCGAGGTATTCTCCCGTGTCATTGATCCGCTTCCTGAACGACCCAATCATCGACGTCCGAGCGCCGACGCCATCGCCAGGGGAAAAGTAGCGGCGAGCGGCGGGAGTTGTCGCACGCGCGATGGAGGATGTGTACTCTTGCCCGTCCGCCTTTGGCGTCACGCAGTCCGCAGGAAGTTAACCACCAATGATGTAGGACGGATTTCCAATCCGTCCGTCAACACCGGACGGATTGGAAATCCGTCCTACGGGTAGATCATTTCCTGCCGACCGGCCAAGAGACCAGACGGGCAAGAGTCCACATCCCACGGGAGACCCACATGCCGTCCGAACCGCAGCCGTCTCCGTGCGTCAGTCCGACCGTCTTGGAAGAGCAGGTCAGCTTGCCAACGATGTCGGAGGAGCAGGCCAGTTTGGGGACAATGTCGGACGCCCAAGCCAGTCAGCGGGCGACAACCGATCACGCGACCGGCCTGTCCGGGCGGTTTCGGATTCTGCGTCCGCATGCCAAGGGGGGACTGGGACAAGTCTCCGTCGCGCTGGATCAGGAACTGCACCGCGAAGTGGCGCTGAAGGAGATTCTGGTTCATCTCTCCGACGACACGAACGCCCGCGAACGGTTTGTGCTGGAGGCCGAGATCACCGGCGGACTCGAACACCCCGGCATCGTGCCGGTGTATGCCCTTGGTCAGTATGAGGATGGCCGACCGTACTATGCGATGCGGTTCATCAAGGGCGACAGTCTCAAGCAGTCGATCGAACAGTTTCACAAGGCCGACAACCCGAACCTCAAGGAGGCGGGGGCGCGCGAGCTGGCGTTGAGGCAGCTTCTGGCGAGGTTCATCGTCGTCTGCAACGCGATGGACTACGCCCACAGCCGGGGCGTGCTGCACCGGGATCTGAAGCCGGGCAACA
>JAYSUV010000702.1:0-1014 GCA_043718945.1 Planctomycetota bacterium
GGGCCGACCGGTGTGCCAACGGCACGGGAGGCACGCTCGGATGCGACTCTCGATGCCAAAGCCTCCTCTGGCTGCACCGTCCCGGTCGGGTCCACAGCGACCCTACCCAGGCCACCCCGCGTTGTTTGTTCCGACAGGCTCAACATCAAAGTCAACACCACCCCGCACAGGGTTCAAGTCGACTCGTACAAGCGGTGGGCTTTCGGGGGTGTGCATCGGAAAAGTTGGCAGCCGTGAGATTCTGCCCCCTCTCCCCCACAATCGGCACGGCTATCAGAGAGGACTCCACTATGTGGGTGAGGGCTGGGGGGCTGGAGCCCCCGGTCACAGTGTTCAGCGACCGGGGGCCAGTCGAAATGTCACATCTCGCTCGGTGACAGTTCACCTACTGGATGTCATCCGCATTCACATTCGCGATGGAGAGATCACAACAGAAAATCTGGGCGCTGGAGTACGTGGTGTTGACCTTCTCGTAAGTCGCCTGTGTCCACACCACGATCTGGGGCCAGATCCCGGGTCGCTGGACCAGCATCAAATCCAGCAGCAGGATTTTCGGATTGATTCCCTGCGGATTCCGGGGGACAAGGATCGCCTTCACCCCCGGATTCGGGACTTGCACTTCCCCCACCACATGGAACACGTCCGGCTTGGGCGGCATCAAATCGTTCCACGCATACCAGTCGCGCGTGGCGGGCGGTGTGCAGGCGATGACTCCGGCTCGTCGTTCCGTTTTGTCGGAAAGGGCGACCAGATCACACTCATCCAGCCGGAACGTCAGTTCGCCCAACTGAACGCAGACGACTCTGTTGAACAGTGGAACCGTATGGACGATGGCGGAGATCTTGTCGCCGGGATTCGCTTCGGTCTGAATCGAACTGGGTTCAGCGGTGAGATTGCCCATCGCGACGGGGATGCCATTCACCGCCAGAATTGCCACAGCCCCCGTGTTCGGGCAGAGGTTGGAACCGGTGTTTCTGAGAACGATGATCTTGGAGGTCGGACCGCCGACCGTGT
>JAYSUV010000703.1:0-2862 GCA_043718945.1 Planctomycetota bacterium
CAACGCCCGCGTCCGCGAGAGCATGAAGGAACTCGCCCAGATCGACGGGGCCTTTGTGATCTCCGCCGAAGGGGTCGTCATCGCAGCTGGTCGCATCCTGGATGCCGCCGCCGAGGACATCACGCTCTCCAAGGGGCTCGGAGCCCGCCACTGGGCGGCGGCCGGGATCTCGAAGGCGACCAAGGCGATTGCGATCGCCGTCTCGGAATCGACCGGCACTGTTCGCATTTTTCAGGACGGCATCGTTGTGCTGCGGATCGAGCCGATGAACCAGGCCATGAAGTGGCACGAAGTGGCGACCGAGCCGCCGGATGAATGAAGCGTATGAGTGACCCGGATTTCACCTCAACCACCCGACGCGTCAGCGAGGGAAACACAGAGAAATGTCGCTTTCGCTCCCCCTCGCTGACGCTTCGGGTTGCTAAAGTCAGTGACTCGCCGAGCGAGCCTGGCGCGAATGGACAGACTCCACCAGAAAGTCTAGCACCTCATCCGGGGACTGATCGGTTGTGTCGACGATCAGCGCATCGTTCGCGGGGCGAAGCGGGGCAATCTCCCGCATTTCATCACGGTCGTCGCGCTCTTTTTGCTGGCGAACTAGATCTTCAATATCGATCGAGTGGCCGGAATCCTCCATCTCCCGATGACGACGCAGCGCTCGCACGCGAGGATCAGCTGTCAGAAAGAATTTGCATTCGGCCTCTGGAAAGACCACGGTCCCCTGATCGCGGCCTTCACTGACGATATCGCGTCCAACGGCCACGTCGCGCTGCTGCTGGACGAGAGCGTCTCGGACCGCAGAGTTCTGAGCGACGATCGACGCCGCATGGGTGACATCCGGAGTCCGGATGGCCTTCGACACATCTTGGCCATCACACGTGACCCGCCCGGAGAGGGCTTCGATCTTGACCAGCGCCGCAATCCGGGCAGAGAGTGACTGATCGTGGGCGTCTCCTCCCAGCTCCAGGCTGCACAATGCCACGGCTCGATACATCGCGCCGGTATCCAGAAAATCGAACCCCAGGCGTTCAGCGAGTTGGCGGGCAGCTGTGCTTTTGCCAACGCCTGCGGGGCCATCAATCGTGACGATCATTGTGTGAGCGGCTCCGGGCTGAGTCGTTAATACAACAGGATCGTAACGGATTGATTGGCGAACGTCTTGCGAATCGGGAATGGAAACGCGTGGACTCCCCGGAGTCGCACCATTCTTCCGATGATCCGCAGGCAGATTCAGCGATGCTGGTGACCACGATCTTGTTCACACTCGGGACGATTGATGTTGGCTCTGCGACAGCCAGCACCACTCTGACTGATAAGACCTACGGCAGGTCTGAATTGAGAGATGGGTACTTTTGAAGGAATCAAAGCCACGACGGTACACGATCGATTCCATGACAAGATGGTCTCAAACGGCCCCCCCCCCACGACCCGGGCCCACCTCAAATCCGTCCGCCACTGTACCCAGTCTCGGGACAGACTTCGGGGATTCTGCGTTCCGGATCGCTCGGGATGGCGGAATTGCCTCGTGTTTATCGAATCATCGACGGCCCTTCCCAGCCGGCCACACTCGCATCTGGGGCGAGGATGTAGATTTCTACGCGACGGTTCACCTGGCGGGACGCATCGTCGGAGTTCGCGGTGACAGGCTGGAATTCGCCGTAGCACGCCACGCCCATCCGTGGTTCACTCAGGCCGATCTTGGCCAAATTGTGGACCACAGCTGTGGCTCGGTGAGCGGAGAGTTCCCAGTTAGTTTCGTGCTTGACCCGCGTTCCCGGCTTGACGACATCTTGATCGTCGGTGTGGCCGACAACCAGGATGTGGAACTGCTTGGCCTCGGGGTCGTTCATGATGCCCGTGAACTCTCTGAGCAGTGCCGAGCCGTCCGTGCGGAGGACATCGCTGCCGGAAGCGAACAGCAGATCGCCATTAAAGCGACTGACGCCGGTGACCGGATCGAACTCGAACTCCGGGTACTTCTTGGACAGCTCTTCGAAGCGGCGATTGGTCCCGCCCGACAGTGGATTCTTGAGCCCAGACAGCAGGCTGGCATATTTCTCGCTGAGCTGGGAGCGCTCGGCGTTCAGATTCGCCAGCCGTTGATTCGACACGTCGAGGTTCTGCTGGACGGAAGCCAGTTGCTGGGCCAGCTGGTCTTTCTCCATCGCCAGTTGACCGGCCATCTGAGCCTGCTCCGACAGCCCCTGCACCTGCCCAGCCATCTCCTGGTTCTCGCGGTAATACTTCAGCGATTGCAGCTGAGACTGACGAAGTTGCATCTTGCGTCGCCGGTGTCCACATCCTGATGACATGAAGAGACTGGCGATCACGAGAGACGCGATGAGGGAGCGATGAAGGCGGGGCATCATGTTCTCCGGAATCCGAGCGTGAGCCGTATCCGACGAGAGCACCACTCCAGACCGATAGACGGACCGGAAGCGGCACCCGAGGAGGGCGTCACGTTTCAATCGGGCAACAGGGGGATTTGTGGGGGTGAGGAGTCCCCACCCGAAGGCAGGAACCGTTCGCGAGATGAGCCAGTGGGAAACCGGCAGACCAGCTCGCGAGGTGGGTTTCATGACTCGCCGCCGTTTCGGGCGACTGGTCACGAAATCGACTTGTACGTCCTTTTTTCCTCAAGGACTAGACGAAGCCTGCCGAGAGGCGAATGTTCGGCAGCTTCCGCCGAAATGGGCTGTTCCAGTGATCGCCCGATCGGTCACGCGGGAGCGTCGGTGAACTCTGTTTTGCTCGCCTGAATATCACCTGTCGCGGGGAGAAATGAGACATTTCGTAGGACGGACATTCTCGTCCGTCCGTGCGAAACACCTCGGAAATCGACGGACAAGGATGTCTGACCTT
>JAYSUV010000704.1:0-7961 GCA_043718945.1 Planctomycetota bacterium
CGAGTTCACGTTCCTCGGCAACGGCAGTGCCTCGACCGACCTGCACCTGAAGTTCACCCGCCGGGACAAGTCGCGCGACTGGACCTGCTTCGTCATCGCCGCTGTCGTCGTCGCGGGCTGGTTCGCTCGCAAGTTACCGCTGACTCTGCGGGCCACAGCTGTCGCCGTGCTGATCCTCGGCTCGATCGCCATCGCTCCGCAGTTGCCGACGCAGTGTCAGCCGGTCATTGATGGCCTGTTCTTTGGAGGTTGGGCGTTGCTCCTTATGAGTGTCGTTTGCTGGCTGATCTGCCGAATCAAGTTCCGCTGCTGTCCGGATGTCACGACTTGCTCGACGACCCCGCTCACCACCGTGGCGCTGCTACTCGCGATGCTGCTCGCTCCGACGCGGGCTCAAGCTCAAGACGAAGCGGCCAAGAAGCCCGAACCGCCGAAGCCCGAGCCGCATGTCGTCCTCCCCTATACCGGAGACGACCCCGCGACCGCCGACCGTGTCTACATCCCGCAGGCACTCTTCCTTGAGCTTTGGAAGAAGGCCCATCCGGAAGAAGCTCCTAAAATCGACGCCCCCTATGACGGCTGGGTCGTCGAGGCACTGCATGCTGCCACCTTTGAACAAACCGGCAACACCGCCGTCGTGCATGTGAAGACTCGCATGGTGCTGATCTGCGCTCACGACCGACAATTCGCCCACTCGCTGCCAATCCGCGAGGTCGCTCTCAAGTCGGCAATCCTTGATGGTCAGCCAGCGTCCGTGCAAACCGTCGGCCCCGGATACGAGCTGGTCGTCACGGGGAAGGGCGCACACGTCCTCGATCTGGAGTTCGACCTCCCCGCCGTCACCGAAGGCCCCGCCGGTCGGTTCACCCTCAAGACCAATCAGGCCGCAGCTGCCAAGCTCTCCGTCCAACTCCCCAAGATCATGGGCGACCGCGATCTGAAGGTGAACGGAGCCACCGGTGCTTACCGCATCCGCGAGACCGAGAACGGCCCCGTCCTCGACACAGCTGTCGATCGCGGCGGCGACATCACGATCTCGTGGCAGCCGCGAGCCGTACGCGGAGCGGGCAACACGATCGTCCATATCGACACCGGCGAGGCGATCATCGTCGACGATACCGGGCTGCAAGTGAACCATCACTTCGCTTACCGCGTGCGGCAGGGTTCGCTGACCGAAGTCGCCTTCGACGCCCCAGCTGCGATGGCGATCCGCGAGATCTCCGGCCCCGATGTCGGCGGCTGGCAACTCGATGAGGCTCAAGGAGCCACGCGCCGCCTGCGTGTCTTCCTCCGCCGTACGGTCGAGGACCAGACGACGATCCTGGTCGACCTGTTCACGCCACTCCCGGTCACCGACGTGACCCAGACGCTGCCAATTCCCGAACTGGTCCCGATGGACGCCACGCGCGAGATTGGCCAGATCGGCCTCTTCGCCGGGGGCGAGTTCGCGCTCCGCGCGACCGACGTGAAGGGGGCGGTCCAGATCGATATCGCCAAGTACCAGCCGGTCGCCATGCCGCATCGTCCCGAGGTCGCCCCGCTGGCCGCCTACCGTTATGCCACCCGCCCCGCCAGTTTGACTGTGTCACTCTCCCGCCGCCAGCCCGAGACGAAGTGCCTGACCGAGCATGGCGTGCTGGTCGGCACCCGCAAATTGGAGTGGGCCAGCCGGTTCCTGTTCGACCTGACCGGGGCCCCGCGCCCCAGCGTCTCGGTCACGCTGCCACCCGACTTCCTCTTGATGGATGTCGAAGGGTCGAGCTTCATCAACGACTGGTACGACTCCCCCGCTGAGGGCGGCTCGCGCACTCTGACCGTCGAGTTCGATCAACCCCGTCTCGGCCAGGTCGAACTGCTGCTGACCGGTCTCGTGGCCCGCAAAGCCGACAGCACCTCAGTCGACATGATCGCTCCACAACCGATCGGCGTCGCCAAGCTCAATTCCTCGCTCGCTGTGTGGATGAGTGATATCTACTCGGCCACTGTTCGTTCTGCCGAGGGGTGGAAGACCGCCCCGCCGGAGCAGCTGTCGAACGAGTTGCAGCACCTGCGCTCGACGCCAATGCAGTTCGCCTACCGGGCGAATGCGGTGGTCAATACGCCGGTGGTCGTTGACCTCGCGCGGCAAGTGGCTCAGCTGAGCGCGGACCTGGTCACGCTGGTGGCGGTGGCGGATGACTCGGTCGATTACGGGCTCACCTTCCGCTGGAAGATCAGCCGGGCGGCGGCGGATACCTTTCAGTTCACAACGCCGAGTTGGCTCAAGGGCCGCCTGGAACTGAGCGTCCCCGGCGTGCGGCAGATCGGGTCCGAAGCGACCGAGAGCGGCGACATCCTTTGGACGATCCAACTGATCGACGCCGTGCGGAACCAGTTCCTCTGTACCGGAGTGGTGACGCTGCCCCCTCCGGCGGACGACATCATTCAGATCCCGGATGTGCAGTTCCTCGACACGATCATCGCTGGCAAGCAGAACCCGCTGGAGAGTCAGCGGCGGTGTGCCATTGTCGTCAACCGCTCGGCGGGGCAACTGGTCGCCATTGATGAGCGACTGGTCAACAAGCTGCCGCGCGATCAGTTACCGCTGGTGGTCGAGAGTAAGCTCCTCGACCAGGCGCTGGCGATCACCGAACTGTCCGCGACCCAAGCGATGCCGAAATGGAAGCTGGTGCGCAGTTCCACTCAAGAGGCTGGGCGCGCGACTGTCACCGGCAGCGAACTGGTGACCTCGCTGGCTTGGGACGGCTCGTGGAAGACGCGGGCCACGTACACCGTGCGGAACCGGGGCCAACAGTTCCTCGGCCTGAAGCTGCCGGAGAATTCTCAACTGATGTCGGTCTTCGTCAAGGGCCGGGCCTCGCGCACGGTGCTGACCAAGCTGAACGAGAAGGCCGTGCATCTGGTCCCACTCCCGCAGACCAGCGTGGTCGATCTGTCGTTTACTGTCGAGGTCACACTCAGCGGGCAGCTGGCGACACCGCTGCGGCAGGGGTTCAGCCTCTCGGCTCAAGAGGTCTCACTTCCGGCACCCGATGTGCTGACTCGCGGAGAGTCCGCCGAGTTCGGCCTGACCGTGGCGGACACCTCGTGGAGGATCTTCACGCCGGACAAACTTGACGTGACGCTGGTGACTGACAAGACGCGATCAAACGTCGAACAACTGAGCGAGGACGACAAGTTCGCCCTCCTCGAAATGCAGAAGACCACGCGACTGGAGACCGATGTCAAAGAGATGATTCGAAACATCAATGACGACAAGAGTGACAACCTCAAACGCGCTCAGTCGCTGAACAACCTCAAACAGTTGCAGGACGTATTGACATTTCAGTGTGCCACGATTGCGGACAACGCACCCGGGAAGTTCGAGTCGATTCCACTGTATGAGGCCGCCAAGAATCTCAACGGTCGGCTGCTGGACGAAGTCACTCGCAACACGGCAGTCGATCTTCCCGCTGTGCAGGAGGCTGCACCGCAGCAGTCCGACGGGACATCCAACCGGGCGTTCATCGTCGGCAATAACGACTTCAACTACAACCTGAACATCTTAGGATCTGCCACTCTCGATGATGTCTCCGGGAAGTTGCAGTTCAAGGGGCAGGCTGTCGCTGATGAGAAGCGGGACCAAGTCGAGACGAAGGGCAAGAAGTCCGGCGGTCGCGGGCTACTGCGGAAGTCGCTGGAAGACCAGTCGCTCAGCAACGCCATGCAGGGCGGGCAACAGGGTGGCGGCCAGCAAGGTGTCAACGTCAATGGCGGTGGCCAACAGGGCGGGGCGGGCTTCTTCGGCACGAACGGCATCGATGTCGGTGGGATTCCGCAGCAACAACAGCAGTTGCAGGAGCAGTTCCGGCAACAGCTTCCCTCTGCCGGTTATTTGCGTAGCGACATCCAGTATGACACCTTGGCGACCAACTGGGCGATCGATGGAAGAAGCTGGAGTGATATTGCCGATGGACGGTCGCGGTACGAGCGTGCATCCACCGTAGGGGGTCTCCTCCCGTTGGAGGGTGGGACCACAATGATGTGGACCCAGACCGGCGGCCTCTCCCTCCCCCTCGTGATCCCAACCGTGGGGTCCGAGACCGTCTTCTCGCGAGTCGGCGGATCGCCCACGCTCACGATCTCGCTCCGTCCTCGCCAAGCCTGGACCCGCGCTCTGACGTGGCTCTGGTCACTCTGCTGGATCCTGCTCGCCGTGTGGGTCGTTCGCCGCATCCGCACCGCCTCCAGCGCCACCTCCTTCCGTCCCGTCCTCGGCATCGCAGCTGCCCTCGGTATTCTCGGCTATCTGCTGCTGTCTCCCGAGAGTGATCTGCGGATCATGAGCCTGATGGTCTTCATCGTCAGCCTGATCGCCGTCATGCTGGTCGGGGTGAAGCGGGAAGTCACCGATGAGACGGCGAGCGGAGTGGTTTAAGGTCCCGGACCCCGCCAGTCATCGGCCTCAACCCGACCCCGGAGGGGTCACAGCCATTAGCCGGTGGTTGAGCGCAGCGACACCACCGGACGCCAGCTGGCTCTTGTTTTCCCATCCCGGAGGGATGGCAGAAAACTCTGGCCCCTGAGGCAAATTCCTCCCGAGAGCAACGCCTTCTGGCATCCCTCCGGGATGCGGAATCGAGGCGGGGCTCTGTTCCGGTGGTGTCGCTGCGCTCAACCACCGGCTAATGGCTGGCATCCCTCCGGGATGGATGACTCCTGATCGCCCCCCCCTTTTTTTGGTTGCGGCTTCGCCGCGCTGGGGACTCCGTGCGATCCGTGTCCTAATTGCGCAGCTTCAATAAGCGTCAGCGAGGGCGAGCGAAAGCGAGTTTTCCCCAAGAATCCCTCGCTGACGCGTCGGGCGAGTGATCTCAAGTCAGTGCCATTGGGCTGACGCCGCTGTGCTCGCCCGTTCTAATACGCCAGACCTTTTTCCTCCCTCGGGTGCTGGCGTTCTGTGGCTGCTGCTCTCTCACTCCTGGTCATTGGCCTACTCGCCTTTGTCGTCTGGCAGTCGATCCAGCTGCGACGCGGAGTGCGCGGAACGACGCTCACGACATCGGCCTCTTGGGGACTCTTCGTGGCCGCGATGTGGGGGGCCGCGTGGACTCTCTCGGCGTTCTGGTTTCCCGACCGAGCGGTGGTGCATGACCAGTTGTGGTACTGGACAGCTGTGGTGTCGCTGGTGCCGCCGATTGCGGTCTTGGGGGCGAAGCGACCGGGGAGCGAGGCCTGGAACTTTTTTGTCTTGGTGCCGCTGGTCCTGGTGTTGGGGTGGCCCGCTCTCACGGTGTGGACCGCGGCGGGGTCGGGGGCGCTGCGGGTCGAGACTCCGGTGCTGATCGGGTTCGTACTCGTGCTGGTGATGGGGTGCGGGAACTATATCGCGACCCGGCTGGCGTTTCCGGCGCTGTTGTATGCGCTGAGTGTGGTGTTGGTGCTGGCTCCCTGCTCGACGGTGTCGGCGGGGCAGGGCGTGTCGCCGGAGACCTATCGTCTTGCGGGGACGGGGTGCCTGCTGCTGAGTGTCTGGTGGGGGCGATTGATTCTGCGGCGTCCCTCCCTCGAAGCGAACGGGCCGGGCCGCGTCTGGAACGACTTCCGCGAGATGTTTGGGATCGTGTGGATGAAGCGAGCGATGGACCGCATCAATGAAGAGTTCGCCCAGCGCGAACAGTGGCCCGCCCGACTCGGGACGGACGGGCTGGAGTGGACGGGGACTCCCACCGAGGAACAGCGACAGCATGTGGAAGCACGACTGACGTATGCGCTGCACTGGTTGCTACGGCGGTTTGTCGACCCCGAGTGGTTCGATCGGCGGTTGGGGAAATCGTAGAAGAATAAACTCCGCTGCGAAGGCTCCGGGTCGCAGCAAAAACAGGTGGGGCATGTGCTCCCCCAATGATGGAGAGAGGCCAGTTCCTGCTCCCTCTCCCCCGCAATCGACTCCGCTTTCGAAACAGACTCCATTGCGGGGGAGAGGGCTGGGGTGAGGGGGCCACATGGGAACCTTTCTCCCCCTCACCCCGGCCCTCTCCCCACAGCCATGTCCACCCTGAAAGTCTCGTCACCAGTGGGGAGAGGGGGCAGAGTCATCCGAACCGAAGTTCGGAGTGTACGCTCGCATCCCCGCTCCGTCTTGCTGCTCTGTGGTGAGCGTTCTAAGATGTTGGAGTAGCGGAGTTCTCCACATCGGATGAAGGAATGACCATGCGGACTTTTGCGGCGCGCTGTGCGTGCCTGGCGTTGCTGGGTGCTGGACTGGGTTTCTGGATCGGTGTCATCCGTGCCGACGATCCGGTGCCGGCCGAGCCCGCGAAGACCGAACCGGCCAAGCCCGATGCACCCCAGACCGACGATGAATATTTCGAACTGATGCAGGTGTTCGTCGACACGTTCGACGAGATCGATCAGAACTACGTCAAGGAGGTCGACCGCCGCAAGCTGATCGAATCGGCCATCCGTGGCATGCTGGCCGACCTTGATCCGTACTCGGACTTCATCAGTCCCGAAGAACTGGCCCGATTCAACGAGTCGGTCGACCAAGAGTTCGGCGGCGTCGGCATTCAAGTGAAGTTCCTCCGCGAGGTGCGGGCGATTGAGGTCTCGGTCCCGCTGCCCGGAGGACCCGCTGCGAAGGCGGGGATTCTGCCCGGCGATCGCATTGTCGAAGTCGGCGGCAAAAAGGTGGCCGACTTTGACCAGGATCGCGAAATGGAATCGGCCATCGAGATCCTGCGCGGCAAGGCCGGTGAGGTGGTGAACGTCGGCTACACGCGCGGCGACTCTCCCGATGTCACGCGGGTCGATATGACGCGCGAGATCATTCATCTCGACACCGTTCTGGGCGAGACCTACCGCCCGGACGGCTCGTGGGACTTTATGCTCGATCCCGCCAAGAAGATCGGCTACATCCGTCTGACCCACTTCACCGCTCGCAGCGGAGATGAGATGAAGAAAGCCCTCAAGGCCCTCAAGGCCGATGGTATGAAAGGACTCGTCATTGATGTCCGCTTCAACCCCGGTGGGTACTTGCAGACAGCTGTCGAGATCGCCGACCTGTTTCTGGAAGAAGGGGTCATCGTCTCGACCGAGGGCCGCAACAGCCGACCGATCACCCGCACGGCTAAGAAGTTCGGAACCTTTATGGGATTCCCGATCGCTGTTCTCAGTAACCGGTTCAGTGCCTCGGCCAGTGAGATCCTCGCCGCCTCTTTGCAGGATCACAAGCGCGCCGTCGTGGTCGGCGAGCGCAGCTGGGGCAAGGGGAGCGTGCAGAACACCCTGGATGTGG
This sequence comes from Planctomycetota bacterium, assembly GCA_043718945.1. Lineage (GTDB taxonomy): Bacteria > Planctomycetota > Planctomycetia > Planctomycetales > Planctomycetaceae > TH-plancto1. Next base: position 7,277 of record JAYSUV010000704.1, read on the forward strand.
AAGACGGTAAGAGCAAGCTCAAGCTGACGACCGCCTCGTACTACCGCCCCAGCAAGGAAAAGATCCATCGCTTCCCCGGCGAGACCGAAGCCGACAAGTGGGGCGTGATGCCGAACGACGGCATGAAGATCGAATACACGAGGGACCAAATGGGGGCCTATGTCACCGACCGGCGAGATCGCGATGCGGTGAGCCAGGAACGCATCCCCGGCAAGTTCGACGACCTTCAACTGAAGAAGGCTCTGGAAGTCCTCGATCAGGAGATCGCGAAGGCCACCGCAGAAGCGAAGCCCGCCGATGCTGCACCGGGTGAAGAGAAAAAAGGAGACGAGAAAAAAGAAGATGGCGCCGAGAAGAAAAAGGCCGCCCGCATTCCGTTCTTCCCCACGACGCTGAAGTACCTGCTGTAAGGCCGTTCCGAAAACTTCCGAAGTCTTCCGAGACTTCGGAAGTTTTGTGGTGCAGTTTCTGAGAACGATGATGAGTACCTCAGAAATCCTGATTGAACTTCCCAAACTGTCACACGCAGAACGGCGAGCGATCCTCTACCGTTTGATGGAACTCGATCAGGACGGGGATATCCTTGAAGAGAATCGCCGTCAGGCGGTCGAGGCGTTTCAGATGCTCGATGCACTGGAGGCGGAAGATGCCGAAAACGAAACCCGGTGATGTTTCCCTGAGAAGC
>JAYSUV010000705.1:0-1010 GCA_043718945.1 Planctomycetota bacterium
GTTGGCGTCGATCAGGCAGCGCTCGATTCGCAGTGACGCCCCATCCTCCCGGTGCCACTCACGGGCGAGTTGCCGCTCGGTGAGAGCCTGCAGCCCGGCGTAGATCGCTCCTTCCAAGCCCGTGCCTGGTGTGACAGAGGCCAACGTCTTCGTGACATCTCGCAGCGAGAAGTACGAGCGCTGGGGATCGGGCCAGGCTCCATACTCCAGCACCGTTCCGCTGAACTCCTCGGCCCAGGCACAGATCACATAGAACAGCACCTTCTGCTGCACATCGATGAACATCGTCAGATGCTGACACCCCAACGGCACCCGCCCCTTGGGTAGTCCGTTCAGCTTAGCCGCAATCTGGTCAGCGGTCTGTTCGTTCTCGTCCGCCTGCACCTCCGGCAGCGGCTCGTTCTGGTACTCCGCCCAGAACGCGGCCTCATCCTGCAACTTAAGATTCATGGCATGCTGAATCGCCGACAGCTCGTCGTAGTTGAACCGCACCGGCCAGGCGATCACTGACCCCGCGTCCATCTCCAGCTGATGCTGACGGTAGAACGCGGTCGCTCCCGCCCCACCATCTTCGTTCCGCAGCCCCTCGGCCCGGATCTCCGCATACCGGTCCCACAGCTTCGTGTCGGTGGGGAACGAGTAGACCATTCGAGTGCGTTGCCCCTGCCACTGCGGATGATGGTCGCGGTTCAGGATGCGGTCCGCCCGCAACTCACTGACATTATTTTCGTCTTCGTCAAGCTTGCGAGCCAAACGAGGCTCAGCCAGTGGTAGTATTTCACACCTACTCGTGCGGCCTGCTGTTCCATGCCGTGTGTGATTCTCCCTTAGCGTTGATGTGAATCACGAGTGTTCCGCAGTAACGTCCGGGTTCTTGAACTTCGACATTCGCCAACTGCTGCCCCCCGTCATCAGGCGGTACGCATCAAAAACCGCAGCCTGCACTGTCCAAGCGGCGGGTGGGTCGGCTATATGGGGGGGGGCCGCGTGAAGGATGTCGCGGTGAGTTT
>JAYSUV010000706.1:0-2852 GCA_043718945.1 Planctomycetota bacterium
GCTTTGTGGCTGCCCGTGGTGATCGACCATTTCACGAAGCAGGCGGTGTTGAAGCCGTAGGGGGCTGTTACGAGTGAGGCGACTGCGTGCTCTCATTCAAGGGTTCTCATGGGCAGCCCACTGAACTCGTCCAAAACATCTCCCCGATTTGATTTTGAACAGAAGATCGCAAAGGAAGCGAGGGTCTTCAAATGGAACCCTTCGCCTCCTTTGCTTCCTTCTGTTCAGATTCCTCTGTTCAAATCGGGATATGATTTTGGACCATGTCCTAACGAATGCACCCATCGCCACTCACAGCCATTCACCGGCTCGCTGCATTCCGTCGCTCCAGTCGCGTCCGAATGGGAACGCTCGTGCGAGTTTCAGGTGCTGTCCCAAGCCGAAACTTCGATGACGACAAAGGCGATGCTTAAAGCATTGGCGATCCAGGCCGACTGGACCATCCCCGGCGGAGCCACCACTGCGTAGACTTTGTACTCCGCCCTGATCCGAGAGATCGGCCAGAAGGGCGACGCCTCCCGGTTCCTCAAAGCCGACAAGGGGCTCTTCGGCCTCAAGCACTAAGGCGAACGGCTCGAAGAAGTTTACCAAAGCTGGTATCGGTGAAAATGCCCAGACCTGCGACACTGTTTGACGATGGGAAATCGTCTGTGTGATCAGGGAGGGTTGTGCGATGGGTGTTGCGGATCAGGAGTATGTGGAGTTGTTGCGTTTCGCCGCTGGGAAATTGACGGGGTCTGAGCGTCGGGTGTTTGTGGCGGAAGTGGCGTTGCGATTGTGCGCGGGGAATGCGCGGCAGGCGGAGGAGCGGTTTGGTTGGGGGCGGGAGACGGTGCGGGTCGGCTTGCGGGAGCGGGAAACCGGGATCGTGGTGCTGGGCAACTTCGCAGCTCGGGGACGGTCGCGGGTCGAGGAGTTAAATCCGAAGTTGGCCGACGATATTCGGGAGATTGCGGAGCCTCAGACGCAGACCGATCCGGAATTAAAGTCTGCTCGTTGCGACCTCAATCTGTCGGCGCGTGAAGTCCGAACGGCATTGATCGAGCAGAAGGGTTGGAGCGCCGCCGAGGCGCCCTCGGAGCGTTCGCTGCGACGGATTCTGAACCGCATGAACTATCGGCTCAAGCGGATTCAGAAGGGGAAGCCACTGAAGAAGACGCCGGACACCGACGCGATCTTCGAGAACCTCAGCGCGGTCCGTGTCGCCTCGCGCAGCGATCCAGAAACCCTGGAAATCTCCGTCGACACGAAAGCGAAGGTGGCCATCGGCGACTATTCTCGCGGGGGAAAAAACCCGGACCGGCGGCGATGGCAAACCGCTGAAGGCGTGGGACCATGACCCGCCCGCGACCACCAAGCTCGTGCCGTTTGGAATCCTCATGGTGGCAACGAGCACGCTGCTGCTGATCTTCGGTTTGCGAGAAACCAGCGACTCGTGGGGCGATGCGTTACAGCTGTGGTGGAGCTTAGTGCGTGACCGCTTCGCCCAAGTGAAACGCTTGGTGATCTATCTCGATAATGGCCCCAATAATAGCGGCAGCCGAACGCAGTTCTTAAAACGCATGGTGCAGTTCGCCGACTGGTCCGGCCTGGAAATCCGGCTGGTCTACTACCCGCCGTATCACAGCAAATACAACCCCGTCGAACGCTGCTGGTCGTCGCTGGAAAGCAAGTTCTGCGGCGTGCTGATGAGCTGCGCGGGCTTCGTCCTCGGCTGCGCTCGTCGCATGACCTGGAAGGGTGAACACCCCGCCGTCCACGAACTGGAAGCCCTCGATTACCCCAACGGGGTGAAACTCTCCGGTTCATCCGACTATTTGGGGGGATGGCTTGTCAAACGCGGACATGCTGGTCATCACTGGGGTTGTGTTGAGTGGCACGACAGACCAGTGGGAGATTGCAGCATGTCCGCAGCGGGATTGTATCGGGTGTTGGGGTTGGACACGTGGCCATCGGAGACGGATGGTCGGTTGCGGGTGTTGATCCAGGCTCCGCGCGAGGGGCTGCGGTGTCGCGCTTGTGGCAGTTCGCGGGTGCATGTGCATGAGCATGCGGTGCGGTCTTGGGAGTCGGCTCCGATCGGGTTGACGCCGGTCGATGTGGTGATGGATTCGCCGCGCGTGAAGTGTTTGAAGTGTGGAGCGAAGACGTGGCATCAGCCGACGTTTGCGAATGGTCAGCGGCGGATCACGAAGACCTTCGAGGCGTTCATCGAGCGACAGCTGACGCGGTTGACGATTCAAGATGTGGTCGAGATGTATGGCCTGTCGTGGAACACGGTCAGTGAGATCGACCTGGCGCGGCTGAAGAAACTGGCGCGGCCGAAGCTCGGTGGCTTGAAGCGATTGGCAATTGACGAGAACTATCTCGGAGCGCGGCACGGGTTCGTCACGATCGTCTTGGACCTCGACACGATGGCCATCATGTCGGTCCTCAAGGGGCGCGGCAAGCAGGCCCTGAAGCCATTCTTTTCCAAGCTGAAGCAAGCGCGGGCGAAGATCAAAGCCGTGGCCACAGACATGGCGGGCGGGTACATCGCAGCTGTGATGGAGTACCTGCCGCAGGCGGCGCTGGTGTTCGATCGCTTTCACGTCATCAAGCTGATGAACGAGAAACTGACGGACCTGCGGCGCGAGATGTACAATGAGTTGACCGACAAGCAGCACCGCAAAATGTGGTTCTTCCGCAGAATCTGTGGTAGTAGTCGAGCGAGAGAGGCATCCGGGAGTCCTGTGGGTCATGATGGAGTTGTCTAAGACTTCATCGGTGTCCCGCAGGAGATTCCCGGATGCGACTGACCACGATCCTCAATCGGGTGGAGAAGTACAAGTCATTTGTGTACGGGGCCGGGG
>JAYSUV010000707.1:0-2850 GCA_043718945.1 Planctomycetota bacterium
AGACGGCCCAACGCATCAGCCAGTCGAGACGTGCAGCGGGCTGCGAGTCATTCCCGGCTTGGATGTCATGCGGCCCGGCGATCCGGAAGAAACAGCGGGAGCGTTCGTTGCGGCTTTACAGAAGACCAATGGCCCCACGGTGATCCTGCTGACTCGGCAGAACATCCCCAATCAAAGCTCGATCCCGGTCCAGACTCGCCGCGAGGGAGCCGCCCTCGGGGGCTACATCGCGAAGAAGGAAACCGCCAAGCTCGATACGATCCTCATGGCGACTGGCAGCGAACTCCAACACGTCATGAAAGCTGCGGAGCAACTCGGACCGGGAACGCGAGTCGTCTCCTTGCCCTGCTTTGAGCGGTTCGACAGCCAACCCGCGAAGTACCGCGACGAAGTGCTGCCGAAGAACTGTAAGAAGCGGATCGCGATCGAAGCGGGTGTCAGCGGGCTGTGGTGGAAGTACGTCGGCGACGAGGGCCAGATCATCGGCATCGACCGCTTCGGCATCAGCGCCCCGGGTGATACGGTGATGAAAGAGCTGCACATGACAGCGGACGCTGTTGTCGCCGCTGCCAAGTAGCGAGAGACCCAAAGCCCAGGGGTTGCAGCCTCTGGGCTTTTTCCAGGCGTGCGTGGCACGTGAGCGTGATCCGAGGAGCCGTTCCTTGATCGAATACCGCAGCTTCCGCAACTTCGATCCGCCGGGGATCTGGAAGCTTTGGCTGGAGGGCCAGATGGGGCGCGGGGCAGCTTTGCCGCGTACGATGGATGCCTTTGAGGATGCCAATTACGGCCAGCCCTATTTCGATCCCGAGGGGTTGACAGTCGCCCTGAATGGTAGCCGCGTCATCGGAATCGTGCATTCGGGGTTTGGCACGACCGAGGACCGCACGCAGCTGGATCGCAGCCGGGGGGTGATTTGTGCGGTGCTGGTCCACCCGGAATACCGTCGCCGGGGGATCGGGACGGAGTTACTCGCGCGGGGTGAGGCATACCTGCGGGGGCACGGGGTAGCGACGCTGCTGGCGGGCCCGGCGCGGGGGCTCGACCCGTTCTATTTCGGATTATATGGCGGGTGTCGTCCGTCGGGTTTTCTGTTGACCGACTTGGCCGCCCAGCCGTTCTTCGAGAATCGGGGCTACTGTGAGTTTGAAAAGCATGGGGTCTATCAGCGCGACCTGACCATCCCGCGCGACCCGACCTCAATGCGGAGTAACACCATCCGGCGATCAACGGAGTTGGTGACACTCGATTTTCCGGAGTCTCCCAATTGGTGGTGGTACACGCATTTAGGTCGGTCGGACTCGATTCGGTATTGCCTGAAGATGAAGCGGACCGGCGAGCAGATCGCCTGTGTGAATGCGACGCCGCTTGAGCATTACGAGGACTCGTGGCACAACCGATCGGTCGGCATCGTCGACATGCGCGTCGAACCCCAGTTTCGCGGTCAGGGATACGGTCAAACACTGATGATCGAGGTGGTCAAACACCTGCGTCAGGACCAGTTCCGCCATGCCGAAGTCCACGCCCCGGACAACAATCCGATTGGGATACGGGCGGTAGTGGGGGCGGGATTCACTCGCTTGGATACCGGCATCGTCTACAGAAAAACGTGAACCCGCCCCGGCAACTCTCTCAGGGAGGAGCCACCGGGCCGGGCGTTGAATTCCGAGAAGCGCTCACGACGCTCCCGCAGTTGAGTTTATTGCTTGTCTTGCGGCTCGTGGTCGTGTTTCTCTCGTTGGATGGCTTGGTACACTTCTTCCCGGTGGATCGAGACATCCTTGGGAGCTTCGATGCCCAAGCGGACTTTATCCCCCTGGATGGCGACGACCATCAACGTGATTGAATCACCGATGATGATTTTTTCATCCTGCTTGCGGCTGAGCACCAACATGTCCTGAATCCTCGCGTTGCCTCATGCGTTCGTCCGTCACTCTACTGGGTTCGGACATCTGGGGAACTCTAGGTTACGTTGTGATGCGAGATTGCATCATTCGGGAAGACACCGCGATCAATTGCACGGAGACGACAGAAGTGCCGAACAAGCCCACCCAGAACAGCCCTGACGGTCCGACCGGGACTGCCAGTCATCCCGCGCGCTCCGGAGAAGCACAGCGTGCCGGAGATTCCGGCGGCACGCCCGATACAACTCCCCCGTGGTACGCCGAGGGGCTGCGGTTTGAGTGTTCGCAGTGTGGCGATTGCTGTACGGGGGCTCCGGGGGCGGTGTGGGTCTCGGAGGAGGAACTCGCCGCCATCGCTGAAGAACTGGGAAAACCAGTCGGTGAAGTCCGGCTGCTGCACACGAAACTGATGGGAGGGCGGTGGAGTCTGCGGGACTACCCGAATGGGGATTGCGTCTTCCTCGACCCCCAATCCCGGAGGTGCAGCGTCTACGCAGTTCGCCCCATGCAGTGCCGCACTTGGCCCTTCTGGCCGTCCAATCTCGAAACAAGAGATTCCTGGGACAGAACTTGCGACCGCTGTCCTGGCTCCGGGGTTGGTACGCTGTACTCGCTGGAAGTCATTCAGCGGAAAGCAGATGCGTGTGATATCTGAGATGTCACCTCACTCCCCAGACAGTGGTTTTCTGCCGATTCGAACGTGTCAACCTATTCCGGTTAGGAAACTTGTAGCGATTTTTCCAGTTTTCCTGATCCTGCCGACAACAGCGGTCCGATAAGGAATCTGGCTCGGATTGTTTCGTTGCGGAGTTCGTTCGTATGGACTCCGCAATGGGCACCGAAACTCCCCACACACCCGCATCTTGACACTAACTCGAAATTGGCAATACACTTGGGACACGAGTTCCAGTCTCTGGGACAACAAGTGTGTGACTGATTCGAGCGG
>JAYSUV010000708.1:0-2849 GCA_043718945.1 Planctomycetota bacterium
GCGGAGATCAAGTTGTCGAGAATGAAGTTGGCGTGCCCCTGCCGCACCCAGCCCGTTTCGTCCTCACCGCCGCCATGCTGAAGGTACAGCACGGGAAACCGTGCCGACGGATCGGCGTCATAGCTAGGAGGAGTGTAGACCATGACGTGACGAGTTTTCCCCGTGACCGAGGAGTGGTACCAGCGAGAGCGGACCTCCCCGTGCGGCACGTCTTGGGCCTGATAGAAGTCGACGCCCGCTTCCGGGATCTCAATGCAGCTGGTCGGCTTTCCCGTGCCGAAGAAGACATCGCTCCCCGGATCATTGACCATGACTCCGTCGACGAGGAACGTGTAATAATGGAGTCCCGCAATAATCGGCACGGTGGTCAGCGTCCAGACGCCGTCATCCCCGCGTTGCATGTTCCACGGTCCCCCCGAGCCGAGCCCGTAGTTCGTGAAAACCTGGACCTTGCTGGCCTCGGGAGCCTTGAAACGGAACGTCACGCTGCGATCGGGATGAACTCGGGGGTAAGTGCCGTTTCCCACATTCGTCGAGGCGGGCTGTGACTCATCCAGCTTTGCGTCGACTGGCTTCGCCTCGACTGGCTTCGGCTCGACAGACGATGTCGCAGGCGGCTTGTCTTGAAACAAGAGTTGGGCGAAGCGGTAGAGATCACTCTTCCACACTTGGAAGTCGTGCTTCCCGCCCGGGATGACCAGATACTGGTGAGTCACATTCTTCTCATCGAGCATGCGATGGACTCCCTGGCTAATCCGGAACAGCCCGTCCTGATCACCGCAGGCGACATACAGCAGTTTTAATTTCCTGGTCGCTTCGTCCGCATCCTTAATGAGTTCCGAGGGGGGCTTGGTATTCGGAGCTGAGGAGAACCCACCGACCCAGGCGAATGTGTCGAGGTTGTTCAGCCCGAAGTTGAGCGACTGACCGCCGCCCATCGACAGCCCCGCCAGAGCGCGCGACTCCCGGTTGGGCTGTGTGGAGTAGGTCTTGTCGATGAAGGGAATCAGGTCCTGGAGCAGATCCTGCTCGAATGCCGCGAACGCGGGCGACTGTTTCGGTATGGGATCTCTCGAAGTGATCTCTTGGGCAGCTCGTCCATTGGGCAGAACGACAATCATCGGCACGAGCTTCTTGTCGGCCAACAAATTGTCGAGGATCACATCCGGAGCCCCTCCACGGGTCCACTCATGTTCGTCGCCACCGATGCCGTGCAGCAGGTACAGAACGGGATACTTTTGATCCTTGGTGTACCCCGGCGGGGTGTAGACCTTGGCCCGACGCTTGATCCCGACGGTGGTCGACTCGTACTCAATCAGTTCGACCTGGCCATGTTCGATGCCCTCTCGGCGGACATCATATCCCTCGGGCGGCGGGGCAGCGTCGGACTCAGCTGACTGCGCAGCCGCCGATGATATGAGCAGTAACGCGAAGAGAATCAGGGCACTGCGGATCGGATTCATGGGTCATTTCTTTGGCAGGGTGGCCGAGACATCGTTCTGCATGTCGGGGTGACAAGGGAGTACGAGGGAGTACGGGGGAATGAGGTTTCAATCTACTCGGCGACGCTCCCCTGTCAATCGGTTGGGTGGCACGGTCTGAGGCTTAGCGAAGGCCGTGGTCGCCTCGCCGCTCGCCACGCCCTACCTCAAAGCCGTCAGGGCGTGCCACCCGACCGCACTGGCGGCCCAAAGCTGTCGCCAGTGGTACCCAACGCCGTTAACCCTCATTACTGAGGCAAATAGGCTGTTGCCGTCTTTTCTCTGAGAGAGTTTGCGACGGCCATTCAAGGGGAGTTATTGAAATGGCTTGGAATACAAGGGATTCAAAAGGGTTAACGGCGTTGAGTGGCACCCGGCGGCGGGATCAAGTCCTTTCCCACGCTATTTGAGGTGAACACTTCCCTGGAATGAAAACTCAGAGTACTGGATTTATTCATGCCGAAACGGCTTCTATGGAACGCTTCAAATTCCGCGCGCCTCGCCTCCGCCGCAAGGAGCATAATGTCATCCTCGTCCCAAAACGAGGATGGTGCCCGAGCGTCCCATTTCAACAACCCGACTTTGGCCAAGTACCATGTCACGCCCAGCGCGAGCAATCCGATGGGGAGCGATCCGGCACAAATCAAGCTCATCGCAAAATTCGAGAGGGGCACGTCTGAATGAACACAGTACACGACGCCAGCACAAAATGCCACTCCACCGAACACGAAAAAGGCCAGCGCGTAAGCGACGCTGCGCAAGTGCTGTTCCATGCACCTGAAACAGAGGAACGACCGCTCCTCATGAGCGTTCCGTGACCTAGTATCATAGTCCTTGTAGCCGGTGTTTGTAGTGACGGACACCAATACTTTATACTGCTCCACGACCCAGAAACTGAAGTACCTGCCCGGCATTCGTTTCATGCACTTGCTACAGGGCGCGATGTCTTCCGATGGCTTGACGGGTATCGCTGTACATGGGACTTGAAGCGAGGCGCTGCGATCCACGGAGCTATCGTCTGGTTGCGATTCGTTGGCAGAGGGAACTAGCATGATATGTCCACAACCCGGGCACTTGACACGCTTCCCGGCCAGATCGTCCTTGATCCTGAGATTCTTCTCGCAACCGGGACACTGGACGCTTATAGACATTGATGCACGCCTCTTGCTGCCGAACTAGGGTTAGACGGAATGCGTTTCTGCCTATCAGAAACCAACATTCTGTCTCTCACGAAATGTTCTTCCGGAGGAGTCTCCGGAGGGTTCGAGTCATTCATGACTTGTAGTGATTGTCACAGCATTCCTTCGGGTGTCAATCGGGATCTGATGGGGAATTGCTGATGATAAACACGGCGGGGTGGGCCCCCAA
>JAYSUV010000709.1:0-25369 GCA_043718945.1 Planctomycetota bacterium
GGTCCGGTGAGGCATCTGGCTTTTCTTCGCCCCCCCCGTTCTTGGAGACCCAGGTTTTTCACTGACGGACATCCTTCACGGCGTTGCCTGAAGGGGTGACAGAACCCCGCACAGTGGCGCTTCACCGCCTTTTCGGGTCACTGATCATCGCCAGCGTCTGCCGTCCCTGACGGGACTTGATCGCTCGTCGAGACCGCCCTCCCACCTTTGAAACGGTGGGCTATTGTCGTGTGTCCTGGCGGGACAATATCCGGCATTTCCGCAGAAAACACTCGCCTTGGATACCCAGCCCGGAATGGACTTGCGGCTACTAATCATGCTCACAGCAGGAGCTTCGTCCTCCCGATCTGGTTGTCCAAGGTCCTCCTTATCGAGTATTGACGGTATGCTTGGGTCATTCAGTACGGTTGACCCAAGGCGACCGCAAGTGGCACACCTTGGGCTGCCACTTGCATCACCGATACGATCTCACGCCCTTCGCTGTGCGGTCAGGTCACGAAATGTGTGCCACACGAGCACGCATAGGTGTGCGGCTCGGGTGCAGATGGCAACGGCAGCGAAATGCTGGTTCACTGTCTGTTTCAAGTATTCACGTCAGATGCCTCTGAATTCCATGCACTCTTCCCAGCCCTGAGACATGGACTCCGATGGATTTCTCAATAATCGATGGAAACTTCACGCTCCGGAACCAGTGGCATCACTGTTGCTTTTCAGACTCGCCATTGCCGCTGAAGGGCCGGAGTGTCGCAATGCTCATCCCCCTCAGCTGCGTGAAAGCAGATTCAGAATTGGTTTTCAGGAAGGGCAGACAGGAATGTCTGCCCCACAGCATAGTGGCACAGACATTCCTGTCTGTGCGAACTGAAGACCGAATCTGAATCTGTGCGGGGTGTTGATGTCTGGAGGGACTGACCTCCGCGTCAACCCGCTGTGAAGGTTCAGTGGTCCTCGGGGAGTCTGTTGTGACGTTTCGCAGAGCCATCAGTGTCTGGGCACTCGCCGCGAGTGTGATGATTGTCGGGTGTGAGCGTCCGGCCGACCCCGAGTTCCAGTCGAGCGCGCGAGTCGGCCAGCTCTCGGCCGAGTTGCAGACCTCTCTCAAAACAGAACTCGTCTCGAAGACTGGCACATACGCCCATCCCCAGCTGATCGGTGCGGAGGCGGGCACGACACTTGCCAAGGGTCAGGCGGTCTATCAGCAGCGCTGCGTCCAATGCCACGGCATCAGCGGAGATGGCAACGGTCCGACCGCCTCCTCGATGTATCCCCGGCCGCGCGACTATCGACGAGGTGTGTTCAAGTTCACCTCGACTCCGTATGGAGCGCGACCTCTGCGGAGTGATTTGGAACGCACGATCCGGTCCGGCATTCGGGGCACGTCCATGCCCGAGTTCAATCTGCTGCCCAGAGACGAGATCGAGGCGGTCGTGGACTATGTCTTAACACTGACTCGACGCGGCGAGTACGAAGAGGAACTGTCGGCTCTGGCCGAGAACGAAGAGGCCCTTCCGCAAGACATGATCGACGAAGAGGCATTCCCCCGCGTGATGCAGCGGTGGAGCCAAGCCGAATCGCAGCAGGTTCAACCACTGACCCCTCAGCCGAAGTTCACCGACGAACATGTCGCCTTGGGAAAGACGGCGTTCCTGACCGTGGGCTGTGCCAAGTGCCACGGAGAAGACGGACGCGGGCAAATGGCCGACAACATCGGCAAGGATCTGTGGGGCCGGACGACACGAGCTGCGGATTTGACCTCGGGCATGCTGCATGGAGGGCCGAAGCCGCTCGACATCTACCGCCGCATTTACTCGGGGATCAATGGGACGCCGATGCCGGGCTTTGCTTCGTCACTCCAGAGCCAGCCCGACACGATCTGGCATCTGGTGGCCTATGTGAAGTTCATCTCGAATCGCCGCCGCGAAGGGGAGTTGCCACCCCCGGGACCGATCAAGCCCTACGTCCCCGCTGAAGAGAAGGCCGCATTGACCGCCGCCCAGTGACGAAGCCTTTCCGGCGAGCCGAGTGGCGTCAGCCCTCGGACCCCGCCGGTCGCTGTTGTCCGGGTGCTTACGCACACCGGCTCGCCGAGATCGCAATTGCCCACAGTGGGAGTCTTCTAACGTGCAAGAACTTGTTCAACTCAATCAAGAACTGGAGACCCTGCAGACTCGCGTGGAGGCGATCCAGACACGGATTGCCGCCATTGAAGGGGTGCGTCCCCGATCCATCAGCTGGGCTCCCACCGGGTTCTATACGGCCTATCACGCCACCACTGGTTTTATGTTGGGAGGGATCGGAGCGATCGCCAGTCTGCTGGTGAATGTGCTGGCCGCTCCGCTGGTCGACAAGAGTCCGTTGGAACTGATCCGGGTCTACCTCACCTTTCCGCTGGGAGAGCGAGCGCCCGCCCTGGCGACGGGCAGCAAGGACATGTACGCCATCCCGGATGGCATGATCCTGGCGATGGGATGTTGTCTGTACATCGGAACCGGCATGGTGCTGGGAGTCCCGCTGCATGTCGCCTTGATGCGACTCACCGGAGGCAAGTCGCTGGGGGCTCGGCTCGGCGTCGCGACCGTTCTGGCGCTGCTGGTCTGGTTCGTGAACTTCTACCTGATTTTGAACTGGTTGCAGCCGATGCTGTTCGGAGGTCGCTGGATCACTGACCCGTCGGTGCTGCCTCCGTGGGTGGCCGCTGTCACTCACGTGATCTTCGGCTGGACTCTGGCCCTGCTGGCTCCGCTGGGCAAGTTTGTTCCGTACGAGCCGCCGCATGCTCCAGTCTCGAACTGAGACCGTACGCCCTTCTTGCTCCCGACACCAGACCTCCGACTCCCGACTCTCCCCGACCGAGTGCCATGGATACTGCCATCAACTCCCGAACCGCCGCCGAGTCTCCTCGCCACGAAAACCTGGTCGAGGAACGACTGGTGTTCTGGTTCTTCGTCGCAGCGTTGAGCTACATGCTGATCTCGATGACAGCTGGGATCGTGATGGGGCTCCAGTTACTCAATTGGAACCCGCTGCCGCACTGGGCCATCCTGTCCCCCGGTCGGTGGCGGATGGTCCATACGAATGCGATCGCGTATGGCTTTCTGGCCAACTCGTTCCTGGGGATGATGCACTGGGTGGTGCCGCGTTTATCGCTGCATCCCGTGCTGGATAAGCGACTCTCTTGGTTCATCTTTGCAGCGTGGCAGGTGGTGGTGCTGTCGACAGCTGTGGGGATCTTGCTCGGGGAAGCTCAAGGCATTGAATGGGGCGAAACGCCGGTGTGGATCGATCCACTCGCCCAAGTGGGTCTGCTGCTGGTGGCGATTAACTTTGGCTATCCGATCATCAAGGTCAAGGGGCCGATGTATGTGTCCTTGTGGTACTTCCTCGCCGCGCTGGTCTGGACGTTCCTGACCTACGCGATGGGAAACTTCGTCCCGCAATACTGCGTGTCGGGCACAGCAGCGGGGGCTGTCGGGGGCTTGTTCATTCATGACCTGGTCGGTCTGTTCGTGACGCCGATGGGCTGGGGAATGATGTACTACTTCGTCCCGATTCTGCTGAAGCGGCCCATGTGGAGTCACGGGCTGTCGCTGGTCGGGTTCTGGGGTCTGGCGTTCTTCTATCCGCTGCAAGGGATTCACCACTTCCTGTACACACCGATTCCGATGTTCCTGCAATACGGGGCGGTGTTGTCGACCATCGCGCTGGAGTTCGTGGTGCTGACGGTGATCATCAACTTTGTCGGGACTCTCAAGGGGACTGGGATGTTGCACCTCACCAATCTGCCGCTGCGGTACTTTTACACCGGCATCGGGTTCTACTTCCTGACCTGCTTGCAGTGTGCCTTGCAAACGACGCTGACGTTTCAGGCTCTGATTCACTTTACCGACTGGGTCGTGGGTCACGCCCACATGGTGATGTTCGGGGTGTTCAGCATGTGGATTCTGGGGATGATGACCTACCTCATGCCCCGGCTGCTTCGGACCGAATGGTACAACGAGGAGTGGTGCTACTGGCACTACTGGGCTTCGGCTGGGGGGCTGAGTGTGATGGCACTGGACCTGATGCTGGGAGGTCTCTTTCAGGGCTTGTCGTGGGCTTCATTGCAACCCTGGGACAGCTCCATCAACGTCTCGATTCCGTTCTGGGCAGTCCGCCTCGTGGCCGGTCTGGTGATGTTCGGTGCTCAAATCCTGTTCTGCTGGAACATCTACAAGACGTGGCAGAAGTCACCACTGAGAACCGGCCAAGAGTCGGTCCCGCCCCTCGCAGTCGCCACGACCTAGGTAGGAAAGGGGAACGCTATTCTTCACTGATGAACACTAATCCAGAAAGGCTTCCACTCTGGATTAGTGTCTATTAGCGAAGATTAGTGTTCCCAATTCTCTCTCTCTCTCTCTCTCTCTCTCTCTCTCACCTCTCACCCCAGTGCTCCATCATGTTCGAAAGCAAATCTGGCATCCTTCTCGTCGCTGGCGTGGGGTTCTTCGGACTCGCGTTCTTGTCGAACGCGGTCGTCCCAGCCATGATGTACCGGCACCTGCCCGAGAAGAAGGTCCAAGAACTCGTCAACGGCAATGTCCGCTACCAGTTCGAAGACCTCGCCCAGCGCTACCCCGACTCGTTCAAGACAGCTTACGGCGAGCCTCCCACCGATCCGGCAGAGGCCGCTCAGTGGTACAACGATAAGTGTGCCGAGGCGCTCACCATCGGTCGCAAGATCTACACTGGCGAAGGCTGCTGGCATTGCCATAGCCAGTTCGTGCGACCCGTCTCGAACGAAGACCGTCGCTGGGGGCCCGTCTCCAAGACATGGGAATACCAGAACGAGCTTCAGCGCCCGGTGATGTTTGGCACCCGCCGGGTCGGACCCGATTTAAGCCGGGAAGGAGGTCGCCGCTCCAATGACTGGCAAGCTGTCCACTTCTTTAAGCCGACCTCACTCTCCGCAGGTTCGCCGATGCCGCAGTACCCGTGGCTGTTCGAGGGCTCCGCCGACAAGCCCAACAAGCAAGGGCTGGCTCTGATCACCTATGTCCAGTGGCTCGGATCGTGGCTCGACAGCTACCCGTACTACGAGGACTACGCAGAGACCAAGATCGAGAAAGACGTGGTCAGTCCTCAGTAGTCAGTTGTCAGTCATACATCTGCTTGCTGACACGCTCCGCTGGGCCTTCTTTACTGACAACTGACAACTGACAACTCTGAACCGAGAACTTCCCATGCCCCCATCCCCACCCGTACATCGTGTTCCGCTCTGGACTTGGATCGTCGGCGTTGCCGTACTGATCCCCAGCATCCTCGGCTTCGCCAACAAGTTCCTCGATCTGATGATCGTGGCCTCCGGGGACGAGGAAGGAGCCTTCGCACTCACCCCGATCATGAACTACCTGTTCGCGACTGCGGGGTTCTTCTGCATGCTGATGTGGGCCGTCACCCAAGGGGCCTTCCACGACCTCAATCAGCCGAGCCACGCGATGTTTGAGAACGAGTTGGAACTGGACCGGAAGACGGCGGAGGGACGAGGAACCCTAGGGCCTAGAGCCTAGAGCCAGAAGTCCTCCCACTCCCTACTCCCTCTGGAGCCCCCCATGACCACCAGCGAACGCGCCAACGCCGAACTCGAAAGCCAGAACCATACCTACTCCGGGCATGTGATCCCGTGGTATCTGCGGCTGATCTGGCTCTGCTTCTGGGCCTTCGCCATTGTCTATGTGGTGAAGTATCTACTGCCAGCACTCCAGGCCGAACTACTGACTCCTCCGTAGGCCAAGCCCTCTGCGCGGGTTCCTGTCGTGTGGAAGTCTTCTCATGTCCTCGCTCTCGCACAATCCGACTTTCCACGAGCCGATACGCTGCGACTATTGCGAGCTGCCGGTGCCGGGAGCTACGCACGGGCCGGTGTATTGCTGCTCCGGATGCCGGTTCGCAGCCGCCGTGACCAACGAGCGGGGCGAAGTCGGCGAGGCCCGCTGGATGCTCACCGGGCTCGGCGTGTCACTGTTCTTCACGCTCAACGTCATCATGATGACGATGGCTCTGTGGGCCTATGCCGACCAGCCGGAGACGCAGTTTGCAGCTGCCCTGGCCGACTTCTTGCGGTGGATCGCGCTGTTGTTCTCGCTCCCGGTACTCGCCTGGCTCGGCCTGCCGCTGGGACGTAACGCCTTGGAACAGTTGCGACGCGGGCAACTCTCGACGGACCTGCTGTTGATGACCGGAGTGGTGGCGGCGTTTGGGTATTCGGTGATCTCGACCGTACGTGGACTGGGGCATGTCTACTATGAGGTCAGCTGTGTGATTCTGGTGCTGGTGACCCTCGGACGCTGGTTAGAGGCGACCGGACGGCGGCAAGCGTCCGAGGCACTGCATGCTTTAGAGACCTTGCTTCCCGAAACGGTGCATCGAGTGCTGACTGTGGCTGGAGAGAAACGCGAGAGCGAGGTGCTGATTCCGCTGGCTGATGTCCGCGTCGGTGACCTGCTGCGAGTGCGGACCAGCGA
Organism: Planctomycetota bacterium; assembly: GCA_043718945.1. Classification (GTDB taxonomy): domain Bacteria; phylum Planctomycetota; class Planctomycetia; order Planctomycetales; family Planctomycetaceae; genus TH-plancto1. The sequence goes on from JAYSUV010000709.1 coordinate 6,501, forward strand.
GCGTGTGCCCGTCGATGGACTGGTCACACGCGGCACGGCCTCTGTGGATGAGCAGTTCTTTACCGGCGAAAGTTGGCCCGCCTCGAAGCGACCGGGCAGTTCACTGCTGGGAGGAACTCTGAACCTCGACGGCGACCTGCTCATCGAGGCCACAGCTCTCCCCCAGCAGGGAGCGCTCGGGCGGTTGGTGGATGCAGTTCGCCAGGCTCAATCCGCGAAGGGGCGGAATGAGCAGTTGGCCGACCGCTGTTCCCGGCTCTTCTTTCCAGTGATCGGAGTGATCACAGTCGGCACCGCGGTCTGGCATGGCACGCATGCGGGTATCGAGGCGGCGCTGTTGAACTCGCTGGCGGTGGTGTTGATCGCGTGCCCTTGCGCACTCGCCCTGGCGACTCCGCTCGCCGTGTGGGCTGCCCTGGGGACAGCGGCTCGCCAGGGAGTCTTGCTGCACGGCGGTGAGGCGCTCGAACGTCTGGCGGATGTGACAGCTCTGCGTCTCGACAAGACCGGGACACTGACGACCGGCTCACCCTCGGTCAAACAATTCTTGTGCGAGACAGCGACCGACCGAGACGAGGTGTTACGACGCGCCGCAGCGCTGGCCGACTCCTCGACGCACATCTTCTCGCGAGCGGTCCGAGGCTTCGTCGAAACCACCGAGCCGATCCCGCTGCTCGATCATGTGAAGTCGATTCCCGGGCGCGGCATTTCCGCTCTGGTCACCGGGGATCGAGACGAAACAGTGCTCGGCAGCGTGCGCATGATGGCTGAGCAGCGGCTGCGACTTGGCCCTCAGTTGGAGGCCGTCATCGGCCAGCTCGAACAGCAGTCGGAGTCGTGCGTTCTGGTCGGTTGGAATGGCTGGGTGCGCGGGCTGTTTCTGCTGCGCGAGGAGCTGCGACCGGAAGCGATCGAGATGATCGCGAAGTGCCGAGAGCTGGGGCTCGATCTCGTCGTTCTCACCGGCGACCGAGCGGCACGCGGCGCGCAGCTTCAACGGGAGATCGGAGTCCCCGTTCGGGCTGAGCGACTCCCCGAGGACAAGCTGGCGGAGATTCGACAGCTGCGATCCTCCGGAGTCCGCGTGGCGATGGTGGGGGATGGCGTCAACGACGCTCCGGCTCTGGCCTTGGCCGATGTGGGGATCGCGATGGGCTGTGGGACCGATGTCACGCGCGAGTCGGCGGATGTCTGCCTGATCCGAGATGATCTGCTCGCGATTCCGTGGGTGATCGGTCATGCGCGGCGGACTGTGTCGACCATCCGGCAGAACCTGTTCTGGTCGTTTGCCTACAACGGATTCGGTGTGGCCCTGGCCGCTTGCGGATGCCTGCATCCCGCCATCGCCGCTGCCTTGATGGTCATCAGCAGCTTGATAGTTCTGGGGAACTCGCTACGGCTCAAACACACGGGGGATCCAAGTGAGGCAGTGCCCACGACGACGGGCCTGGCACTCCCCGCAAAACCCGATCACATCAGCGAGGCGTCGACATGATCGAGTACCCGTTGATTCTTTTAGGAGGCTTGCTCGGCTCCTCGCACTGCGTCGGCATGTGCGGTGGCTTTGCCATGCTGGTCGGGATGAACAAGCCGACCTTTCGCGAGAATCTCATGGCCCAACTCTCCTACAGCGCAGGGCGTTTGATGACTTACTGCACCTTGGGAGCGGTCAGTGGTTATGTCGGACTGAGGCTCGTGAAGTCCGCTCCGCGATTACTGAATGTCCCGGCGGGATTATGCTTACTGGCAGGATTGCTGTTAGTCGTCGAGGGACTGTTCGCGACGGGGATCATCAAGCGACGCGGCGTCTCGATGGCTCCCCAAGTCGGTTGTCTGATGAGTCCGCTGTTCGCCACCATGTTGAAGCTGCCGGGGTTGAGGAATGCGTTCTCTGCGGGATTGCTGACGGGGATGCTGCCGTGTGGATTGCTGTACGCGTTCGTCTCGCTGGCAGCGAGTACCGGGGACTTGTTGCGAGGGATGTCGGTAATGCTGGTGTTTGGACTGGGGACCGTCCCGCTGATGGTGGCGACGGGGGCGGGGGCGATGTTGCTCAAGCTGGCGACCCGACAGAAATTAATGAAGGCCGCCGCGTGGTGCGTGGTACTAACCGGGGCACTGACGGTCTGGCGAGGTGCTGCCTTTCTGTACGTCGCGAACACGAATCCGGGGCAGCCCGCGTGCCCCCTCTGTCTCGAGACGACCACGACCACGCCCACAGCGAGTGAGGCCCAGCCGTGACCGATGATCTTGGACCATCTCCGTCCTCTCCGACGGTTGAGCCACAGCAAGAGCAGTCGACGATCCCGTCGCCGCTGGGAGTGCGTGTGAACTCCGCCGAGACGAGCAGCAGCTTCTGGACTCGTCACAAGACCATCATCAATTTCTGGCTCGACGCCGCGCTGCTCGTGCTGTTCCTGGTGCTCGCGTGGGAGCTATCCATTCTGCGACTGGCCTTTCCCAAAGGCTCCGGCGAGCACTGGCGACTGCTTGGTCACACTGCCGGAGACTGGCAAGACTTGACCTTCAATACGTTCTGCGTCTTCGCAGCTGGGATCGTGGTCCATGTGATGCTGCATTGGCCGTGGATCGTGGCGACGATTCAGACCAAGCTGTTGCACGGGAAGGCCACGCGAGATGACGGATCACACACGATGATCGGTGTGGGCCTGCTGTTTGTACTGATACACATTCTGGCAGCCGGAATCCTCTGGGCGCGTTGGGCGATTGTGGAGATCAAGTAGCGTATTCGACGGTTCAAGCTGAATGAGTCCACCCACATCGCTGAGGTGCGACAAGTGGTTGGTGTGACAGTCGACGCTTCTCGCGTGGACGACTTTGGTGAAATCATTCACACGTTCATACCCAGACGGTTTGTAAACGGTGAGTCGCTGGTCCTCTGTGCGCGATGGGCAGAGGTCTGCGGCATCGTTGTCTCCAGGAGCAGAAACTGGCGATCAGTATCAGCAGGAATGTACCGCCGATGATGAGGGGGAGCAGCGCCTTAGACTGGCGTTCGTACTTGAAGTCGAGTGTCCCTTCGGCCAGCGTGATGTCTTTGATCGCCGCGAGCAGATTCGCCCGGTTCGCCTCGTCGGGCTTCAGCTTCGGTTCTGCGGAGAGGGCGAAGACCGTGACGTGGTAGGTCTTCACGCCGGGCCCCTTGGAGCACATGGGGTCGTAGGCCGCCCGCCGCTTGTCGTTCAGGCCCGCCGTGCCGACCCCCTTCGTGTTCATGTCGAGTGACGTGACATTGGCGGGGATGTTGTAAACAAGCCAGTACGACTTGAGGTCACCAGGCCCCGGAGTATGCCATACATTGACGGCAAAGCACTTCGTCCCCGCCGGTACTCCAGTCCAAGCCACCTGCGGCGAGGCACTGGTCCCATCACATGTGTAGTCGATGCCGAGAAACTCATTCGCATCGATCGCGGTACTCGTCACCTTGAGCTTCGGCAGGTTGGGATTCAACTGTCCAGGTGTCGCAGCTGGGGAGTTCTCGGTGGACTCTTCCCTTCGGCGGGGACGCTGGTCCACCCCCGGGGGGCCACCTCGTCCTTCGGGACCGCGCCGCCGTGGGGTATAGGTCTCGCTGTCCGCTGTCCCGTTCGTCGCGACATACGTGAACTTCGCTGACCCATCCTGGTTGAGATCGTAGCTCACGCTCCCCGGCTTGCCCTTCAGTTCATAGGTGAGTTTGTAGCTGCCGGGCTGGGTCTCCTCGAAGCCGACGATCTTGGTGTCTCGCATAGGGCTGCCTGCTTCTCGCAGAAGTTCTGCTCTTGGTTGGGGGTCGACCTGGCCATCACGTTCAGTGACCTCGCCATGAAAACCGCCGTTGAGATACGGGTAGGTCTTCGTTGCGTGGTAGTGGTAGTTACCGTCCTTGTCCGCGTGCCCGTTGAACTTGTCCAGGCCAGTCACTGCTGATCCGTCCTGCTCCGTGTAGCCGTAGATCGGGTAGCCATCGAGTGCATACGCAATCGGTAGCCCTTTCCCGACGGTCTGCTCCAGATGAACGGGAGCGATGTGGTAGTGATAATCGTCCGCGCGACCGCAGTGGCCGCCATACTCGTCGAGTTCGCCGAACAGGAACGCATCGTCCCCGCGATTGTTGAGCGGGTTGAAGATCGGAATCCCATTCACCGCCAGAGCAATCGCCCCCCGCAAGAACGCGTCCTTTGTCGACAGCGGCTCCTTCGCTGGCACCGAGTGCAACGGGATTCGCCAGGCATTCTGGCCGACATACGGCTGAGGCAGCGGGACCTGCTGTTGCCATGAGGTGATGCCGATCATCATCGGATGCTTCGGCATCCCATTCGATTCGACGTAGAAGAAGCTCTCGTCCCAGCGAGTCTGGATCGCCTTGGCCTTCACGAAGGCGTCGAACGCCCTCGCCATCTCGGGGGATTTTCCGGATGGCGTCGTTCGCGGAGTGCGATTCTGAGCCAGCAGCAGCGAGGCATCGTTTTGGGCGATCGCCCGATTCATGCGGCCAATTTCGGCCATCCGTCGTTCAACCCACTGACGATCCGCAGCGGTGAGGTCGGACCACTTATGGGTCACCAGCGAATCGTCCGGACTTCGCAACTGGAGCCGCCTATCGCTAACCGTGACAAACGTCTCGCGAATCGGCGAGGTTACTTCGGACTTCGAGCGACTCGATGTCGCGGCCTGCTGATGCGAATGCCCCGGATGAGCCTCAGCCCAGGAGCCTCCGAGTACAGCACATCCCAGTGCAAAAGCAGTGACGAATGGATTGAACATGCGGATCCTTGCGGACGAGAGTTGGGTGGGTGTTCGAAGGATTCGGAGCTGCTCTGTCTCGTTCACGTCATCGAACCCCGACAAGGATGGTGAGGTTCTGCGAAATCTCCGACGAAGTGTGTGGAACATCGAGATTGACGATTCACCGCAGAGGACACTGTGCAGCGAGTGGTACTCCCACATGAGTATGTTCGGTTGATGAGAGCTGGCCGACCGCAGGACGGCAGAATTCATACATATTCTGTGCCCCCAAATTGCCCCTGACTCAAAATACCCTTGCCGTCTGCTGCCGCTCACTGGCGAACCGAGCGGCTCCCCAGTCACAATGCAGAACACGTTTCCGGATTCGAATGAGGAGTTTCTCGATGGCCTTACGACGACTCTCGGTGTTCTCGGTCTTCTGCCTGATGGCGGGGATGGTTCACGCGGCGGACCCGATGAAGTTCCAACTCCGCCATCGCACCGAGTCAGCTCCCCAGACCGGGCGGTTTCACACACTCATCCGCGAGGAGGAGTGGGATCCGGCGAAGACAGCTGTGATCGTGTGTGACGTGTGGGACTACCATCATTGTTACAACGCGGTGCAGCGGTTGACAGAGTTTGGGCCGCGGCTGAATGAGTTGGTCGCAAACGCTCGTGAGCGAGGGATGACGATCATTCACTCGCCAAGCGACTGCATGCCGTCCTATGAGGGGCATCCGGCCCGGAAGCGGGCCATCGAGACACCGAAGTCGACGAAGCTGCCCGCTGATATCCAGTCCTGGTGCAGCAAGATCCCCTCGGAAGAGGCGGCCATCTACCCGATCGACCAGTCGGATGGCGGCGAGGACGACGAGAAGGAACAGCACGCGAAATGGGCGAAGGAGTTGGCTGCGCTCGGTCGGAACCCGAAGCTCCCGTGGAAGCAGCAGGCAGCGTTCATCCAGATCGATGACGCGAAGGACTTCATCTCCGACAAGGGGGATGAGGTGTGGAGCATCCTCGAAGCACGCGGCATCGAGAACGTGATCCTGACCGGCGTGCATACGAATATGTGTGTCCTCGGGAGGCCGTTCGGGCTGCGGCAGATGGCCCGCAATGGCAAGCGAGTCGCTCTGGTCCGCGACATGACCGACACGATGTACAACCCGCAGCGATGGCCGTTCGTCAGCCATTTCACCGGGACTGATCTGATCATCGAGCATGTCGAGAAGTTCGTCGCGACGACGATTACGAGTGACCAGTTCCTCGGCGGGAAGACCTTTCGCCATGCGACCGACACCCGGCCCCGGTTGGCGATCATCGTCTCCGAGGTGGAGTATGAAACGCTGAAGACCCTCCCCGAATTCGCCGCTCGGCACCTCGGTCACGACTTCCATGTGCAGTTCTTCTTTGGGTCCGAGACGGAAGCCAACGACATTCCGGGACTGGATCAGCTCAAGGACTTCGATCTCGCGCTGGTCAGCGCGCGGCGGCGGTTACTCACTCCTGAACAACTGCAATTGGTCCGGGATTTCGTTGCAGCTGGCAAGCCCATCGTCGGTATCCGCACGGCCAGCCATGCGTGGTGCCTGCGCGGCCAAGAGCCACCTGCGGGAAGGGCCGCTTGGCCCGAGTGGGACAAGCAGGTCTTCGGCGGCAACTACAATAATCACTACGACAGTAACCTGAAGACCGTCATGACGCCGGTCAGTCCCTCAACCCTCAACCCTCAACTCTCAACGCTCCTCACCGGTATCCCGACCGAGCCATTCGTCGCGGGCGGGTCGCTGTACCAGACCGCTCCACTGGCTGAAGGAGCCACAGTCCTGATTCAAGGTGAGATCGCAGGCAAACCGGTCGAGCCCGCCGCTTGGACCTACACTCGCGCTGACGGGGGCCGGTCGTTCTATACCTCCCTCGGGCACACGGGAGACTTTGAGAACCCCACGTTCAACCGGTTGCTGGTCAATGCCCTGCACTGGGCGGCGACCAGGAAAGTGCCTGAGTCCGTTCGCGAGTCAGCGGGGCACGATCTCTCATCGCACTGGAGTCCGATCATCGTCCCCGGCAACTGGGAAACGGTCGGCGGTCCTCCGCTGAAAGAGTACGACGGAGTGGCGTGGTATCGCTGCATGATCCGTGTGCCCGAGACTTGGAAGGGCACGGACCTCAACCTCCGACTGGGAGCGACCGCAGACAACGAGTTGGAGGTCTTCTTTCAAGGTGAGCAGCTGGATGTGACCGAGGTTGCGTTTGCTCCCAAGCCGCTGGAGGATGGGGGAATTCTGGTCGAGATCCCGGAAACCCTCGTCACGCCGGGCGAGTTGCACCTGCTCTGTGTGCGATGCGACAACAGTGAGGGTCCCGGTGGATTGGCGTTTCTGAATCCCGGTTTGTACTTCGGCCCGGAGAAGTTGTCGCTGGAAGGCCGCTGGCAGTTCCGCCTCGGCGATGACGAGTCGTTCGCCACCCTGCCCCTCCCCGCGAAGTTCGCCGCTCCCACCGAAGCGGTGTTTGAACAGAAGCCGTGACGGGACGTGGGATAGGCTTCCAGCCTGTCTGAGGGTCAGACTCGGCGAGCCGGAAGCGTCAGCGCCCGGACTCTGTCGGGGCCGCTCAAGGTCCGGGGGCTGACACCCACCGGCTCGCCAGCGATTGCCGTGACAACGAGTTTTCGAATTTGAGAATTTTTCGATTGTAATTGGGTTTCCTCCGCGATATGGTGGTAACACTGCCTGCTTAAGCAATCTGCCTGCTTAAGGGGCTGATGATGCGAGCAATGTGGGTCGGGTTGTCTGTTGTCTTAACGTTGGGTCTCGGGTACTTTGTGACCCGGGGTGCGACCAGCGGGCCGGCGTTGCAGATGTCGACCCAGCGCCTCGATTTGGGCCACGGGAAGCCGAACCAGTTACTGACTGGGACGTTTGAGTTACGAAATTCGGGGAGCGCCCCGTTGAGCTTTTCGATCACGACATCCTGCGGTTGTACCGCTGCGTCGCCGCGTGAAGGGGTAATTGCTCCGCGGCAGTCGGTGCCGTTGTCGGTCTCGGTGACGCTTCCCGCGTATTCGAAGTCGGAAAAACAGATCCAGGTCGTGGTGACGACCAATGATCCGAAGCATTCGCAGACGCGCTGCTCGGTGGTCGCCCAGGTTCCGGCTCCGTTTGATGTCGTACCAGAGCGTATCGACTTTGGGCATGTTGAGAAAAAGGCTGTGGCTCAGTTGGCGTCCTCGCTAAAGGCTCAGTTGCGGCCAGCCGATGTCGGGCAGAAGTTGGTCTGCCGAGTCATTGGGTATGGTTTTACTGCTTCCGTAGCCGGGGAGGGTGGGATTCAAGTCACTCCCTCGCCCTTGCTCGAGTACGGTGATCACTACGCGACACTGGAGTTATCCATCGCGGGTCGCGAGGACGAGATCGTCCGTGTTCCGCTGCATGTGCGGTTGGACCACCCGTTCATGACGGTGCCAGCGTCATTCGTGTGGCGACCGGGCGATACGCAGCAGAATCGCACACTGGAGTTTATCGCGGTGAGCAGTTCCGCGTCCCTGCCATTGGGGACGCTGGAGTCACGCACCGCGAATCTGAACTGCCGTCTGGAACGGACAGGGGTGATCGACGCCCGTCGACACCGCTACCGGATTCAGGTGGACGGCGATTTTCCCGCCCCATCAGAGCAGTCGATCATTGTCGAAGACTCCGCTACGGGAAATCGGTCGGTCGTGAAGTTGTTGGTGATGTGATGCAGGCGAGGTGGTCTCGCCATCGTTTGAGTGAAGTCTGACGACGTTGGAGATTCTCATGAAGTTCAAGACCTGCCTGCTGGCTTTATTGTTCGGACTCGTCCTGTTGGTCGATCACTTCTGCTATGGTGGCTCGTACTTCACGGACTCGGAATGCACGCCGAATGACGTGATGAACAATTGCAACTCGACCGACTGTATTCTCGGAGTAATTGATAAGGATAAAGAGGTCATTGGCGATGAGCGATGCGCGGTGTTTTGGGAAGGGGCAGACGAGCCCATTCCATTCCGAGTGTGCCGGAAGAAGACAAATGGCACACTTGAAGACATCTGCAATACGGCCAATCTACAACCTCCACTGATGAAAGTGAAATGCATGGATATGAAGTACAAGATTTGGTAGTGTCCTGATGGTGTGTTGATGTCCGATCTGCAATTGCTGCGAATACCAAGTCCGCTACACCTGCCCTAAGCGTTCTGCGGCGAAAGATTCAATGCCATTTTGAAGTGCTCGGGTTTCTTGCTTGGCAAAAAGCCAAAGCCTTCTGATTGATACAGTGATTGCGCTGCTTTGTTATCCTCATGTACGAATAGTCCAATCGCCACTGCGCCCGCTTTGTATGCCTGTCTTACAAGGAACCGCACAATTTGGTGAGAGTATTTGTCACAAGATCGGCCATTATCCGGCTTACCATGAAACGATGACTGAACAGCCAGTGCTGGGATGATTCTTAGGTTTACGTAACCAGAAGTATCATGTGGGTATCGCCACCTCGCTGGACCAATTGATCCAAAACCGACAAGAGCGTCACTCTCACTGAAAAACAGCCAGACCTCTGTGCCCATTTCGATTGACTTCGCACAAAGCCCATCTCCACCCTGAATCCACTCGCTCATTTTTACGGAATATGATTCGCCACCACACTCAAAGTGTCGTACGACATCCTGCATCTCCAGCGTGAATCGACCAGCGTGCAAGATCGACGGCATGAATGTTCACCCTCTCGTTCACTCGACAACAACGATTCCGTCATCATCCAGCAAAGAAAAAGTGGGGCGGTTAAGACCCTCTGAGAACATTTTACGCAAAGCCATAATGTCACTGTCAGTCAGATCAAACTCTGGCTCCAGTGCCAATTCAGCAGCACTCATGACTCGGTGTTGTGGCGAATCACAGCCGCGTGCGATTCCCCCCACAGACGCGAAATGATGTGCTAGGTTTTGATATGCAGTGTTTCTAGGCATGGTAGGTTGCAACCTCAGATGAGATGCAGACACGTATGCGCGACAGCGAAGCGACCACCGACAGACTTCCGAAGTCGTCCGATCGTACGACTTTGGTGCTGAATCACAGCGTTTTTCAAGGGTTGGTTGCATCGGGGTCACTCCTTATCTGTTCGAGTTGGTCCTGCATCACCCGAATGAACGACTGTGCGCTCTCTAAGCGAATAGCCAAGCTCGCCACTGGCTGTGCAGCAACATGCGTGGGAATAGTCGTATCACCAGCCAAGACAATCGGCGGGCGTGTCTGGTAGAAGCTCAAGAACATGCAATGCTGGTCAACCTGCACCAACAACTGATTCGCATACTGGCTAGGAGGTGACTGCTCGTACTTGACCTGCAATTCCAGGTACGACATCGTTGGTTTATCTGGTGGTTGCGTCTCTTCCGCCATTGTCATCGTCTTTGTGAGGTTGCGAGTCCGAAGGCCACCATCTCATCTCAGGGGGATTCCGGCACCCCCCTCCGTCGAGCAATTCTACGCAGAGAGACTACTCTGGCGACGCAAAATCTGCAACACGATCGGCACTTTGTACTCGCCTGTTCATGCTTTATCGGCACAATCCCACACTTTGCGTGCTGAAAGTGTCGCATTTTCCGAAAAGCTTGGGTCACACTCTGGCCGCTTCAGTGAGCAACTTGGCCAGCGTCCACCGTTCTGTCGCCAGCCCAGAGCAGACTGCCGGAGTGGTCTTGATCGTCAGGTGATGACGACACCAGTTGTACCATGCGAAGTACAGTCCCAACATGGCGTCATGGTTCTTTGTCTTCTTGGAGTAGGCGTTCGTCAGGCGTGTGAACCGCCGGACCTGCATGCGGGTTGTCAGGTTGAACCGTTCCATGCGGCTGGTTCCGATCTCAGAATCACGGACTGAACCGCAGATCACCTTGCGTTCAATCTTTCTTATCGAACCCGGCGAGTAACGCTGTGCGGCATCGCCCGTGTTCTTGAAGTGCTTGATGCACTGGGCGTAGTCGACCTTGCTGTGAAACGTCTTGACGATGGCAGGGGCATATGACGTGAACCCGTCTGTGCTGATCGTTGGTCGACCCGACACAGCCCCACGGACCATTTCCACGAAGTCCAAGGTGTTGTCCGCGTCACGCTGGCCAGCGTGCCAGCAGATCAGCAGCTTGGAATCGCGGTCGATAGCCGTGTACACGTAGCGGTCCCCAACATCTGGCCCCTTGCCGAGTCGCTCCGCTGTCTTCCGCTTGCAGAAGATGAACGCCCATTGCTCATCGCACTCGACGTACTTGGCAGGCACGTCGTGAATCCTTGAGGTCATGAAGCGGCGGCAGTTCTCACCCGCTTCGACCATCAGCGACAGAATCGTGTCCCGGTGCATTCCGGTCAGTCGCTCGCAGGAACGAACGGACATTCCTTCCAGGAGCATCGACAACACACGCACCGTCTCATCCATGCTGGTCTGACGGCCCGAGAGGGCATGAGCCTCCATAAACGTCTTTCCGCAACACTTGCAACGGAACCGCTGCTGCCCCTTGCGATCCTTGCCGAACTTCGCTGCCCCGTCTTCTCCACAGTGTTCGCACTTCATTGGATTCACCTTGATGTGAGGCGAATCGCTGGTAGAATGCTTCTTGCTACAGGGGCATTCAGGTGATTCGCCAGATTGTTCTTGGAACCCAGTGAGATTGGCGTCTCACTGGGTTTTTCTTTGCAACTGCAACTTTGCAGCGGCACGAGTATCGTACTAGATGATACAGTATCTGTCCACCCAATAACTGGCGGATTGACGGAATACTTGGGTGGACGTATACTGACGCCATCATGGAACACAATGACACCAAGAGTAAGGGCGGAAGGCCCGCTACTGGTCAGACGCCAAAGCGGTATTTCCGCATGGCTGACGACGACTGGGCTAGGGTCGTATCCGCCGCAGAAGCATCAGGGGAAACAACCTCAGAGTATGTGAGGCGGGTGTTGTCCCGAGATGCGGAGCGAGTGTTGAAATAGTGGCCACGTTAGGGCGGTATCCGTGCAAGCCAGATTCTGTGTTGAATGCAAAACGCCGGGCGGGTACAATCTGCACCCGCCCGGTTTCAGCACTAGTGATCTCGGGAAACGCACGATGGGAGTTCCTGCAAGAGAATTCGCCCATCGTGTTTTCATTTGCGTTTGGTCAGGCCGCCGAGTCGCCCTTGAGCTATCCTCATCGCATCCCCCTTTACATGGAGTGTGGTGTCGAAACTACCCTGGAAAGCCAGGAATCGACTCTACTGCACGAATCGCTAATTGTGTCAGACGGTAGTGGTACACGTTCATACCGCCAGACCTCGATTGGTTCTTGGTGTACATGTCTGAATTGTTGATGCCAGAGCGGGCACACGCCTTTGTGAGAGTGGCAAAAATTGGCCCCAGATTCAGTTCGGGCTGTTCGATGGTGTCCCGAATCTCGTCATCTGACATTCCAGTCGATTCTTTCGCCAAGCATGCCACAACCTTGGCTGTTGTTGTGCCGCGAAGGCGTTCAATGGCGTCACGCAGAGCGACATCCATAGCCGGAGGTGCAGAATGCTGCACTGCCATAACCGGTGTGCCCGGAGTTACTGGAGCGTGGACGTGCTTGACGGATTCTCGGTTGGCTGCCATAGATGATAGAAACGACACCGCTTCCGCAGCATCTCGCACAGTGACCTTAGCGGCCATGCCGCCAATGTTGATTTCGACTTCCACGGAACGACTCTCCTGATCTTGACTTGGCTTGTTCTTGTGATATACTCAATAGAGCAGTGGCGGCACTTGCGACGAGCAAGAGTCGTTGATGCGAGAACAGTGGAGGCGGTGGGGTTCGAACCCACGAACGCCAGTTTTGAAGACTGGTGCTTTGCCTGCTAAGCTACGCCCCCATCTGTTCGCCACACACAAGCACCTCGGTTATCAGTGTCCAAGCTGGCCGAGGTTGCTTCGTTTCCAGACCCCGGAAACGAAGGCAAGTGAACAATACCGCAGATGCTTGAGTCATGGAAGACGTGTGTTGATAGATTTTTACAAGAATTCGTAAATGCCTTTTCCTACCTTCACGTACCATTTGCGATGTCTCGGATACCACAAACCAGTGCCACTCCCCAATCAGGCATCAACACACCGTCAGGACACTACCCAAGATTTGCAGCGAGACTCCTCCCAGTATGGGGCATGGATGCATGTCGCTTGTCCACAACTGTAATTGTGGCTCAAATTCTACGGGCACTGATGACCCGGAAGCCAGCAAAACATGTACCGATCCTTGAGTGATTGTAACGTCTGATTCGCCTGAGTACCGTTTGGGGATGTGCTGGCGAATCGTGATTAGGCTGAGATTCTACGAGAGATACAGGAAGAGGGCAAAGCACCATGTGCCGCGGGATTCCCATCGTGAGAGGTGTGACTTGTGTATCGCAACTCCCGCTTCTGCGGAGAGTTATCTGCGTAGTCATTTCCTTCTGTGCGATGTGCCATACCGCGCTCGGGGGATTGAGTCTCGCAGACATCATTGCTAACGTGGAATCTGCGGAGATTCTCTATCGAGATGTCTCAGTCGAATTTACATCTCAGTATCAAATCACGGAGTACAAGCGACAGAATATGTACTCACAGCGTGAGGTCAATTCAATCGACGAGAAATGCAATCAGACCTCGGTGGGTGAGAAGTACCGATTGGAGGTCGATGGCGAAACACGATCTCGAGTGGAAGTGAGTAATCGAGATCGCATAAGTGCCTACGATGGCGTGTCGATGAAGATCTTTGAGCAGAACGCGGTAGGCAATATCGGTCCGAAGAGGCGACTGGATAAACATCTATTTCGCCCTCACGTTCTGGCATATTATAACCACGACCCCCTGGAACCGCTCTCGATAAGACTGCGCGGCGATGAAGCCTATTTCTTGTATACAGGGAAGCGACGAGCATACACTATCGACAAATGTGAATACATCGGGGAAGAAATCCGAGAGGGCATTCGATGCCATCGGATAGACTTCATCTATCCTAAAACAGAGAACCCGGTGAATGAAAGTAAAGCATCCCTCTGGATTGCAGAATCCAGGAACTATCTCCCCGTCGCATATGAAACATATATTCACACCGACAAGGGCGATCTCGCCTTCTGTCAGAGTGTTGTGGAGAGCTTCCATGAGATTACTACTGGAGTCTGGGTTCCGAAGAAGGTCGTGATCCGACTCTTCGATCAATTCGCACTCGCGGAGACCGGTGAGCTCCACGAGCTTTGGAATCAAGTGATTACCGTGAACTCCTGCCAGTTGATCTCCGAGGCTGATCCGAAGTTGTTTTCAGAGGTGGAGTTTCCGGACGGAACGGCAATGTATGAGTTAGATGCCGCAGGCAAGATCTTGAAGAGCTGGCGAGTCGGTCAGGTCCAGGAGCCAGCCGGACCTGTCCCCACGGTGTGGTGGAGTCGCAACACCGTCCTGCTGGTCGTGGCGTTGTTGACCGTGGGAACCGCAGTGTACTTCATCATGCGTCGCCGCTCCTTGGTCCCCCTCGAGAGGTGAAGACATGCGTCATCGTGGCTTCACCCTGATCGAGCTGCTCGTCGCGATGGCGATCATCTCGGTGTTGATCGCTTTGCTGCTGCCTGCGGTGCAATCGGCCCGCGAGGCCGCTCGGCGGAGTACCTGTAAGAACCAGCTCAAGCAGATCGGACTCGCACTGCATAACTATCATGCGACCTCGAATCTGTTCCCGCCGGGAGCCGTCTCGCGCAAACCCTCCTCTCCCACCCAGAATTGCAGCTTGGTGGGGGCCACGAATACCGATAGTCTGGCTGGCTGGAGCGTACAGATTCTGCCGTATCTGGATGATGCGGCCCGATACCAATCGTTTGATCTGAACAAGGCATTCTTCGGGCTGAAGCATGGACCCGCCCCGACTCCGAATGATGCGGCACAGCTGCTCGTCAATACGGCGTTTCAGTGTCCATCGGACCCGAACAGCGGACTGCATTCTTTGACCAGCTACTTTGGTGTGCAGGGCGGTGGAAGCAGTCCCGACTGCACGGGCGGGGCGGGATACATTCGTCGCGTGTTTTTCTACAACGGAGCATTCTACAACAACTCGCGCATCGGGTTTCAGAATATTACAGATGGGACCAGTTCGACGGTGATCGTCGGCGAGACGTGGTATCAGCAGCTTCTTGGACCAAACCCCGACTTTTATGGAACTTGGGCCTCATCAGTGTGGCTGGCGGGAACACCGGGGGCCTCAAGCAGTGGGTACGTCACTTTGGCTGCAACGCTGGATGGAATCAATTCGCTTCCGCTCAACCCCGCTGTCGACTGGACGTTCGAAGAACAGTCACGACTCTTCGGGAGCCGCCATGTGGGGGGCTGCCACTTTCTGTTTGCGGATGGTTCGGTGCGGTTCGTGAGTGAGAATATCGATCTGTTGGTGTATCGCAGTCTCGGCGCTCGGAATGATGGGAATCCCTTTGGACTCGATCTGTAAGACCTGCCCGTCAGATCGCTGGTGGTCCTTCGTCCGCAGGGGCGTCTGGGCAGCGGTGGTGCATTATCTGTGCTGCTTGCCGGTGCTGTGTGGAGTGCTGTTTGGGCGAGACTATTTGACTCGTCAAAACTACGACAACTTTCCCGGTTTCATGATCGACCAGCCGCCCTCGAACGATCTCAATGCGTTCGCAAACTGGGACGGTGTCTGGTACGCCGACATCGCGACCCAGGGGTACATCCACAACCCCGATGAGGGATCATATGTCGTCTTCTTTCCGCTTTATCCGCTGTTGGGGCGGGCGGTCATGATGTTGACGGGGCTCGACGCAGTGCTGAGTTTGCTGGTGGTGTCGCATCTCTCCTTGATCGGGGCGATCGCAGTTCTCCGGCGCTATCTGGAACAGCGGTTTCCGGACTGGACGGCGGCTCAGTGTGATCTGGCAACGATTGTCCCGCTGTGCTTGCCGCACAGCATGTATCTCCGATTTGCCTACTCGGAGTCGCTGTTTCTGATGATGGTCTTACTCGGAATGTACGGTATGGAACGCCGTTGGCGACCTTGGGTCATCGCCTTACTCTTTGGAGCGGCGGCGGGTACGCGCGCAGTGGGGGCCGGACTGAGCTTGGTCGCGATGTACTACACATGGCAGGCGACGACCGTGGCGGGGCGACCGCTGGCGATTCGCCGCATCGCGTACACATGGGCAGTCTTCTCGTTGAGTCTCTGGGGGCTCTTTATGTTCATGGGGATGCTCTGGTCTCAGTTCGGAGATCCGCTGATCTTTCAGTCGAATCATGCCCAATTCGATCATCGCACCGGATTGCCATGGGGGCAGAAGCTGTGGAATCTGGTGACACTGGAGCCGATCTGGTCGGTTTATTTCAGTGAGACGCGGAACCACTGGACGACATTCGAGCCGGTCCAGAACCCGCTCTTTGTGCAGCGGTTCATGAACCCGCTGTGCTTTGTTGTCGCGTGTGTTCTGGTGGTTGCCGGGGGAGCAAAGCGGATTCTCAACTGCCGAGAGTTGCTGCTGTCAGCCATCTTGCTGGGGATTCCCTATGTGACCAAGGGACACGATGGGGGAATGGTGGGAATGTCGCGTTACGTTTCCGTGGTGTTCCCCGCCTGGATCGTCCTCGCGCGGGTGCTGTGGAGTTGTCCCGAGTATGCCCGAACGATCTATGTGGCGATCGCCGTTGTGTTCCTGGCGATCAATTCCGCCCAGTTCGCTGCGTGGTACATCCTGATTTAAGAAACATGGGAGAGAACGATGATGGAATCCGAACGAAAGCTGGCCGACCCACTGGTCACGGTAATCATCCCGTTTCTCAACGAGATCGAGGTGATAGCGACCACTTATTCACAGACAGCCGAGGCACTTTCGGGTCTGCGATTTGAGTTGATCTTTGTGGACGACGGAAGCAGCGACGGGTCCGGGGAGGCCATGGAGAAGATTTGTGCCGAAGACCCCCGCGTCCGACTCCTGCGGTTGTCTCGAAATTTTGGCCATCAAGTGGCCCTCAGTGCGGGATTGGACGCTGCCACGGGCGATGTCGCGGTGTTCCTCGATGCTGACCTGCAAGACCCGCCCCGTCTGATACCTGACATGGTGGAACTCTGGCGAAGGGGTGCTGACGTGGTGACCTGCGTCCGCCGTACCCGCCCCGGTGAGCCGTGGTATCGGATGCTGGTCACGGATATGTTCTACAAGGTTATGCAGTCACTGTCCTCAGTCTCACTGATTCCACAGGCCGCCGACTTTCGACTCATCGACCGCAAGATCATCGATCTGGTCAGCGGCATGTCGGACCAGGACCGGTACTTGCGTGGAATGGTCGCGTGGTTGGGGTTCAAGCAGGTCACGCTGCTCTATGATCGTTCTCCCCGCTTGGGAGGATCGCCCAAATTCACTCTGGCGAAGCTCTCCCGTCTGGCGATGGATGGGATCATGGCGTTTTCGAATGGTCCACTTACGTTGAGCGTGGCCATGGCATTGGCTTTCATGGCGGCGGCGGTCGCCGGTCTGGCGGTCTCGATCCATCAGGGAGCGATGATTTGGTTGCTCGTCAGTTTGACACTGGGTGCCATCGGCCTGCAGTGGCTGGCGATTGGGATCCTGGGTGAATATCTAAGTCGCATCTATCGGTCATTGTGGGGACGCCCGCTGTATGTGGTCGCAGCTCGGATCGGCTTTCAAGAACGTGCCACCGTGCCAAGGTTCGTCTGGAGTGGAGATCAGCTAGGAATCGTACGGTGAATGGAAATCAAGATGGCAGCGAACGATCAGTAGGAGTGTACTCGTGGCTCTCGACGCCCTGGGTCTACGATGTGTGCCAGCGATTGATCCGCAGCGATGCCTCACGCGCTGCGTTTTTTCGTGAACACATCCGCCCCACAGCGGGCATGCGGATACTCGATGTGGGCTGTGGGACGGGTGATGCGTTGAGGCACCTGAAGCAGGTGACTTACATTGGCATTGATCGAAACGAAGCCTATATCCAGGTGGCGAAGTCGCGTTGGGATCGGCCCGAGATATTCTTGTGCGGTGACGTTTCGACGATATCAGACTGGGATCTCGGCCAGTTCGACGTGGTGTTTTGCCTCGGGGTTCTCCACCATTTGGACGACACCACAGTGACCGGGCTACTCCATGAAATCGCATCAATTCTCGCCCCCCATGGACGGTTCGTTTCCCACGACCCCGTGTACTTCGAAGGTCAGTCGAGGGCCTCCCAGTGGATCATCTCACAAGATCGGGGCCGATTTGTGAGAACACGAGATGCCCTAGAATCGCTGGCAACAGAGTCTTTTCGATCCGTGATGTCAACCATTGATATGCGTCCGCTACGGATTCCATACACGGAGATCATCTTGGAATGCGGCCAGTGGGGAGCAGACCCATCTTGGGGAGGCAGCGCAGGGGTGGCTCTTGACTGGTGACCGGTTGCGGATCGAAACCCCCGGCGGCGGCTGGGGAAACGCGGGGTGGCCCAGGTTGCCGCTTTGGGCGACCTGGGTGACGCAGGAACAGGAGGTTTCAGCAGGGGTGGCTCGCGATCACACCTCTTGTGCCAAGGCACACCGGTAGGCTCCAAAGCGAGCCAACCGGTGCCACCCAGCGTGCTGTCGATGGGGCGAAAAAGCTTGATGCATTAGCCTTGAGGCTCGGCGAGCTAGACCGCAATCCGACAACTGCTGTCTATCGACTTGTGGAAGAGATTCAGAGGAAGCGATGAGGGAAACGGACGGGCAAATGTGGCCGTCCCACGAACGAGCGTACTCTCTACTTCCTCCCAACCTTCACATCCCCATACGCATGCACCTGCTGGCAGATCATGCGCAGGGACTCTTCCAGGTTGCCGCTGGCGGTCTTGAAGGCGTCGGCGTCGATCGTCAGCGGGGCTCCGAGGACGACCAGCGGGGCACCGTATTCCGGGGTGCGGATGGCTTGTTCGAGGGTCAGGCCGCCCACGGCTTGCACCGGAATACTGACGGCTTGCACCACTTCTCGCAGCTGGTCGAGGGGGCTGGGCTGGCGGCCTCCGGCGGCGACGATGCCGCGGCGTTCGTCGTAGCCGATGTGGTGGATCACGAAGTCGCAGCCGAGGTCTTCGAGGCGTTTGGCCGACTCGATCATGCAGGGG
>JAYSUV010000710.1:0-25210 GCA_043718945.1 Planctomycetota bacterium
GGATCCCACGCAGCGAAAGCGAATGGGCAATATCTTACAACAAACTGCTGACTCCTTCCCCGGACTATTGATGGACAACTGGGGTCATAAATGGCTCTCGCTCGATTTCCTGGATCAACAGGAAGTCGCGGTTCTCAAGAGTTCCGGGAATCTGGAGCCACTACAGCAAGAATTAGAAACACGTCGGCACAGCGGGCCTTAGAACTGCATTAGAATTGGCGTTTGACTCTCGCGACTAAGCTACGGATTGGTCACATCGTGCAGGTGGACACGACGCTGATTGAGCGTCTGGACTTGCTCTCGTTCGCGTTGGGGATGGGGCTGTTTCTATCCCAAGTCACTCGCTCACGACACTCTCATGCCGATCGGGGACGGGCAGGATTGCCCATCCTACGGCGTGACGTCACCCTCGATTCGGGGTACAATTCTCCTGAACTCCGGCACTCTCGAATTCACCAGTCAACTATGTACGAACCTGCTCCGTCTCCCGATCGATCTCGCTGGAACGTCAACAAGACCACGCTTCAAGAGTCCAAAGACGGTCGCCCACCGGGGGGACCGGAGGACTGGTTGAAGATGATGTGGCCGCTGGCGTGTGAGGCATGGGCGATGAAGGGAGAACCGGTCGATGAATCCCGACTTTTGCGACATATTGTCCGCGTTCAACGAGGCCGGGGTTGAATACTTGGTCGTAGGGGCTTATGCACTTGCGGCCCACGGTTTGGTCCGCGCGACCGGTGATATTGACCTTTGGATTCGTCCGACCGCTGAGAATGCGTCCAGAGTCATGGTGGCTCTTCGAAAGTTTAAATCGCCGCTCGGAAATCTGGCTGAGTCGGACTTGTACTCACCAGACATCGTCTTTCAGATCGGGTTGCCACCACGTCGGATTGATCTGCTGACCTCGATCGCCAATGTTGAATTCGATGAGGCATGGGCGGATCGTCGACCCACCACGGTTTCCGGTATCCAGTTTTGCGTCTTGGGGCGCGCGATGTTCCTGAAAAACAAGCGGTCGACCGGACGTGCCAAGGACATCGCCGATGCGGAGTGGCTCGAAGAGAATCCCGAATGATGAGGCGAGCGGTCCTCGGCCCCCCCGCTGCTTGAGGATCTGCTAGAGGCGAGATCAGCACTGACAGCTTGACACCTTCATGAGGCAGGGAGGCCGCTACGCCTTCTTCTTCCCCTTCGCGGGCGGAGCGAACCCACGCCGCAGGGTGTTCTCGGTCACGTTCACCGGGATCAGGAACTGGAGCAGATAGTCCCGCCCACCGGCCTTCGACCCGACGCCGGACATCTTGAACCCGCCGAACGGTTGCCGCTGGACCAAGGCTCCGGTGATCGGGCGGTTGAGGTACAGATTTCCCGCTTTTAGTTCGTTCCTCGCGATGTCGAGGTTCTTCGGGCTGCGGCTGTAGACACCAGCTGTGAGGGCGTAGTCGGTCTGGTTGGCGAAATCGACAGCCTCGTCGAAGTTCTTGGCAGAGATGATGCACAGCACCGGGCCGAAGATTTCTTGCTGGGCGATGCGGGCATCGTGCGGCACATCGGCAAAGACGTGCGGAGCGGCGAAGTAGCCCTCCTTGGCCAGAGCCTTGATGTCAATCGAGACGATCACCCGGTGTTCTTCGGTGCCCAGCGCGATGTAATCGTTGATCCGCTTCTGAGCCTGCTCATCAATGACCGGACCCAAGACGGTGCCGGGGGCTTCTGCCGGGCCGACGATCAGAGCCTCGACCGCCGGTTGCAGCCGTTTGAGGAACGCCTCATAGACCGAAGCGTGAACGATCACCCGCGAGCAAGCCGAACACTTCTGCCCGCTGTAGCCGAAGGCACTGCTGATGACGCCCACGACCGCTTCGTCGAGGTCGGCGTCCTCGTCAACAATGATAGCGTTCTTGCCACCCATCTCGGCGATGACCCGCTTCACCCCTTGCTGACGGGGATCAGTCTCCGCAGCCAGCTTGTTGATCGACAGTCCGACTGCTCGCGACCCAGTGAACGCCACGATGTCGACATCGGGATGCGAGACCAGCGCTGGCCCGACCTCTTCGCCCACACCCGGCAGGTAATTGACCACGCCATCGGGAATCCCCGCATCGCGGAGAATTTCCATGAATTTGGCAGCCACGACAATCGACTGCTCGGCGGGCTTCATCACGACCGTGTTGCCACTGACCAGCGCCGCCACCGTCATGCCGCACAGAATGGCCAGCGGGAAATTCCACGGGGCAATCACCACGCACACCCCGCGCGGGCGGTACAGGTAGGAGTTGTCTTCCCCCGGTGAATCACACGACAACGGAGAGTCCAACTCTCGCATCAGATGGGCATAGTACATACAGAAGTCAATCGCCTCGGCCACGTCGCCGTCCGCCTCGGCCCACGATTTGCCGCACTCATGCACTTCCCATGCGGCCAGTTCGAACTTCTGATTCCGCATCTCAGCTGCGATCACTTCGAGGTAATCGGCTCGCTGCGTGGCCGGAGTTCGCGACCATTGCCGCCACGCGCGCTGGGCTGCTTCAACCGCTTGAGCGGCGTGGTCGACTCCCGCCGAAGCCGAGGTTCCGATGACCTGTTTCTTGTGTGAGGGATTCTTCGACGTAATCCGGGCGCGAGTGTCGACGGCCTTGCCATTGATGACCAGCGGGTAATCGGCACCCAACTGAGATCCCACATCGTCGATGGCGACTTGCATCGCCTCCCGATTCTCCGGGACGCTGAAGTCGGTCGGTGGCTCGTTCGTGAATTCGGGCAGGGGGGCGGTCTCAGTCAATGTCGTCACGGGAGCAGCCTTTCGTTCAGCATCGATCCGGGCTCCAACCTCCGCCGGATTCTGCAGCAGTTCTTCAATCGACAAATCGCGGTCGTAAGCGTGTTTGAGGAACGAGTCATTCGACGAGTTCTCCAGCAGTCGCCGGACCAGATAAGCCATCCCAGGGAGCAAGTCCCCGAAGGGTGTATAAATGCGGACGCGGTGGCCTCGTTCCGCGAACAAGGCCGCCTGTTCCTCGGCCATTCCGTAGAGCATCTGGATTTCCCACGCCTGCTTCGGGACGCCCAGCTGTTTGGCACAAGTGACCGCGTGAGCGAGGCTGCGCAGGTTGTGGCTGGCGATCTGTGGGCGGAGCCAGGTCCGCTCCTCGAACAGCTTGCGGGTCAGGTGTTCGAAGTTCGCATCCGACTGCCACTTCTGGCGGAAGACCGGGGACTGCCAGCCGCGATATTCGGCGTGGATCGTTTCGTAATCCCAGTAGGCCCCTTTGACGAGGCGGATCGAGATCGGCGTGCCGCGCTCACCAACCCACTCGCGGAACTTCAACAGATCCGATTCGGCATCGGCGAGGTACGCCTGGATCACGATACCGACATCGGACCAGTCGCGGAACTCGTCCTCCATCAGCACTTCGCGGAATATCTGCTGTGTCAGACCCTTATACGACGCCTGCTCCATGTCGACATGGACATAGGCTTCGTGTTCGCGAGCCGCTTGGAGGATGGGTCGCAACCGGGCCTTCACCGCCTCTGCACTGCGGACCGGGTCGATCGGCTTGAACTGGCTGTAGAGAGCGGACAGCTTGAGCGAAACCTGGCAGCGCGGGAGGAAGCCCGAGTCATCGCGGTCGATCAGATCGTTTTCGGGCCACTTCTCAGCCTGCGGAGCCAGCGTGGTGATGAGGTCGAGGTACTGCTTCTGGTAGGCTTCGGCTTCCGGCTCGCTGATGACCGCCTCGCCCAGCAGGTCGAGCGTGAAGGCCAACCCCTGCCGACGCAGGCGGTTCACGCTCTGGTAGACCTGCTCCGCGTTGTGGCCCGCGATGAACCGTTCGGCCATCTTGCGGACGTTGTTGCGGGCGTTAACGGCCAGCGCCTTGCCGAGCAGCGAATCTGCGTCGCCCACTTCCAACGCGAGCCTCGCCGCGAGTGGCAGATGCGACTGCACATGCTCGAAGTATTCCTGCAAGTGGCGAGCAATCGATTCGCTCGACTTCAGCGATGGCAGCACATCGACGAACCGAAACATCTGCACCTTGACCGACGGATCAGACATCGCCCATTCGAGCAGATGATCGAGCCACCAGCGGCGGTCAAAGATCGTCGGTCGCCGGTCGTCCAGCGCAGTCCACAGCTCCCGCCCCAATTGGAGCGTCTGGGCATCAAGCGAAGGCGGTAAGGATTTCGTTGCTTTCCGTGCCACTGTGTCTCGCGTCCGTGTGTCAGGTCCAACGTCGGGCCGGGTAGTTTAGGCGAAACCAGTTGCGTTGTCGTGTCCGGTTTGGTGGACGATTGAGTTGCAGTGGCGATTGGGAAATTCGCTTCGAATCGCTGGCGATTGCTCCCCACTTGAGTCTGAAGTTGTTTGTGGCTTTTCAGAGCGAAACCGCTGGTCAGGAGGAATCAACTTCTTCGTGTCTGCAGTGGGAGATCTCAGACTGGCCGGATCATATTCCGGTGTATTGACGCACGCATCACCAGTGACAAATATACTCTACTGTTTGACCCGTTTCCCTTGACCGGGGTACACTTCAACTGCCTGTGTGGCGTCGAGTCGGTTCCCCTTGGCTTTCGGAAACATTCTCCTGTGGCGGTCTTGCAAGTCATTCGCGGTCTGACCAGCACTCCGACGTACCCCGTCACTCGGGAGTGTACGATTATGGGGCGGCATCCGGACTGCCAGCTGGTCCTCGACAACGCCGCGATCAGCCGCCAGCACGCTCAGATTCTGGAGAGCCACGGCTCGTACTTCCTTGAAGATATGCGCAGCCGCAACGGCACCTACCTCAATGACGCACTGATTGAGGGCCGGCAAGAATTGAAGGATGGGGATGTGATCCGCATCTGCGATTCGGCCATCCGGGTCGATCTGCATGCCTCTGCCTCGAATATCAACATCCCGATCCAGGGGGGCAGTGAACCATTGGGGGCCGATGGCCCGACTGGAGTCGAGTTCGATTCCATCGACGAGAGCCGCATCTTTATCCTGCCGGACTCTTTCGTCGAGCCGGAGTTCGAGTCGGCCTCAGCGGTGCGGCGCAAGGCTGAGCTTCCGCGCCCGAATGACTCGCGGACGATTGCCCGTCCCGAGGTCAAGCTGCGCGGCATTCTAGAGATCACCCGCGCGCTGGGGGGGCAGTTGGAGGTTGATGCCGTCCTGCCGAAGCTGCTCGCGACGCTGTTCAATATCTTCCCGCTGGCCGACCAGGGGTTCGTGCTGCTCAAGGACTCGGACTCCGACAAGCTGAAGGTCAAGGCGACCCAAGCCCGCGGCGGCCGCCAAGCCGATGCGGTCGCAGTCAGTATGACCGTGGTGCGGTATGTGATGCAGACAGCTGAGTCCATTCTCAGCGCGAACATCACGGATGACTCTCGATTCAAGTCGAGTACGAGCCTGGCCCGCATGGGGGTTCGCTCGATGATGTGCGTGCCGCTGCTGAACGAGGAGGAAGAGCCGCTCGGCGTCATTCAGATTGTCAGCCGCAGCGAAACCCATTCGTTCGACGAGGACGACCTCGATCTGCTGGAAAGTCTGGCGATGCAGGCCAGCCTGACCATCCAGAATGCCCGCCTGCATGAAGAGGCACTCGACCGCCGGGCCATCGAACGCGACATGGAATTCGCGACGCAGGTCCAACTGGGCTTCCTCCCCAAGTCACGCCCCAAGTTGAAGGGGTACATCTTCGGCGACTACTACGAGGCGGCGCTGAGTGTCGGCGGGGACTACTTTGACTACATCCCCCTGCCAGACGGTCGACTGGCGATTACGATCGGCGATGTGGCCGGAAAAGGGATGCCTGCGGCACTGCTGATGGCCCGGTTGTATTCGTCGACTCGGCTACAACTACTGACCTCACCCAATCCGGCCACCGCGATCAGTCGTCTGAATGCGGAGATTGCCTCCAGCGGGCTGGGGCACCGGTTCATCACTTTTCTGTGCATGGTGCTGAACCCGAAGACTCATCAGTTGAGTGTGGTGAACGCGGGGCATCTGACACCGATTTTGCGTTCGATTGATGGCACGATCAGCACCTTCGGAAGGGAGCAGGCGAGTCTGCCACTGGGGATCGTGCCCGATCTAGTCTATGAAGAGATGTCGATTCAGATTGCGGTGGGGGACCGGATCGTGGCCTTCACCGACGGCGCGACCGAGGCGATGAACTCGGGGAAGAATATCTACGGGCGACCCCGATTAGAGTCGCTGGTGGCCGACTCCACCGACACGGTGGATGTGTTGCTGCAAAAGATCACCTCCGAGGTCGAGTCGTTCATCTCCGACATCGCAACGCGGGATGATCTGTGCCTGATTGGGATTCACCGGAGTGAGTGACGCCCCCGAAAAGCAACCCCCGAAAAATCTGACGCCCAACGGCGTGCTGGGCGACGATGGTCTGATCGCCAAACGCATGCCCGGCTACGAAAGCCGACCGCAACAGCTGTCGATGGCCCACGCCGTTGCCAAGGCAGTGATGTCCCAGCAGCATCTGGTCGTCGAAGCCGGAACCGGGGTCGGCAAGAGCTTCGCCTACCTCGTCCCGGCCATCCTCGCAGCCACGCAATCACGCAAGGCCAACGGAGAACGCCACCGCATCGTCATCAGCACGCACACCATCGCCCTGCAAGAGCAGTTGATCTCGAAGGACATCCCGTTTCTGAACGCGATCCTGCCGGTCGAGTTCTCGGCCGTACTGGTCAAGGGTCGGTCCAACTACATCAGCCTGCGCCGCATGCAGGGGGCCATGGAGCGCGGCGGGTCGCAGTTCGATAGCGAGGCCCACTCTCAGTTGAAACAGATCGGCAAGTGGGCCAAAGAGACCGGAGACGGCAGTCTGGCCGACCTCAGCTTCCGTCCATTGACCGAAGTCTGGGACGAGGTCCAGAGCGAGAGCGGCAACTGCCTGGGCAAACGCTGTTCGACGTACAACGACTGCTTGTACTACCGGGCGCGACGGCGAGTCTGGAACGCCGACATCATGGTCGTGAACCATGCGATGTTCTTTTCGGACCTCGCCCTGCGGCGCGATGGGGCCAGCGTGCTGCCCGACTACGACGTGGCCATCTTCGACGAGGCCCACACCATCGAAGAAGTGGCCAGCTCGCATCTAGGGGTCTCGCTCACCTATGCCCAACTGATCTATCACTACAACAAGCTCTACAACGACAAATCGCAGAAGGGCATCCTCCTGCATCACCAGTTGCAGGACGCCCAGAAGCTGGTGCAGCGGCTGCGGTATGTGACCGGCGATTTCTTCGATACGGTCCGGTTTTGGAGGGACGAGCACGCGAATGCCAATGGCCGCGTCCGGACGCCGCTGCCGATCGAGGACACGATCTCGCCCGAGCTGAACGAGTTGGCGCGGATCATTCGTAACTATGCCGAGACGCTGAGTTCGGAAGAGCAGAAAGTGGAGCTGCGGGCCTCGGGGGAACGGCTGAGCGGATTAGCAGTGACGCTCCGGACTTGGTTGAAGCAGGAACTCGAAGACGCGGTCTACTGGATCGAGACGACCGGGCGTGATCGCGGCATTAAGCTGATGAGTTCGCCGGTCGATGTCGGCCCGGTGCTGCGAGATGAACTGTTTGCCAGGGTGCCGACGGTCATCCTCACGAGTGCCACGCTGTCGGTGGGGCAGGACGACTTCGGCTACTTGCGAACGCGACTGGGTCTGACGCAGTCCTCGGAGCTGAAGGTGGGCAGCCCGTTCAACTTCCGCGAACAGGTGCGGCTGGTCCTGGCGGACAACATGCCCGATCCTTCCAGCGAGTCAGCCAAATACGACGAGGCGCTGATCCCGCGTATCCAGAAGCACGTCCTCGAAACGCAGGGGCGGGCGTTCGTGCTGTTCACCAGCTATCGGTCGCTCAAGCAGTGTGCCGACCGCCTGACCCGCTGGTTCGTGCAACAGAACATGACGCTGCTGGTGCAGGGGGACGGCGTGAACCGCACCCAGCTGCTCGATCGGTTTAAGAAGGAAGAGCGGGCGGTCCTCTTCGGGACGGAGAGTTTCTGGCAGGGGGTGGATGTCCCCGGTGATGCCCTGCAAAACGTGATCATCACCAAGCTGCCGTTCAGCGTCCCGGACCATCCGCTGCTGGAGGCCCGCGTCGAGCGGATCAAAGAGAACGGCGGCAATCCGTTCATGGATTACCAAGTCCCCGAGGCAGCCATCAAGCTCCGCCAGGGTTTCGGTCGCCTGATCCGTACCGCCACCGACCACGGCCAGGTCGTGATCCTCGACCCCCGCATCCGCACCAAGCGGTACGGGAAACTATTCCTCGACAGCCTGCCAAGTTGCCGGGTCGTGATCGACTGCGGGGAATGACCCAGAGCAATCACCTATTCGAATATGGGATGAGTCGCGTGGGCTTTAGCCCACGCGAACTGAAAAGTGATCGACTGCGGAGAGTGACTCCCGTTCAAGAACAATCGACAGAGCCTAATACTTCGGGAGCCGGAGTCTCTCGGAAAACGGGAGGTCGGGGATCAGTGATTCAGTGAGCGGCGGTGCGGGCGGGGGCGGGAAACGGCGGGCCTCCCAGGGAATGCCGATCACAGTGATGGAGAGCGGTTTGTTTTTCTGTCCTTCCTCGTAGGCCGGGGCGTATCCATACCCGCGATCTACTTCGAGTTCGACGGGCTGATAACCCCGTTTCGTTTTGAGCGAGTTGACCAGCTCCGCGAAATTTCCGATCTTGACTCCATCCACGCTCAGGATCAGATCACCCGCTTGCAGTCCAGCGACATCGGCGGGGCTGCCTGCTTGAATACTCGAAACGTGGCACCCTTGACCGCTGTCGAATTGCGATCCCACGACACCGATAAACACCTCTGCTCGCGCCATCACCACCAGGTCGGGAAACCCCACTCGCATTCGCTGCTGGGCGAGTTCGTCGATCCCATTGTTCTCGATCACGAAGACCGTCAAAGACCCCAGATGCGAGAGCCGCTGAATGTGCCACAGGTCCGCCTCGGTCCCCTTCCAGCTGCGAGGCAGAATGATCTGCGAGATGCGTACTGGTGGCTCATTCGGGATCGGTTGCCCCATCTGAATCAAGAGTTCCATCTCGTCCTCATCCAAGACGGATTCGATGATGGCATTCAACCGGCGGAGGGCCTTCACCGCCCGTTGCTCTCGCAAACGGTGATGGGCCGACAGGATGCGGGACACTGCGGGCTGGTACGGCCCCAGAGTCAGCCGCAAGGTTTCCAGCTGTCGTTCCAGATGATCCGCTTGCGGCATGGAGGCTGTCACCCAGATCTGTTCCAGGATCTGGAGGATGCGTTGCCCGGCATCGGGAGTCACAATTTCCAACGTGGCGACGAGCGGCTCGAACGCAGGTGGCCCGAGGGCGATCAGTTCCTTCTCAGCGGTTTGACGCTTGGTGAACTCCCCCGAGGAGAGGTCGGCCACCGCCTGTTGAATCTCAACAGGGATCACCACAGCAGGAGGCTCGGCTGCCAGCGATAGGATCGAGAGCTGGGCAATCAGAAACAGCGCGCACGCGAGCCGACCGCTGCCAAGCAGCGGGACAGTTCGCTTCGATGGGTGGTCAACCGTGTTCAGAGATCGTTCCTTAGACGAGCCGTCAGAAAAAGATGACCGTGGGATAGGCTTCCAGCCTGTCTGTTCGCGGGAGACGACAGGCTGGAAGCCTATCCCACGGGTCAGACAAGTCTGACTGCTCGCCTCACAGAGGCGAGCAGGCCGCTCTACTTCTTCTCTTCCGCAGGCTTGGCAGGTTCCGCTGGCTTCACGGGTTCGGCGGGCTTGTTCTCCAAACCGGCGATGACCTGCAACTCCGGCATCGCGGTCTTGAGAGCAGCCACACCTTCCGGGGTGACCTTCGACTCAAACACAAAGAGCCGCTTGAGCTTCTTTAGCCCATGCAGATGGACCAGTCCCGCGTCGGTCACCTGGGTGCCGTACAGGTTCAGGTAGGTGAGGTTCTCCAACCCTTTGAGATGCTCCAGCCCGGCGTCGCCAATCGCGGTCTTCTCCAGATGCAACTTCTCGACCGTCTTCATGTCACGAATCGCAGCCAGCCCGGCATCGGTGATCTTCGTGCGTGCCAGATTCAGCCACACGACGTTCGCCAATTTCCCGACCTGCGGCAGAGCCTCATCCGTCACATCTTTATCGGCCAGGTGCAGTGTCACGTCGAGATGAGGATCGTTCTGGGCAATCGCCATCACATTACCGCCGAGGGCTTTAATGGCAGCGACCGCTTCGGGGTTCGGCGGTGGCAGAGGGGCGACGGCGTCTTCGGCCTGCAACCCTTGCACGGCCAGTACCAAGAACAGAACTGATTTCCATAGCTGCATGGCATTCTCTCCCAAGGTGCGAGTCGTCTGACTCCGGCTGATCGCTCCTCTGCCGGAACCTGCGGGGAGAGTATAGCAGGTCGCCTGCCGGGCAGGGGAAGAGAAGTTGCGTGTGCCGCAATCGTAGACCGGAATTCATTCCGTTCTTGCACATCAGAATGGAATGAATTCCGGTCTACGATCGACGGCAGTCGCCACTACTTCGGATTAGGCGAAGGGCTCCGCTTCTGCATCGATTCTTTTCCGAGCATGACATCAGTGAACCCCTTCAAGTCGGTCCACAGCGTGCCTTCTCCGGCGTAGAACAGATCGAGCTGGATGTCCTGGGGGAGGCCGGTGGCGAAGACCCACTGGTTATACGCTTTGCCCGAGCCGAAGGCGTCGACGGCCAGTTTGAACAGCTCCGACTTCGCTTCGGCACTGAGTTGCTTGCTGGAGGCGGTGGCCTTGCCCAAGGTGACGGTGGCCTGGGCATCGAGTTCGGCCGTCTCGCGAGCGACGGTAGCCACTTGCTTGGCGGTTCCAGCTTTCGTCTCTTCGGCTTCTTTAGCCCCTTCGGCGACCGCCTCAGCCACAAGCTTCATCGTCTCGGCCTTGATGCGTTCGGTCTCCAGTTCAACTTTCTTCTCAGCTTCTCGCAGCAGACCTTCGGTGTGAGCGGTCAGCTGTTCTTGATCGCGGGTGAGGGTGAGTTCGTCGGCGAGGAAGCTTTGCTGGATGGGCTTACGGACCTCTTGCGGGATGTGGATGTTGCGCACGAACCCGTGCAGCAGAGTGAGTTCTTTCTCTTCGAGGATCTTGTGGAATGAGTCCGACACATCGTCCTGAAACTTGCGACGAGTCTCACCGACGAGCAGGTCGACCGCTCCGAGTGACGACCCCTTGTTGCGGCACAGGCTCTCGATTTGTGGGACGACGACCTTGGCCTCGACCGCGTCGAGGTTGCCAAACTTGCGGATCACGTCCGGGGCCTGATCGGGCATGATGCCCCACACGGCGGTGAAGTCCATGTGAATCTTAAAGCCATCGCTCGAGGGGAACGTGATGCCGCCATCATCATCCATGACCGTCGGTTCGCCGCTGTCGTCGAGGACCGGCACGCCGTCGCGGCTTACCAGATTCGACTTGACCGACTTCTCGGTGTAGCCGACGCCGATGATGTCGATCTGCTGTTCGCGGGGGTTGACGGGATACAGGCCGGGTTGCAGGACGTTGTCCTGGATGCCCTTGGTGGCTTTGGTCAGATTGTTGTCGGTGAGGTTCGTCACGACCCCGACGTACCCGGTGGGAATGCTGACCCACCCCGCGTGCTTGGTTTGCAGTCCCGAGGTCAGGGTCACCTCTTGAATCTTTTCCACAGTGTAGGCGTATGTGTTGATGCGGTATGTGCCGGGACCGAAGACCTTGCGCAGCGTCCCTTTCTCCAAGGTCTCATCGATCTCGCCATCGACGAGGAACTGCCCTTCTTTCAGGTCATTTCCCATGCGGCTGGTGACAACCGCCAGCTCACCGGGCTCGATCTTGGTGTCCTCAACGAGAGTGGTTTCCCACCACCCGATAAAGAAGAAGTGTCGACCGGGGCCGCGCATCTCCTTGAGGATGCCGACTTCTTGGGGGTAGCCCTGGGCGTCGACTTTCGCGAACTGCCCCGGTGTGGCGACTGGTCGGCGTCCGGGCAGGAATGGCAGCGGCGGTCCCTTGTACCGCACGACCAGGCTCGAGCCTTGCGGCACGTAGACCCGGTTGAAGGTCCAGTGGAACAGCTCCAGGCCAATGGCACACAGCAACAGTGCTAACAGCCCGAAAGCGATCAAGCCGCGCGAGGCACGAGGGGAGGGATTGTCAGTGCTCATGGGGAACTCCCGAGGGGAGGAAGGTGAGTGGGGTGTTTGAGTCGGACTCGCCCGACGTGCTGTTTTGTGTGTCCGGTGTTTCGAAGTCTCTGTACCCCGAAGGGGTTGCAGGCAATAGCCTAGGGTCGCGACCGCAGGGAGCGCACCCTGGGACAACTCGCCTTAGTGAGTCTCAACCCCGAAGGGGTTGTACATTCGCCGCTCCGTGTAGAACCCCTTCAGGGTTCAATCCCCTGCTTCGTCAGAACCCAGGGTAGGCTCCCGTTGGTCGCCAACCCTGGGCTATCCCCTGCAACCCCTTCGGGGTACAGACGGGGTTCGAGGAACAAAGTCCAGCCTCATTCGCGGTTCGGCTGGAGCCTCGCCCTCCAGGAGGAGTGTCGCCTTTCGCTCCGCGAAAGGACGTTCTTTCGCGGAGCGAAAGAAGACAAGCTACGGCGTCGCGGGCGTCATCGGCGTGGCAGGTGTCATCGGCTTCGCATCCTGCGAACTTGCGTCTGCGAAGTCCTCGAAGATCTTCATGATCGGGCTGTCCGCCGTGTTGACCATGATGCGGCGATACGACGATGCGAGCTTCTGGTACAGCACGAACTGGGCGTAAGCCTGGCCATCGCCACTGAACGCCTCGACGGCCTTCTTCCAGCCTGCGGACTCCGCCTCGTTCTCGAACCGAATCACGTCGGCCGCGGCCTTACCCTTGGCTTGCACGGCAGCCGCTTCGTCCATCGAAGCATCGAGCTTCAGCTGGGCGACGGCCAGCTGTTCTTTGGCTTTGGTGAGGGCGACTTGTTGCTCCTGCTTGGCCTTAGTGGTGACCTTGACGACATCTTGTTCGGCGGAGACGAGTGCCTGCTTCTGGATGACCATTTCCTTCTCGACGGCCAGCTTGCGTTCTGATTCCTGCTGCAGGATCTGCTGCTTGTATTGCAACTCCTGCTGCTTGGCGATCTCGCGTTCACGCACGGGAGTCGCGATCTGCTGTGGCGGGCGAATCTTGGTGATGAGGGATTGGATCACCTCGATCCCCAGCGGCTGGCAGGCTTCCTTCATGGAGGTCTCGAAGGTTTCCTGGAACTTCGTGCGTGTAGTGCCCTGGATGAAATCGCGGCCCGAGGAACTGGAGCCTTGCAGGCGACAAAAGCTGCGGGCGTTGGGCATGATGACGGTGCGGACGATCTCCTCGTCGACGGCATCCCCATTCGTGGTCTGATTGAAGAGGACATAGACCTCAGCGGCCTTGTCTGGATTGATGCGGAATTCGACGATCCCATCGAGACTCACCCAGAAGCCGTCCTTCGAGGGGAAGCCCATGTCCCCTTCATCACCAATGTTGAAGCGTTGGCTGCGGCAATCGACCTTGTTAATGCGAATCAAGTAGGGGTTCACCGGGTGCGTTCCCGGCTCGAGGGCCACCTTCTGCACGCCGCGCTCACCCGGCTCGACGAGCAGCTCGTTGGGCAGCTTCGGCAGCGGCCCCGCCAAATTGGTGACGACACCCTTGAAGCCAGCCTCGATCGTGACCGGCTCAGCTTCTTCGATCGCATACAGATATGGGTTGAGTGGGTAACGACCGGGGTTGAGGATGCCGGGCATGATCCCCTTGGTCGTGGCGTCGCCCTTCTCGTCCACGCGAGCCAGGAATTCGCCGTAGCCCAAGTCCTTGCCGGTCAGGCTGATCTTGACCCCGATCTTGCCCGAGGGGATTTCCGCCTGCTTCTTGACTTCCCAGGTCCACGAGTAGGGGTTGTAAAAGTACCGGCCTTCGGTCAGCACGAGGCGCTGCACCCCCTTGTACTCTTCCGAGGGGGCGACCTCTTCGCCGTTGGGGATGTCCTTCCCGATCTTATGGATCAGGATCGCCATCTCGCCGCTGCCGACATCAATGCGGAAGCTGGAGTAGATCATCCAACTGACACTGACCAGCATGAACGCCAGAAACAGCATCAGCGGAGCCGCCATGCCGGGACGCCGTTGGTCGCCGCGTTTCGGAAATTTCGGGAAGTCGGCCATATTCGCAGTCTCCATGGACGCCGCCGTATCACTCGCTTGGTTCCCGAGGGGGGCAGGCTGAGAGAACGGACTCGGTGGGGTCAACGCAAAAGACGACTCAGCGGATCATTCAGCTGTCCCACAATCTCTGGTAGATCGTGACAACCCATATTCCACGCAGTGTTTGCGGAGTTTTCCCGATTGGAGTAATCGCCCCAATCCCAGGTCGCGGGGGAGTCCAACTCAGAGTGGAGGACCGGAATTGCTCCGTTCACCTCTCCCTGAATTCCCGAATCCCTAGAGTCGGAATAATCGGCCCCGGGGATCACGGCACATCGTATCGAAAATCAATCAACCGTTGATGGAGCTTCAGGAAAGACTCTCTACCATCAGCGCGGCGATCTCCAATGGATTCTCCCCTCCCTGCTCCCGCAGCCGCGCGATGACCTTCTGGCGTCGTTCGGTGGGATGATTCTGACTCAGCTTCCACTGGCCCTCAATGGATTCGATGCGGATGCGGAAGCCGACGATCTGATCCAGCATCCGGTTTTCGCACGGAGTCTGCTCATCTGGCATTGACCAGGGAGAGGGGTTCAACCGCTCATACGTACCCACCATGCGTCGCACGATCAAGCGGAGCTGTTCGCGGTCGTCGACCAGTTCGACTCGCCCGGCGACATGAACCGCGAGATAGTTCCAGGTCGGGACGACATTCTCGGCCCCATACCACTGTGGAGAGACATAACAATGCGGGCCGGAAAAAACGACCAGGACCATCTGTTGGTTCAAAGATTGCCATTGGGGGTTCGCCTTTGCCCAATGGCCGACCAGTGTCCCGAATTGGCCGTCCTCCCGGTCTAGCAACAACGGAAGATGGGAAGCAACGAGTGCTGGGAACTGCTGCGAAATCAGTAGAGCAAAGCTGTGATGCTCCCTCATGTCATGCAGACGAAGAATGTCTCGCTCAACGAATGACGAGGGAATATACATCAAGTCTGATCCATCGTGGGGACAGAAGCGTCAGAGACAGATATCGCGTCCTCACAGACAGTTCGTGATCAACCTCAATCTCTCAGCGATACAAGCAAAATCTAACGCTGACCATCTGGTGAAATAAATCACTTCGAAATGTCCACACACACCCGGCGAAACAACCCGCCAGATCAACAGGGCATGGGAACCTTGCCGAAGCGTGGCCTGCGAGGAACATCGACGAGCAAGCCCGTGCCCCGGGCTCCTTCAAGAGGCAATCGAGGGTCTTGTCCCCCGCTCGTCCAGTGAGGGGTTCGACAGAGGGTTCTGCCGATCCCAACTCAGAACCCACTTGGACGGACGAACGAGGGGCATTCCCTGTAGAATCACTCTGCGATCAAAACCCAGCGCTTCGATTCCGCATCACGCTGGAACTCTTCGCCATGGAAGAGGCACTGGTACATCACGTTCTTAAACTTGCCGGCCTTCGATTTATAGCCATTCGCCTCCACAGCGGTGATCAGTTCGTCAATCGTGAGTCCCTTCTTGGCCTTCAGCAGTTCTTCTCGCACAAATCCCCTGAGCGACTGCTTGTTCTTCGCGCGTGGGCCACGACGGCCCTTGTTTAAGGAACCCTTCGGGCGACCACGACGGCGTGGGGCATCTTCGCCCGCAACTGCATCGCCCGCAACTTCATCGCCCGCCAAGCCCCGAATCTGCTCATCCAAGCTGCTCAATTCCAATCGCAGCTTGTCACGCTTGACCACCAAATCTTCCAACTTCGACTTCTTGGCCAGCAACACTTTTTCCAACTGTGACACTGTCAAATCACGCAATGCAGACGCTTTCGCCATTGAATCCACTCACTCCGAAATTTAGAACTGTTTTAGGAAGTTCTGGCCTGGCCCACACCTAATAAGGTAAGTCTCGGCACTCATAAAAACAAGTCGCATCGGGGCGTATTCGGAATATTCCCGAAATCTGAACAATGGATTGCTAGCACATTTCCTGATTCCAATTAGCAACACGGTGACTTCGAGGAGGTCGCCGTCATCACTGGCTGGGAAGGCCGTGTCGTGGAGCCGATTCCAACGGTGTCAGGCTGCCCGTTGGTGGGTGTTGGGGCGTCGCTGCTCTTCACAACCACTGAACTCTGGCATTGTCACGTGCCCGTCCGCAGTGACGCCCTCCCGACGGACAACCTTCCAGATTGTCAGGAACAGTATTTGTATATCGAGTCGGAGCGAAACCCGATCCACGTACTCGACATCATAGGCAAACTTCTCCTCCCACGACAACGCATTCCGACCGTTCACCTGTGCCCAGCCCGTGACACCGGGCAATATGTCGTGCCGTCGAGCCTGGTCAGGGGTATATAGATCGAGATATCGTGCGAGTAAAGGACGTGGACCCACCAAGCTCATTTCTCCTCGGATCACGTTCCACAATTCGGGCAATTCATCCAAGCTGGACGACCGCAGAAATCTTCCAAAGCG
The DNA here is from genome assembly GCA_043718945.1 of Planctomycetota bacterium. GTDB lineage: Bacteria > Planctomycetota > Planctomycetia > Planctomycetales > Planctomycetaceae > TH-plancto1. Next base: position 16,635 of record JAYSUV010000710.1, read on the forward strand.
GGTCAGTCGCACTTCATCCGAGAGCAACTCGCCGCGGTCATCTCGGGCATCGGTCATCGACCGAAATTTGACCATCCGAAACGACCGTCCATGGCGCCCAGGTCGCTCCTGCGAGAACAGGACCGGGCTGCCCAGTTTCCAGCGGACCAGCAGTGCCAGGACACCCAGGAGCGGTGCCAGAAGGATCGTGAGCGGCAGCGAGATCGCCAGATCGAGTCCGCGTTTGCCGATGCGTTGGTAGAAGGTCGAGTCTGACATAGGGCTGTGGGGGATTCGGGGAGTGGGGGATTCGGGGAGCTGAACATTGCTCGCGGGATGTGCTGCCACTCACGCAGCCGCACGAACGGTCGCTGGAACAAGTGTGGCTTGGGGCAGGGGCAATCCCTTCGCTTGGAGTTCTGTCGTATAGAGATCGGCCAGTGCCTGCCAAATCACCTCGCGGCGGAATTCCGTCTGCACACGCAACTGGGCCTGCTTCCCGTGTCGGGCGAGCAGCAGCGGATCGAGCAGGTAGCGCCTCACGGCCTCCGTCAGCCCGGTCACATCTCCCACCGGAACCAGCGTTCCCGTCTGGCCGTTCAGCACCGCATCCACGGTCCCCGTCGCTGCAAACCCCGCCGTCGGACGACCACTGGCAGCGGCTTCAAGCGGCACGTTGGGTAAGCCTTCGCGGTGCGACGGGAAGACCAGCAGATCGAACGCACTGTAGTAGGCCGCCGTGTCGTTCACGAAGCCGGTGATATGCACGCGCGGGTGAGTCCAGATTTCATCGCGGAGGCGCGAGCACAACGGGTCGCCCTCTTCGAAGCCGCCGACGAGCAGCATGTGCAAGTCGGGCTGCTCCTGCTCCAGTGTCCGAAATACCTCCAGCAGTTCGGCGACACCCTTGTCGCGTGTCAGTCGTCCGACAAAGCCGATGACGCGGGCGTCATCCGGAATGCCCATCGATTGACGGATCGCTCGGGCTTCCTGGTCACGGGCGGGCGTGGCCGCAAACCGATCGGCATCGACTCCGTTCGATGAACCTCCACCCAGCACCACTGCTTGGCGAGATGACCCCAGACGGTGGTGAACAAACGCGTCTCGCAAGCTCGGGCTGACGCAGACCACTTTGTGAGCACAGCCAGCGGCCACTCGTTCGGTCGTGGTCAGCAGTAGACGCTTGGCTCCCGTGGCCGTCTCCAACCGCAGCCCGCGCAACGTATAAATCCGAATCGGCACCCGAGCCCACGTCGCTGCCAACATGCCCAGCAGGCCCGCCTTGGGAGTACCGGCGTTGACGATATCCGGCTGCAGTTCTTGCAGCACTCCCTTCAAATTCCGGAGCGACCGCCAGTCCTGGAGAGGAGAAATTTCGCGAGTCATCGGCACCGGAATCATCCGCACCCCTTCACGAGCTGCCGACTGTTCCAGATCCACCCCTGGACCAGCGATCAGCGTGACATCAAACCCCTGCTGCCGCAGAAATGAGAGCTGGCCCGCCATCAGGACGCGGGTGGTGATGGGGTCGGTCGCCAGGCAGGCGACTCGTGGAGGTCGGGTGATGGAAGGCATCAGATGAACTCAGGCGGAAGACGTTGAACGGGAGACTGAGGGTGGACACATCATCCGCTGTCGGACTGTCGCCTTTCGCTCCGCGAAAGAGCGTTCTTTCGCGGAGTGAAGGGCGACAAGCTGGGATGCTTTGATCCTTACGCGGCCTTCTGGGAAAGACTCTCTGTGGACTCAGCACTGAACACTGCCGACTGACCACTTCTCCCCAGCACCTCGCGCCAGATGTTGTGGTACTGCTGGGCAATCACCTGGATGCCGAAACTCCGCTCCATGCGCTGCCGAGCGCAGCGGGAGAGAGCGGCTCGTTCCGTCACCGATGACGAGAGGATCTCGACGCAGGCCCGCGCCATCGCCGGTGCGTCCTGCGCGGGGATCACCCGCCCGGCATTGTCGATGAGCCACGCTGAGTCTCCAACATCGGTGACCACACACGGGACGCCGCAGCAGAGCGCCTCGCCGATCGAGTTGCTGAACGCTTCGCTGACCGAGGCCGAGACCTCCAAGTCGAGTGCGGCATGCACCCACTCGACATCCATTCGTTCCCCCAGCAGGTGGAAGCGTTCGCGACAGCCACTCTCGTGAATCCACTGGGTCAGTGTCGTGTTCTCTGGGTTGATGTTTGTTCCGCAGAGGACGAAATGGGCATGGGGCACTTGAACGGCGACCTCGCCCATCGCGCGAATGAATACCAACTGGCCCTTGAGTTCAGAGAACCTCGCAACCAGTCCGACAAGCAACGTGTCTGGGGACAGGTGGAGGGCCTGTCGCAACTGACTACGAGCCTCGGGTGAAGGTTGGAAATGATCGAGATCGAAACCATTCGGCACGACCTGCATCTTGCCGTCGTCATATCCATGCTCAGCATGGACCCGCCGACCGCTCACAGTATTCACGAGGATGCGAGCAGGAGACCGCCGCGAGAGCCAGGCACACGCCTTGGCCGTCCAGAGGGTCGAGCGGCTGTCATGCTGGGGATCGAGCGTGGCATGCCGCAGGTTCCACACCACGGGTGGCTTCCCCACCCAGGGGCGAGCCAGAGACGACATCAGGTCGGCATGGTACAGCCAGCTCTGAATCAGGTCGGGCCGGAACGCTCGCAAGGTCCGCACCAGTCCCCACAACGCCCGAGGATCTGGGACGCCGGGCCGCATGCCCAGCGAGGTCACCGGGACTCCGAGTGCGCGAATCTGCTCCGCGATCGGGCCATCCTGAATCAGCCCCACCACGCACGACTCAATCCCCGGCAGTGACTGCTGCGCCGCGAGCACCTTGCGCAGCATCACCGGGGTGCCGCCCGCTCCGAGGCCGGTGATGACGTGTGCGATTCGCATCCGTGCGATTTCCATTCAGGCGGCCCCCCGAAGTGACACCGTGGGGATCTGACTCGGGATCGCACCGTCGCGGTGCCAAGCCTGGAACATCAGAATCGGCCACAGTTGAGTGATCCGATTGGCTCGTCCGGAGACGTGTTCATCCCAGACTTGGCGGACATGGTTCGCTCGGAAGAAACCCTGCTCTGCGAGCAAGCGCGGCTCCAGCAAGCTCTCGGCCCAGTCTCGCAGAGGTCCGCGTACCCAGCGGTCGACGGGGATACCGAAGCCTTGCTTCGGGCGGTCGGTGAGCGAGGTCGGCACGTACTTGGCCAGCAACTTGCGAAGGATCATCTTCCCCTGCCCCGACTGCATCAGCATCGAGTCGGGGAGGCGGCACGCGAACTCGGAGATGCGATGATCCAGGAACGGAGCGCGGGCTTCGAGGCTGACCGCCATCGTGGCCCGGTCGACCTTCACGAGAATGTCATCCGGCAGGTAGGTCAGCGTGTCGAGAGCCATCATCCGTCGCAACGGCCCCAACCCCGCCAACTGTCGAGGCAAGTCTTCAAACGCCGAGGGGGAGATGGAGTCGGTGTCGACGGCCAGTCGAGGGTCTTTCCAGGCCGACACCATCAGCCGATACGCAGACTCGAACGACTTGGCACCGAGTAACTCCGCCGCCCAGTAAACCTTCCGCATCAGGCTGCGGCTGCTGGCCGACTGGACCCCGGGAACTTGATTGAGAGCCCACGACGCCCCCTGTCGAATGAAGCCGGGGACTCGTTCGAGTTGCGCGACCTGGAGACCCCGCACATAGCGCGAGTAGCCGCCGAACACTTCGTCGCCAGCATCTCCGGACAGGCTGACGGTCACATGCTGGCGCGCCATCTTCGCGACCAGGTACGTCGGGATTTGCGAGGAATCGGCGAACGGCTCATCGAACATGGATGGCAGCAGCGGGACGACATCCAGAGCGTCCTGCGGAGTGACATACAGCTCGGTGTGTTCGGTACCCAAGTACTGGGCGACCGCTTTGGCGTACGGGGCTTCGTCGAACGCCTTCTCCTGAAATCCGACGCTGAAGGACCGCACCCGTTGAGACTTGCGAGACTGCATCAGTGCGACGATGAGCGATGAATCGAGACCGCCCGACAGGAATGCCCCCAGGGGAACATCGGAGATCATCTGCTCTTCGATCGTCCGCTGCATGATCGCTTCGAGTTGATTCACAGCCTCGTCCATCGATCCTGTAAAAGGATTCGCTTGACTCGACTGCAAGGTCTCCATGAATGACCAATACGGCTGCGGAGTCGGCAATTGCTTCTGCTTCAACTGGGCCAGACTCACGGTCAGGATCGTCCCCGGCGTCAGTTTCTGCATCTGCTGGAAGATGGAGTACGGGGCGGGCATGTAGCTGTGACGCAGGTACAGGGCCAGCGATTGGCGGTCGATCTGAGCATCGAAGTTCGGGTGTTGTCGCAGCCCCTTGAGTTCGGAACCGAACAGGAACGTCCCGCGCCCGAAGCCGTAATACAGCGGCTTCTCGCCGAACCGGTCACGACATAAAGAGAGCTTCTGCTCGTGCCGGTCCCAGAGGGCGATGGCGAACATCCCCACGCACTTCTGGATCGTGGCCGCGAGTCCCCAGTGGTCGATCCCAGCGAGGAGGACTTCAGTGTCGGAGTGCCCACGAAAACGGATCGTGCCAACTTCGCTCAGGAGCTGAGCGCGGACCTCTTCCGAGTTGTAGATCTCTCCGTTGAAGACGATGACATACCGCTGGCTGGCGGCCTCCATCGGCTGATGTCCGGCAGCTGTCAGATCGCGGATGGCCAAGCGGCGAAAGCCCAAGGCGATCTGTGTTGAGGGGTCGACGAAGACCCCCTCGGCATCCGGCCCGCGATGCTCGATCGCTCCGGACATCTTGCGGACTGTCTGTTGCAGACTATCGGTCGACACTGAACGAGGTTCGAGATGGACGAATCCGACAAAACCACACATGGGGAACTCCTGCGGAGAGAGCCATCAGCAGTCAGCGATCAGCAGTCAGCCAGAGGGGATACTTCTGGATCATGGATGAACTCTGAACTGACGACATGCTCCTTTTGGCTGATGACTGATGACTGATGACTTGCGGCCATTACGCCACTTGACTTTCTGCACTGACCACTGATGACTCACCACTCACAACTTCCACGAACAGTTGTTCGTACTCGGCGACGATCCGTTGCCAGTGGTACTGCTCGACCAGTCGATCGCGTACTTCGGTGGTTGGTCGGCTGAACCAGTTCTCCTGCCACGGAGTGAGCGACGACACCCAGCGGTCTGTCAGACCGAGCGAGGTCAGCACCTCACGCGTCCCGCCGGGATGATGCAGCGATATGACGGGACACTCACTGGCGACCGCTTCCAGGAGCACATTCGGTAGGGACTCGGTCCGCGAGGACAACACGAACAGGTCCGCATGCGTCATCCAGCGCGACACGTCCGACTGGAAGCCGGGCAGGAACACACTGTCTCCAACTCCGAGATCCTCGGCCAGCTGTCGCAGCGATGCTTGCTCGGCTCCCTCCCCGATGATCCACAGCTGGGCGTGGGGATGAGTCTGCTTCAGTTCCGGGAGGGCCTGGATCGCCCGATCGAAGCCTTTCTCGGGTCCAAGGCGTCCCACCCCGAGCAGAAACGGTCCGGGACCAGACGGGAACGGACTCGGAGTGCCCGCGAGCTTCTCTGGAGAGAACTGATCGACCTCGACGGGATTTGCGATCCGCTTCAGGCGTTCTCGGGGCACGGAGAACAGCCCGTGAATCTCGTTCAGAGCGAACTCCGATTGTCCGATGACGCAGTCCGCCTGACGATATGCCGCAGCCATGAGGGGCTGGAACAAGCGGCCCGCCCTCCAGGCGTCGAGCGAAGTCGCCAGGACACCGGTCTCGCGAATGATAAGCCGGGTCCGTCGGGGGAACAGCGGCCGCAGCATTCCCGCCAAAGCATTCAAATGCGAGGCGGCTGTCAGCATGACATCCGGTTGGAGATTCCGAACCAATCGCAGCAGAGGCCACGCGGCCTGCGACACGCGTCCACAATCGAGAGAATGACGTGCGACATCCTCGGGCACAGTCTGCCCCAGTGAGCCATCATTCTGCACGACGACGAGATGGACTTCGAAGTGTTCGCGGGAGAGTCGGCGGGCCAGGGTCGTGACGACCCGTTCCGCGCCTCCGCCCCGGTAACTGGGAATGACCAGCAACACCCGTAGCGGAGCTTGCGCTCGGGCATCGTGATCCGACGATCTCAGCCATCCAAACATGGGATCCTTCCCGAACTGATGACGGACTCAGCCCGCCTTGGCCCACTTCTGCGGATGAGCATATGACATGTTCCTGGTTTCCAAAATAGCATTTACCGCACTGACCGGCGGCGGGGCGTTGAGCACCGCTCGTCCGGCTGTAATCCCCATGATCAGCATCAGGCTCTTGTCCTCCAGCAGGTTGTGGGTAAAGAAACTATCCGCAGCCACAAACACGGCCACCGTGGTACACTGCCAGGACTGGTGCTTGCGCCCGATCCGATACAGCATTCCGATCAGCAGTACGTAAGCTCCAAAGCCAAACAGTCCGTTATCGACCCAGCGGGCCAGGTACATGTTGTGGCTTCCCAACTCCTGTCCGTAAGTATATCCCGTCCCCCAACCCAGCAACGGACGCTCCGCAATCATCCCCAGGTAATCATAAATCAGGATCACACGCGAATCCTCACCGGTGTCCATGGCATCCAACTGGCCGGAGAACAAATTCGCGCGGGAGTGATTGGCTTCAAGCATCGGGAGGATATCCTTGGCAGCATCGGCGGCCGCAAGGGCGTACCCCCCAACGCTAAACGCCAGTCCTCCCAGCAACACCACCGCCCCCATGCCATTTCTCCGCACACACAAACGGACATACAGCATGCCAACGATTCCCAACAACAGGGTTCCGGACCGAGACAGCGTCATAAACACGCCGACAAGAGCGATGAGGAACCAGCCGCAAGAGACCAGCGATAGGCTGGGCTTCTTCCAGTTCAGAACGCCTACCAACAGGATCACCGTGAGTTCCGCTCCCCGATTGGGATTGCATCCGAATCCCGCAGCCCGTGCTTCCAGGATTGAAAACGTCCCCGGATACCTGGCATCGACCAAGATGCTCATCACGAGCGCGCACAGGGAGACTCCGCAAGCCACTCTCCAGTTGGCACCAGAAGCAAAGAGCGACGCCAGCGGGAACGCCAGCAGAAACACCAGAAAGTTGATCGTCGGGTAGATGACATACAACCCGCCTTCACTGAGATTCGCCTCCGGCAGAGCGGCTCCGACCAGCGCCATCCCCGCCAGCCCGCCGAAGGCCAGGATGGCTCCACTGCTGGCCTTCAGTATTCGTCCAATCTGATCCGCATTCAGATACCAGATGGCCAGAGCCATTACCGCCTGTGTGGCCAGCAAGAAATAGATCGCTGGAACCAGCACCCATCCTTGTCGCCGAATGTAGAGATCAATCTGACAGAGATAGACCGCTAGATAAGTCCCCACCAATAGCCCCGTGAATGTGAGGCGATCGGCCCCGGGAGCCGGAGCGGTTGTGTCACCTCGCGGAGTATGTCTGGGTTGTCCCACGCTGATCATCCCTGAAAAACGACACGCTGAGCGCCCTGCGGTACTTCACGGATCGAGAGTCTCTCCGTGTGTCAGGCGGCCCATCGTGACCGTGGGACAGCCCCCGATTCCGCCTCGGATCGGTGGTCGATCTTCTCTTGCTCACCGATCTTGCGGCGCAGGGCCACCCGAATCGCGGCGGAAAAGTAACACGCTGATCCCAGGTAGACAAGAGCAGTCGACAACGCGATCCCCGCCACTCCCAACGGCCCCATCAGCAGATAGTCCAGCACGACATTGATTGTCAAATTCAGTATGCCGCTCACCAGCATGGCACGCCTCAGCCGCAGCGCCACCACTAGACGCCCCTGAAGCATACTCCATAAATAAAACGGGATCTGCATGGCGCACATCACCTGGACGGCTGACACGCGAGTGGCCATCTCGGGTGTAAATCGTCCTCGTTGAAACGTCCAGTTCACGATCGGGGTCGAACAGGCCGCCAGCAGGATCGTGATCGGCAGCGAGATCGCAAACAGGACCAGCACCGACCTCCGGAGTGTGGTTTGCACCTCGTGCCACTGCTGGGCCTCCACCAGTTGAACAAAGTGCGGGAAGACGATCTTCCCCATCGGCATCGCAATCAGTCCCATGATCATCGCCACGAACCGATTCCCATAGTTCAACTCGGAGACGCTCCCTTCTCCCAGCATGGAGGCCATCGACTGATCGATCATCACCGTGCAATACAGCAGAGTCGCCCCCATCATCATCGGAAACATCTGCGCGGCCAGTACACCCTGCTCCTGTCGCCAGCGACTCACCGCAGGAACCAGCGGCAGCCCCTCTCGCTTCAGGCAATACCCGAGAATCACGACATCCAGCAACGCCCCGGCTGTCAGTCCTGCCACCAACACACTCGCGTTTGTCAGGGGCCAGTACGACACTGCGAAGATCAGACTCAGGGAGATCACCCCGGGCGACAAGGCCGAGGCCACGAATCGCCCGCGTGCGTTCAGGATCGAAGACCAGATCGCACTCGTCCCGGCCAGAATCGAGTAAGGCAACAATTGCCAGAT
>JAYSUV010000072.1:0-19418 GCA_043718945.1 Planctomycetota bacterium
CCGCTGATCGCTGACTGCTCCTCTTCCCCCCCCTCTGTGCCTCCGTGCCTCCGTGGTGAATCCTCTTCCGGTTGGCAGACAGGAATGTCTGCCCCACTGACAACTGACGACTGACAACTGACAACTCGTCCCTCAATCTCGCGTCTGAGCCGCGACACCTCTTCGGAAAGCTCAATCGTCCTCCCCGGCCCCTCCCCGCGCCAGAACGGAATCGTTGGCGGTGCCCCGTGGGCGTCATGCACGAGCAGATCACTCCCGCGCAGGGCCTCAATCTGCCATGAAGTATTGCCTAGTAAAAACACATCCCCGGCCATGCTCTCGACGCCGAACTCCTCGTCGACCGATCCGACGACGGTGTGTTCCGGCTGGGCCATGACGCGGATCACATCGGTCTCGGGAATTGCCCCACCGTTGTTGATCGAGACCAGCCGCGCGTTCGGCCTCGCCCGCAGCCGGCGATGGACATGATCATGGTGCAGCAGCGTGTGAATCCGCCCGCCGGTGTCAGTCACTCCTTCACTCAAGAACTTGACGACATCATCAAACTGCGACCGCCGCAAGGTCCGGTACGGCTCAGCTCGGCGGAAGCGGTCGTAGAGATCATCCGTGTTCCACTCCCCGGTGGCGACCTCGGCCACGACCTGCTGCGCGAGAATATCGAGCGGAGCAATCGGCACCGGCGTTTGATCGAGCCGCCCCGCTCGGATCGCCTGCACGAGGGCCATCGCTTCGAGTAACTCATCGCGCGTCAGCGCGAACAACCGCCCCTTGGGGATGAGGCCCAAAGCATGTCCCGAGCGTCCGATGCGTTGCAGGAACGTGGCGATCGATCGCGGTGAGCCGATCTGAATCACAAGGTCGATGTACCCGACATCGATCCCCAGTTCGAGCGAGGCCGTCGCCACAACCGCCTTGAGATCACCGGTCTTGAGCCGCTGTTCAGTCTTGAGCCGGATATCCGCCGAGAGCGACCCGTGGTGGCTGCTGACGGCCTCATCGCCGAGGATCTGCGTCAGTTGAAACGTCACTCGCTCGGCCATGCGGCGGGTGTTGACGAAGATCACCGTGCTGCGGTGCGTGTTGATGAGTTCGACGATGCGGGCATTGACCTCGGCCCATGACTCATGCGAACAGACCGCACTGAGTTCACTCACGGGAGTCTCGATGCCGAGGTCGAGTTGCCGCTGATGGCCGACATCCACGATCTCGCAATCGACCGGTCGCGAGGAGGGAGCGGGTCGGCTGGCGATCTGCCCCGCGCGGTCGACCTCTTCATGGCATCCCGGCCCATCGGGTTCCGGTGGTTTCTCGCGCGGAGGGGGCTCGATTGGCACTGGGTCGAGAGTCTCACCCGCCCCGACCAGGAACCGCGCCATGCGCTCGATTGGCTTCTGGGTGGCCGAGAGTCCGATGCGTTGGAGACGAGGCGAGCGGGGCGGCGTCAGCCCCCCGAGTGTGAGCGGCACGGCGCTAGCCCCCGATTCCGGTAGCGTGCTGACAGGCGAAGAACCGGCGGCTAGCGCCGTGCCGCTCACACGCTGTTCCGGTTCCCTCTCCCCCACATTCGATGTGACTTGCGGAGAGGATGTGGCTGTGGGGGAGAGGGTTAGGGTGAGGAGGCCACCCTCCGATATTGACCCCCTCACCCCGGCCCTCTCCCCCGCACTGAAGTCGGTTCGCGAGGTCGTGTCGCTCGCGGGGGAGAGGGAGACGGAGTTCTGACTTCGAACGTCTTCACGACACTCGGCCCTTACCCCCGGCCCCTCTCCCGGGGGGAGAGGGGAGCCAGAGGCTCTGGCTGACGGCTGATCGCTGACCGCTGACAGCTTCCCCCCCTCCGTGCCTCCGTGCCTCCGTGGTGAATCCTCATCGCTCGAAGTCCTCGGGGGGCTCACGCCGCCCCGCTCGCCTTGAACAAGATGTTCCAGCCTTTCCAGGCTCAGCGCCAGATGCGACCCGCGTTTGTCGCGAGCGAGGGCATGAATCTCATCCACGATCACCGTATCGACCGTCGACAGTGCGGCGCGGCCCTTCACCGAGGTTAACAACAGGTACAACGACTCCGGCGTCGTCACCAAGATATGCGGCGGGTGCTTCACCAGCTTGGCCCGGTCGTACGCCGACGTATCGCCCGTCCGCAGCCCGACTCGTAGCGGAGGGAGTACCTCCCCGGCCTCTTTCGCGAGCTGGCCGATTTCTGTAAGCGGCCCGCTGAGGTTCTTCTGCATGTCATTCGACAAGGCCCGCAGCGGCGAGATGTACACCACCCGCATCTCGTCCTTCAGCGTTCCGGCCAGCCCCTCGCGCAGCAACCGGTCAATCACCGCCAGAAACGCCGTCAGCGTCTTCCCGCTCCCGGTCGGAGCTGCGATCAGTGTGTGCCGCCCGGCGGCGATCTCCGGCCAGCCGCGCACCTGCGGCTCGGTCGGCCCGACAAAGCGGGAGGCGAACCAGCGCTCGATGATGGGGTGAAAGCCGAAACGGGACACGGACGCTCCTTGAAAGCGGGAGGAAGACACCTGAAAGCAACTTCCTGCTCAAGACTATACACGGCACGCATGCAGTGGCGAACGTCCGCAGAGTGCAAAGCTCCTCCGCGTGTGCGTCAAAAAGATAGGCAGCGATTCCCTGCGGTGCGTCATGATTCAAAGGGTGAGCCGCAGATAAACACGGATGAACGCAGATGAAGAAGCTCAACAACGAGAGGATTCCTCTCTGCTCCGCTCCGATCTGTGTTCATCTGCGTTTATCTGCGGCTCACCAACTTCTGGGCTTCTGACTGTCTTGCCTCTGCCAGTCGTTTGAGTTGAGTGCCCAAATCGAATCTCGCTGCCTCCTCTACGGCGATTTTTTCCACTGGCTACATTTCTGATGCTCACACGTCTCCTCCTGAGTTGCATACCGATTGAATGCTGACAAGTTGTCACCGCTTTCGGCCGTCTCGTGAGAAGCGGTAGAGGATATCCTCTTCGAGATCGAGGAGTGTCTCTCGAGTCAATTCGGGAATCGCCAACCACCGGGTCGGCTTGGCTTCCATTTCCTCGGATTCAAGATCTCCCTGATACGAGTGCAGCAACACGCCCACCCAGTCAGCCCACTTGCCTTGGACGACGCCGGTCACGAACTCGATCCAGCGATCGATCTCCGAACCTGTGCCAGTCTCTGGTCGAGGGCCCGTGAACTGCTCACGATATTGCCCCTGATGGACTTGCACCTGTCCGAGCCACCGCTGAATACGAGTTTCCGTCCAGCCCTGTTTACGGTGTTTCAAGAGTTGACGATTTATCCGAGCCTCGTGCGCTGGAACCAATGACTCAACAAACCGGAGGTAGCCCAGCTGGGTTCCACAATCACAAGTGTTACGGGTTGTGTAGAAGTATCTCTCGTCAGGCAACAGCAGATGACGAGCGACCCACGGGTTGTCGAGTGGCACCCATTTGAGATGCAACTTCTCGGCCAGTTGGCGGATGGCGTATTCGTCTTTGATGCGACCGCAAGTCGCGGTGATGTATTGGCACATCGTCAACTCTCATTCGGACGACTCGACAGGCATTCCATGAAATCCGCCGTGACGATGGAGATCACAGTTGGTCAAATCCCGCTGTCCGGCATTGACCCGCTCGCACTTGAGCCTCAGCTCTGGCCACCAAGGCGGTCAACTTACCGGGTGAGCCCGCCAGTGACTTCTCCCACCGCTGGTCGTCCCGGATCTCCTCCAGGATGATCGCGGCAATGGCGTCCTGCTCAATGTCCGAAAGCTTACGGGCTTCCACGACCGCTTGATCGAGTAGTTGCGACATCGACGAAGCTCCACAGGCGGGTGGGAAACAGACTCAGGACTGCCCCATTGATTGTCCAACACTGACACACATTCGACAAGGCGGCCACGTGAAAAGCCCAGGGGTTGCAACCCCTGGGCTTTGGTGACTCACGTTTGCCACTCCGCCCCGGTCGGATACGTATACCGCTCGATCGACTCCGGCCACATCTCGATGCTGTACCTAGGGGCAGTCGGCGGCATGTCGCGTCCGGTTTTTGTGACGGTGGAGATCACCACAGGTCAAACCCCGCTGTCTGGGACTGGCTCACTTGCACTTGTCCTCTGGCCACCCGAGGTGTTGGATCGGGTGCATCAAACATGCATCGAAAATCCGCCACCGTTGCCCACTTCCTTCGAAACGGCATCCGTGAATCCAAACACATTGAGCCAGATGTCCGAACCAGAGTCTCACCCGAAGACGCAAAGTCGCACACAAAAAAGTGATATGACTCACTCCAAAGCTGATCCTGTGAGGCGAGCGGCCAGTGAAAACTTACCCGCCAGGCTTCCGAAGGAGTGTGGTCGCCATCGTACGCAGAATTCCCTAGGCTCCTCGCCCTGAAGGGGCTTGACTCGATAGCCCAGGGCGCAGCCCTGGGAAATCCTCAAGGCCCAACGGGCCGTCACTCGGCTCGGCCAGCGGGTAACGGCTCGTTGGGCCTTGATCGGTTGAGGAGTCCATGTGTTCTCAGTGCTGCGCCCTGGGCAGTCGAGTCAGGCCCCATCGGGGTGGGAAGACCCGGACCCGGCTTTTCGCCTCTTCCCCAAGGTCGTGAGGGGGATAGAATGACTGTACGGTGGTTCTGGTTGTCATGGGGTGTCTGTCTTCTATTCTTGATCTCCCCCGTTGATTGAACCGCTCGTCGCTATCTTCCGGTTTTGCCAATTCCTAAGATTCCTTACGACCGGTCGTCGGGACTGGGACGGCGTTACGTCTTTCACGCATCTCCTGTCACTTCGGGGGAGGATAGAAAGACGGGCCTTCCGCTGTTTTGTCCCGGTGAATGTCCTCCCTGTCTCGGTCTGCCGGATTCCTCGGCCCGGGATCAAGGGGTTCGATGGCAGTTCCCACTCACATCCCCCCGCCACCCCGGAGCGATCACAGCTCTTGTCGGTGGCTCTCTGTGATTTCTGAAAAGGTCAGTCATGGCCCGCAACTGGTTAGATCAGTTCGTCAAAGACGGCACCGTCAGCAAGGATCAGCTGGGGGAAGCGGAGGACATGGCGAGCAGCATGGGGATCACCCCGGAAGACGCCCTGATGAAGTTGGGGTATGTTGACGAGGGGCGGATCGGGCAGGCGAAGGCCAAAGCGTTCGGATTCACGTTTGTGAACCTGGAAGAGGTCGAGTTGGAACATAACGTCGTGGAGCTGATCCCGGAATCGGTCGCTCGCGAGAACACCTGCATTGCGGTCGAGGTCAATGACGAGAAGCTGAAGGTGGCGGTCGTCGACCCGATGAACTTCGAGCTGGTGGAGAAGCTGCGGTTCATTCTGGCTCGCGAAGTTGACATGGTGATGGCGCAGAAAGAACAGATCAACGCGGCGATCAATCGGTACTACGGACAGTCGGAGACCGAGTCGGTGGACTCGATGCTGCAAGAGTTTACGGAAACGGCGATCGATTTTACCGAGACGGAACTGAGTGAGGCGAAGGCTCAGGCGGATGACTCGGAAAGCTCGCCGATTGTGAAGCTGGTCAACCTGATCATCACCGAAGCGGTGAACATGCGGGCCAGCGATATCCATGTGGAGCCGTTCGAAGACCGCGTGCGGATTCGCTACCGGATCGACGGTGTGTTGGTGGAGCGGGATTCGCCGCCGCGGCGGCTGTTGGCCCCGCTGATGAGTCGCCTGAAAGTCATGGGGCGTATCGACATCGCCGAAAAGCGTCGTCCGCAGGACGGTCGGATCAAGACCCGCGTAAACGGCAAGGACTTCGACCTCCGCGTCAGCGTGCTGCCGACGAACCACGGCCAGGCGATGGTCATGCGTATCCTGGACCGCGACAACATCAAGGTCGGTATCCGTAACTTGGGCTTCAGCGAAGACAACTACCGCAAGTTCCAAAACATCATCCGCCGCCCGAACGGAATCTTTCTGGTGACAGGTCCGACCGGCTCGGGCAAGACGACCACGCTATACAGTGCATTAGGTGAACTGAACCGCCCAGACCGCAAAATCATCACCGCCGAAGACCCCGTCGAATACTACCTGCCGGGGATCAACCAGTGCGAAGTGCGGCACTCGATCGGTCTGAACTTCAGCCGAATCATCCGGGCGATGCTGCGGCAAGCCCCGAATGTGATCCTGGTGGGGGAAATTCGAGATACCGAGACGGCGGAGATGGCTATTCAGGCATCTTTGACTGGACACTTGGTTTTCAGTACGCTTCATACGAACGATGCGCCCGGTTCCATTACACGACTGATCGACATGGGAGTGCAACCATTCCTCGTCGCTTCGTCGGTCATGGCGGTCATGGCCCAGCGTCTGGTGCGGAGCATCTGCCCCAAATGCGGAGACTCGTACAAGCCCAGCCCGGACGAGTTGTCGCTGTTCGAGTTGACTGAAGAACAGGTCAGCACGGCCAAGTTCCGGCGGGGCAAGGGGTGTACCCACTGCCAGCAGTCGGGGTACCGCGGGCGGAAGGCTGTGTTCGAATTGATGATGATGAACGGAGCGATTCGCGAGATGGCGTTCCGGAGCGAGCCGACCCAGAACATTCGCCGCCAGGCCCGTTTGTTCGGGATGCGGACGATCGTCGAGGATGCGGTGGACAAGGCCCTGGCGGGGATCACGACGCTGACCGAGGCTCATAAGCTGCATGGGGGCGGTCACTGAGCTGTCGTGGGATAGGCTTCCAGCCTGTCATTTCCGAGGCATCACACCATCAAGACGACAGACCAGCAAGACGACAGTCTGGAAGCCTATCCCACGGTCGGAACCGCAATCCGGTGGACGAGTTGCGAGAGCCGAGCGAACAATCAGTTGTCGCTCTTTTCGACGTTCCACCGGGTGTTCACCCAACTCAGACACACTGAAACCACTCACTGACTCCCTGCAACACACGTCGAGGCATCTATGGCAGTAGCAGCAGCAGGTGACGGTGATGAACGTCGTTTGCAGATCGATAAACTCCTAGAGACCGTGGTCCGGGAAAAGGTGAGCGACCTGCACCTCACGACCGGGCAGCCCCCCGTCGTGCGAGTCGGTGGGCGCATGGTCCGGCTTGATACGAAGTCGCTGGAGGCGGGGGACACGGTGTCCCTGATGAAGTCGATCACTCCAGAGCGTAACCAGCAGGAGCTGCAGGAGATGGGCGGAACCGACTTCGGTTTTGCCTTCGGAGACAAGGCCCGCTTTCGCGTGGCCGTCTTCAAGCAACGCGGCCACATCGGGCTCGTGCTGCGGCGAATTCCGAACGAGTTCCTGACCTTCGAGCAATTGGGCCTGCCGTCGGTTGTGCCGGACCTGATTAACCGGCCGCGCGGACTGTTTCTGGTGACAGGGCCGACCGGATCGGGGAAGACGACTTCATTGGCCAGTATGATTAACCATATCAACGACCATGAAGACCATCACATCATTACGCTCGAAGACCCGATCGAGTACTACCACAAGCACAAGAAATCGACGATCAATCAGCGCGAGATCGGCGTCGATGTGCCGAACTTTCCCGAGGCTCTCAAGCGCGCCCTCCGTATGGACCCTGACGTGATTCTCGTCGGTGAAATGCGAGACCTCGAAACGATTTCCTCAGCCATTACCGCAGCCGAAACCGGCCACGTGGTGTTCGGGACGCTGCATACATCGAGTGCGCAAGGCACTGTGGACCGTATCATCGACGTGTTTCCGACCAGTCAGCAGGAACAGATTCGAACCCAGCTCTCCTCCTCCATTATCGCGGTGTTGAGCCAGGCGCTCCTGCCGCGCAAGCCCAAGGGGGTTGTGGCGGCCTACGAGATGTTGGTCGTGACGCCCGCCATCGCGAACCTGATTCGCGAAGCTAAATCGTACCGCATCAATTCCTCGATTCAGACCGGACGCAAGTACGGCATGCAGCTGTTGGACGACGCTCTGTTCGACCTGTGGCGCAAGGGGCTGTGCGAGGAGAAGGATGTCATCCTCAAGTCCAATAATCCGGGCGAACTCAAGATGCGGATCAACAACGCCAAGAAGGGCGTCTTCGATGAGAACGCGGAAGATGAAGACGAGGATGATGATGAAGGCTGATGACGAAGGCTGATGACTGGAAAGCCCACCGGTTGCAACCGGTGGGCTTTGGTTGTGACTGACATACTGCAAACTCCCCACCACCACCGCACTGACGAATCGGCAGATTGTTCATGGCTCAACGTCGACTGGGACAGATTCTGGTGGATCTCGGATACCTCTCCGAGGATCAACTCTGGGATGTGCTCGAAGAGCAGAAACAGAGTCCCGGAGAGATTCTGGGCCAGGTCGCGCTCAAGCTGGGACTCATTACCAATGAGCAGCTGACCGAGGCACTGGCCGAGCAGTGGGGCATGCCGGTCGTCAATCTGGCGGAGACCAACATCCCGCCGAAGGTGATCGATCTGGTGCCGTCGACGATGGCCGAGGTCTATAAGATCATGCCGATCTCGATGCGGGACAACGTCTTGACGGTGGCGATGGCGGACCCGCAGAATCTGGCGGCGCTGGATGACTTGCGGAACTTTATCGGGATGGAAGTGCGCGGAGCTGTGTCTTCGGCCGCAGCCGTCGAAGCAGCCATTCTGAAGCACTATGCCGCCAAAGAAGACAGTATCGAGGACGTGATCGCCGGGCTGGAGCAATCGCCAGAAATGGGGTCACTCAACAACAAGCAAGGCGCGTTCGACCTCGCCGACGAGTACATGGACTCGCACCCGATCCGCAAGCTGCTGAACATGGTGATGCTGCTGGCGATCAAGGACCAGGCATCGGACATTCACTTCGAACCGTTCGAGGACGAATTCAAGATCCGCGTGCGTGCCGACGGCGTGCTGTACGAGATGGTTCCGCCGCCTCGGCATCTGGCGAATGCCATTGTTAGCCGTGTGAAGGTCATGGCCAACCTCGACATTGCGGAACGCCGCATGCCGCAGGACGGACGCATCGAGCTCAACGTCGGCGGCAGCCCCGTGGACCTTCGCGTCAGCGTGCTGCCCACGATGTTCGGCGAATCGGTGGTCATGCGAGTCCTGGACCGCACCGTGGTCCAGCTCGACCTGAACAAGATCGGGATGGACCCGACCATCCTGTCGAACTTTCGCAAGACCATTCACCGCCCGCACGGCATCGTGCTGGTCACCGGCCCGACCGGGTCGGGCAAGACGACGACGCTCTACTCGGCACTGAATGAACTCAACGACATCGAAACCAAGATCATTACGACCGAAGATCCGATCGAATATGACATCGACGGCATCGTGCAGATCCCGATCAACACCGACATCGGCGTGACCTTCGCAGCTGCCCTGCGAGCCATTCTGCGGCACGATCCGGACATCATTCTCGTCGGGGAAATCCGCGACTACGAGACCGCCGAAATCGCGGTGCAAAGCTCGCTGACCGGGCACTTGGTGTTCAGCACTCTGCATACGAATGACGCCCCATCGGCCATCACCCGCCTCCGCGACATGGGGGTGCCGACATTCCTGATCACTGCCACAGTCGAGGCCATTCTTGCCCAGCGGCTCGTCCGCAAAATCTGCGTGCAATGCCGCACACAGTTCGATCCCTCGGACGAACTGCTGATGGAACTCCAGCTGCCGATCGAAAAGGCCCGGCAGTACAAGTTCTATTACGGCAAGGGGTGCCAGCGCTGCAACAACTCGGGCTACAAGGGACGTTGCGGCATCTACGAACTCCTGGACATGAACGACGACATCCGGGACATGGTGTCATCGGATGCGTCGGTCGACGACATGCGAAACCTGGCCCGCAGTCAGGGGATGACGACGCTACGGGAATCGGGCCTCAAGTTGATCTTTGACGGCGTCTCGACCATTGACGAAGTGGTCCGCGAAACGGTCATGGAAGAGGGCGAAGGTTGACCTGGAACGGGCAACCTACGAAGACTTCCAGAGATCCGTTGAGTGATGAGGGTTGAGCGTTGAGTGAAAGACTCTCAACTCTCAACCCTCAACCCTCAACCCTCAACTCTCAACCCTCTTCTGAGCAGGCCTCGATTCGAGGAACGAAATCATGGCGACATACCAATACGAAGCGATGGACAACTCCGGCCTGGAGGTGAAAGACACCATCGACGCCGGGTCCGAGGCCGAAGCTCAGACGAAGATCCGTGAGAAGGGATTCTTCGTCACCAAAATCACCGAGAAGAGCAAGGGCAAGAAAAAGGACAAAGACAAGCCCAAGGAGATTAAAGGCCCGCGCAAGAAGAAGGGTTTTTCGTTTGGCGGCGTCAAGCCGAAACAGCTCTGCACGTTCACGCGGCAGCTCTCCACGCTCCAGGACGCCGGGCTGCCGATCCTCCGCAGCCTCCGCATCTTGGAGACCCAGGCCAAGCCCGGCCCGCTCAAGAACTCTCTCATCGGTGTCATCGAAGATGTCGAGTCCGGCAACACTCTCTCCGAAGCCATGTCGAAGCAGCCCAAAGCCTTCGACAACCTCTACGTGAACATGGTCAAGGCCGGGGAAGCCGGCGGTGCCCTGGAAGTCATTCTCCAGCGCCTGGCCGAGTTCAAAGAGAAGTCCCAAAGCCTCAAGCGTAAGGTGCAGGGGGCCATGATCTACCCGGCAGCTGTGCTGTTGGTGGCCGGTGTGATCGTGGGCGGGATCATGTACTTCATCATCCCGAAGTTCAAAACGATCTTCGAGGGTTTCGAAGTCGAACTGCCCGCCATCACCGAACTGCTCATCACGATGAGCAACTCGGTCGTGGACTACTGGTATCTGATTCCAACGATTCCGATCGGCATCATCTTGATCATCAAGATCATCAAGAAGAACAAAACGGGGGCCTACATCATGGATCGGATGGCCCTCAAAGTTCCCTTACTGGGGGCCATCATCTCCAAATCGACGGTGGCCCGCACCTCGCGAACTTTGGGAACGCTGATCGCCTCGGGCGTGCCGATTCTGGAAGCCCTGGCCATCGCCCGCGATACAGCGGGGAACGAAGTCTTTCGCAAGGCGTTCGAGCATATCCAGTCGTCGATCCGCGAAGGCGAAACGATGGCGGTGCCGCTCAAGGAGACCCGCATTACCGACGACATGGTGGTGAACATGGTCGACGTGGGTGAGGAGACCGGGGCCCTCGACAACATGCTCTACAAGGTCGCCGACGTGTACGAGGAAGAAGTCACCGTCCTGATCGAAGGCTTGGTGAACTTGCTCGAGCCGATCATGACCGTTGTTCTGGGCATCATCGTCGGATTCATCGTCATCGCGCTGTTCCTGCCCCTGGTCAAGCTCCTCAACGAGCTGTCGTAATTCGAGACGAGAGACGAGAGACGAGAGACGAGAGACGAGAGACGAGAGACGAGAGACGAGAGACGAGAGACGAGAGACGAGAGACGAGAGACGAGAGACCAGAGCCAGAAGTCTGTCTCTCGTTTCTCGTGTGTGCATCACAGTAGTCGGCAGCCGTGAAATTCTGCCCCCTCTCCCCCACAATCGGCACTGCATTCAGAGAGGACTCCACTGTGGGGGAGAGGGTTGGGGTGAGAGGGGCCACATCGCTCGCTCTGTGCCCCTCACCCCGGCCCTCTCCCCACAGCCACCTCCTCCCCGAAAGTCACGCAGACAGTGGGGTGAGGGGGCGGAAAAACGCCACTGCCGACAATTCTGAAGCACACACTCGTCTCTCTGCAATTTCCGGCTCGCTGGCACAAGAGGTGCGTTCTCTTTCAGGGAGACCGGGAACGGTTCGCGAAACGAGGCAAACCGCCTCACGACACTCCTCCCCTTCCCGCAGAGTTCGGCATCATCAGTTCACAAGTGCTGCAAAACGCCACACCCCTCAGTCATCCGGTCATTCATTCGCAGCTGCCTTGGAGTCCCCATCATGCAATCCGTCAGTCAACGGCTCATCCGGAAGACTCCGACTGTCTCCTCGCCTGCGAAACCATCGCGACCGCATCGCGGGGCGTTCTCGCTGATCGAATTGATGATCGTCATCACGATCATCGCGATACTGATGTCGCTGTTGCTGGTCGGCGTGCGCGGAGCAATGAACACCGCTCGCAATGCGACAGTCACGGTCGAGTTTAAGCAGCTCGAAAAGGGGATCGCCGATTTCAAGGCCAAGTATGGGGCCGAACCGCCGAGCAGTATTGTCCTGTTCGAGGCCACTGCCGGATGGACGGGATCGTCCCCCAGTGCCGTCATCGTGAATCGCAGCCGAGCGCTGGTCCGTCAGATGTGGCCAGACTTCGATTTCTCAATCGCACGGGACATCAATGGGGACAATGACGCTCTGGATACGATTACGCTGAATGGATCGGAATGCTTGGTGTTCTTCCTGGGCGGACTGAACTCCACGAATGTGGTCAATCAAAGCGGGACTCTGATCGGAACGACCGGTGCGGTCATTACGACTTGGGCTCCACTGGGTTTCTCTGCCAACCCGACGAACCCCTTCGCCCGCGGCGGTGCTCGTTCCGGTCCGTTCCATGAATTCAGCAACATCCGGGTCACGAACCGGGATGGCTCGGCGGATGCCGAAGGAATGCCCGAGTACCTCGACCAGCTGCCCGGCCAGCGGAATCCAATTCTCTACGCCAGCAGCTACGGCGGCCGGGGCTACCGCGATGCGGACGTGCAGTTTACCACTCAGCCGACATACAACGCCTACTCAACACTGCCGACGGGGTTCGCCTACTTCTACCGGCGTTACACGGGAACCAACCCGGCCACGGCGGCCAACTTCATCGCTGCTCCCGCCTTCAATCCCAAATCTTGCCAACTGATCTCGCCGGGTTCGGATGGAGAGTATGGTTGGGGGGGAACGCTGAGTGCGGACATGGAAATGATCGAACCGCGAGCGGAACGTTACTTCGAGCGGGACAACATCACCAACTTCAAGGGTGGCACAATCAACTAAGCCGGTGCGGACCGGCATCAGCCGGTCCCAGACCAGTCACCGACTCGGGAGCCTGCCTCATGCGAACACGAACCTCCACCTTCGGAATACGCCACCCGCGAGCGGGCTTCTCACTCGTGGAGATGCTGGTCGTGCTGGCGATCATCGCGTTGCTCTCGTCGATCTCGTTCGTCGTCCTGGGCAAGACCGGGGAAGCCGCCCGCGAAGCGGCCACCAAGACCTCGATCAAGATTCTGTCCGGTGCCCTGCGCGAGCGTGTGGATGGTTTTCATGAACTGACCGCCGGTGTCAGTCAAATCGATCCCGAACTGCCTCCCCGTACCAACAATCGCGTGTTTCGCGAGACGGTGGCGGTGTTCACTCGCGGGTTTCAGTACGAGAATCCCGCACTGAATCTTCACCCGCTCGCTGCGGAAGCCTATGTACGGAAGACGATTTTCAAGTCAGTCTTTCCTCAACGAGAAGAGGATCTCTATGGCTACAACGGGGTTCTCGATAATGGCGGATTGGACGATTCACCGATGCTCACTCGCATGCGGGACATCTCGGCGGGAACTTGGAAAGCTGCCAGTTGGAAGGCGAAAGAAGACGCCGCGCGAGCCTTGGCCCCTGCGGCAATTACTGATGACGATTTGGC
Source organism: Planctomycetota bacterium (assembly GCA_043718945.1). Lineage (GTDB taxonomy): Bacteria > Planctomycetota > Planctomycetia > Planctomycetales > Planctomycetaceae > TH-plancto1. The sequence continues at coordinate 13,531 of JAYSUV010000072.1, forward strand.
CGAGAGTTCTGAGTTACTCTACCTGATTCTGACCGAGGGGGATGTTTACGGATTGCCAGCGTCCAATCTCAGTGGCCTGGACAGCAATCTGATTGGCGACACCGACGGTGACGAGAACCTGGAGTTACTCGATGGTTGGGGCCGACCATTGCAGTTTTACAACTGGCCGACCCGGTTAATTAAGGATGCCGGATTTGCGTTTACGGGCACGGTCACGGTGGGGGCGAACACGTATACGACTTCATCGCTGCTGATCTCCGACCTGCCGGAAGTGAGTACGGGGGGGGCAGTCTCCGGGACGACGAATCGAAGCCGGATCAACCGTGATCCCGAAGATGCGCTCCGGTCGCTGACACCTCTTCCCGCCTCCACCTTTTTTTCGCTGTACACAGCGGCCCCGGCGACGTTCAACGTGAATCTGAACTCGGTGACGGTTGCCTGCCGGAGTTTTCACACGGACTATTACCATGACCCGAACACCGCGTCAAAGCCCTTAATTGTCTCTGCGGGGTCGGACGGGGTCCTGGGGTTGCACTTGCCAACCGAAAACGGGTCGAGCGGGACCAACGACACAAATCGCCTGGCCCGAGTGATCGCCACCGACGAAGCCTGCCAAGCACTCGGCGACAACCTGACCAATCAGCAGCGAGGGCCACAATAATGCTCAGACTGCATGACACATCGAAGAAGCTGCGGACTCCCTCGGCACATTCTGTGAGCGGCACGGCGCTAGCCGCCGGTTCCCCTCACCGCAGGCAGGCCCCAGAACCGGCGGCTAGCGCCTTGCCGCTCAGGAACTGGGGGGCGAATGCTTCCATCGGGGCCACTCGGCGAGCGGGCTTCTCGCTCATCGAGATGCTGGTGTCGATTGCGATCTTCGTCATCCTGGCGACGTTGGCTCTGTCCGCATTCCGCGACAGCAAGCATGACAAGGTGGCCTCGGCCTCGCGGCAAGTGTTCGCCTCAATCGGCGGCGCTCGCAGCCGAGCTGCCAAGGCCGTCGAACCTCGCGGTGTCCGGCTCCAACAGAGTAAACTCGATTACCGCCTCATCTCCAGCATCCAATACGTCGGGCAATCGCAGATGTACGATGGCACCCTGCGTGTGCAGATTGATAGTGCCGGGACGGTTCAACTGAAGAGTGCGCAGGGGGGCGATTGGCAGATTCTCCGTAATGAAGGACTGCTGAGGCCGGGATCACGCATCTTCCTTCGCACCGCGAATCCGAATGCGACTGTCCTGACAGCTGCGAACTCGATCGGCGGTCGCTGGTATACGGTAGCCACCTCGGGATTCGATCCAGACAACGACAAGATTCGAATTGTCGGACTCGTTGACGGAGCCCGGTGGAATGCGTCGGCCAATAGCGGCTCTGGGGCTTATCAATCTGATCCAGTGGCAGCGGTCGACGCTGCTGAGCCGACATTCTCAAACACCTTCCCCGTCCCGTATCTGCTCCGGCTGTCGCCGCAGGAACTTCCCGATGCGGAGGCGATCAACCTCCCGCCGGGGATGGTCATCGACCTCCCCTCCAGCCGCATTCCGGCCTCGTGGGCAGCGTTTGAGGATGTGAATCAGAACGGCACTCTTGATGGGACCGAAGATACGAACGGCCTTCCCAGTCGGCCGGGTTACAATAACGGCATCCTGGATGACGTGAAGTTCGACATTCCCGTGTCACCGAATGGGACCGTCTCGGGGGCCATCTCCGGCAGCGGGGCGATCTACCTGTATCTGTGTCACATCGACGATGTAGACCGCATGCGAAGTATGGCGGGTTACCCGGCGAGTGCGGCCCTGACTCTGGCTCCCACCTACCTGATCCCTGGCGACTTTGAAAACGGCAGCGTCGCTCCCTACGGACCCGATCACCCGTCCAGTGAACGCAAGCTGGTCTGCATCATCCCACAGACGGGGCTGGTTTACATCGCTCCCGTCAATGGGGCCGACCTGCACACGAACGGCGTCCTTCCGCTGAATAACATCCCGGACGGCTGGGCGGATGATCCCTACTCCTTTGCTCGCGAGGGGAGGGAAGACCGATGAACCGTTTCACCCCAATGATGGTGTCGCCACAAAGTTGCCAAGCAATTCACTCGCTTGGCGAGCGGGGCGGCGTCAGCCCCCTGGTTCTTCCACTCGTCTCCCACGACTATCGCACTGACGACGAAGAGTACGCTCTGATGAACCATCCGGCTCACGCCGGACGCTCGCCACACGTCCGCACCGGGGCCACCCTGGTCGAGGTGTTGATGGCCCTGCTCATCATGGCCGTCGGCGTGACCTCGGTCTTCACGCTCTTCCCGCTCTCCATCCTCAAAGCGATCCAGGCCAACCACCTGACCAACGCCAAACTCTACGAAGGGGCCATCAAGGACACCCTCCTCACCCACCCCCAGCTGTGGACTGGGGCTCCGGAGTGGCGAGAGAACACGCTCTACGGAACGCAGGCCGACACCGCCCAGACGCAGGATTTGTGGGTGACTCCGAAGTCGAGCGGTCGGCTGCTGCCCGATACGAATCAGATGTTCTACTGCCCCGGTGCCACCTCTGGAACCAGCGGAACCCGCGGTCCGCAGTTTCAAACCCGGACGAATTGGAATGCAACGCTGAGTCGCGGCGGGTATATGAACAAATACGGTCAAGCGGCTGCGGGCGGCTTCCCGTCGACGGTGGCGGCTCCGCTCTGGCAGCAAGACGCGTACGATGGACTGCTTTCCTGGACTCCGTATCGCCATAGTCAGTATCTGGCGAATCCGCTCTGGTCGGCCTATGTCGTCGACCCGCTGGGGTGGCACCGGAACAATTTCGGTGCGATTGCTCCCGCCCAGGCTCAGTTCGGTCAGGTGATTTCCGGCGACACTTCCGGATCAAGCATTTACCTCGACCGCATTCATTGCCAGTTGGGTGCTGCCGCAGCTCAGGGAGCGTTCGGACTCGCGGACTCGTGGAATGTGGTGCTGGAGTCGACTCCGGTCGTCACATCGATCCCTTCGGCGAATCGTGTGCAGATTGCCTTTCCCGACACAGTCGACCTCACCCAGCAGGGTGCCCTCGATCGCATCCGGATCGTGCTGACCTCCACGTTGTCACCGCAAGTGATCTCGCTGTTGGTGCAAGCCAGTTCCACCGATCCCTTGCCAGCCTATTCCGCTGTGGCCGGGTACTCTGTCATCGAAGTCAATGGGGTTCTGCCAGCGGGCGTCGTGTTTGAACAGGCCCGAATCGAGGTCCAAACACCGTCCCGTTACAGCTGGCTGATGTCAGTTCATTCCGGCCCGCGTGGGGAGTTCGATGCCCAGTGCGCGGTCGTCTTCAATCGGTCGTTCGAAACTATCGACGAGCAGGGCTACCGGGCCGAGTTCTGCCGGTCGGAAGACCTCGATGGAGACGGCGCGATCGATGCGGGCGAAGACACCATGCTGCCCAACGGACGCCTCGATACCAACATCGCCAAGGTCCGCTGGCCCTACAATGTGGACGCGGATCCCCCTCGCATCAAAGAGGGCGGGTACATCTTCGATGCCAGCTTGGGCTACTGGTACAAGATTCAGAAGATCGAAAAGATCAACGACGAAGAGCAACAGCGAGTCAACGCGACTGACGCCCTAGCCCCAGCTGGTGCCTTTGTCCGCACGATCCTGACTCTCAGTGAACAAGTGAAGCTCAATACGGGATCAAGCGCTGATGCGGCCCCATTCACGGATTATCTCATTGACGGTACCAACGACTGCCAAGCGGTCCTCCTGCCCGGCGTCATCCATGTCTTCACCCCGGATCTCCCCCAATGAAAACTCGCATTGCCTTCTCTCGGCCAATCGCAGTTGCTCGGGGCGGGTTCACGCTCATCGAGATGCTGGTCGCCACGACGCTGGTCGTGATGATGATGTTGATGTTCGCCCAGATCTATGTGGCAGCCATCGACAGTTTGGGCGAGCAGCAAGCCCTCGCCCGGAACGATGGCAAAGCGCGGCTGGCGGATATCCTGCTGCGGGGGGATCTCGACCGGACCTCGTTCCATGGAACTCCGAACTCGAGCCAGGGGCTGTTGCCGCTGGTCAAGGATGATCCGGTCAGCCAGTGGCAGCGAGGCTTCTTCTACATCTCGGAGAACGACCAGTCGAACCCGAACGATGACGTGCTGCACTTCACCGCCAGCATTAAAGAGGCCCGCAACCGCGACTCGGCGATGTATTACGGCCGGGCGGGTTCCGTCCCCGGAGTGCTGGAGTACGGATCGGGAGGGAGCCAGTTTCTTAACCATCCCGAGATCGACGACGGAGACACGGCCAATGCGGTCGGAGCCAGTCGCGATGCGGAAATCTGCTACTTCGTACGGGGTGGGAACCTGTATCGCCGCGTGCTGCTGATTCGAGATGTCGATCTGGCCGGCGTGCCAGGGGCGAACACCGCTCAGCCGTCGAGCGGAGTCACCGAATTCAACGCCCGCATTATCCCCGCCAATGCGCTCGCGACCCCCAGCTACTACAAAGCATTCGACTACGCGGCCATTTGCCGCATCACGGATGTGGCGGATGACACGCTGGATGTGGTCCGGTTTCTGGGGACCGATGCGCTGCAGAACCATCCGCAGAATTCGAGTTTCTCGTCGGAGTCGCTGGGTTGTTCGATGACCCGCTTCGGAAACGCGATTTCCACAGCGAATCAAGTCTACACTAATGCGACGGACCCGACGTTGCAGGCGATCAACCGCGCTCGAGGGACATCCGTCGAGTTCGACTCGACGGGTAATTTCTTCGGTCGCCCCCTGCATGGGGAGACGGGTTCTTATCTCTGGCAATGGCCGGGAACGCGCTACAACGCCCTGCTGAACGGAGCCATCGTCTACTCGCCGAATACGAACCAGATGACGGTTGGCGGAACACCGATGGTCGATCCCGATACCCTCCAGACTCGGGCCACGGAAGACTTGCTGCTCTCCGGGGTGGAAGCCTTCGATATCGAGGTCTGGGATCCGGGACTGGTCGAGGATTTTGATCTGGATGGTGTTTTAGATGCGGGTGAAGACTTGAATGGCAACGGGTTCCTCGACACAGCTGGGGGATTCGTCCAGTTGGGCAACAACGCTCCTACCGGCTACTTCCGGGACGCCCAGCGGTTGAACCAGTATTACGGTCCGGGTGAGTCGGATGCCGACGGGGATGGAACGCTGGATGCCGGTGAAGATCGCAATTCCAATGGAGTCTTCGACTACTCGTCAGTGTTCGATACCGGGCATCCCGAAATGTGGACAGAGGAGTCGGTCTGGTATGACTATTCTGGTGGAAGTCCGCCAGTCATCATTCCTCGTGGTCAATACTTCAAGCCGCCTTACCGCCCGCTGATCTACCGCCTGAACGAAGATACGGACGGCAGTGGAGGGCTGAATGGGTCGGAAGACCTCAACGGGAATGGGGTACTCGACCCTCAGTTTCCGGTGGTGGCTGCGAATTTCTGGACTCCCACGACGCCGTATTCTTCCGGGGCGGTCGTATTCAAGGTCAATGAATTCGGGGTCGGCGACACCACCTTCAGTACCGCCTACCGCTGTATCGCATCAGGCGAGGATATCGATGGCGATGGGTATCTCGATACCAATGAAGACTTGCCCAACGCGATGACGGGAAATGGTTCTCTCGACTACGCCTCCTCCAGCACCACGGCACCCGAATGGCCCCTCGTCCCTGGTCTGCGTGTCACCGATGGCGGCGTCACGTGGGAAGCCTTCGACAATCGTATCGGGCTGCAAAAGATTCGCATCACCATTCGGGTTCGCGATCCCCGCGAACAACTGCCTCGGCAGTTCTCCATCATCCACTCCTTCGCCAATCCGACGAAGTTGAACTGAACACAGCTGGCACGGCCGGGTGTGTCGTCTTTCGCTCCGC
>JAYSUV010000711.1:0-25205 GCA_043718945.1 Planctomycetota bacterium
CGGCATCCAGGACATCTGGATCTACGTCATCCGCTTCCTCTCCTGTGTCAGCCTGCACGCGATCTGGGCCGGGGGAGTGGCGCTGCTCATGTACCGCAACCACGACTATCTCGAATGGTCGTGGGAAGCGGTGTTCGGGTTCGTCGTGTACTATCTATTGGCGGCCATGATCCTGCATGGCGTGTACGACACGCTGCTGAAGCAGGACCACGAACTGCTGGCGGTACTCTCCGCTCTGGTCAGCTTCGGCTGGTTCCAGTGGACGCTCTCGCGGGCTTCGCAAGAGGCCGGGGAGTTCTGACCATCCGTCAAGCGATGAGTGCGGGCTCCCAACCCCCACGGGCAACGCCGTGAAGGATTTCTCAGTGATCAAGCTCACAAGGCAGCCATCACGATTCCGGCCCCCTCTCCCCCGCGATCGATGTGGCAATCCAGGTGAACGTGTTGCGGGGGAGAGGGTTGGGGTGAGGGGGCCACATCGCCAGTTCAGGCCCCCTTACCCCGGCCCTCTCCCCCACAGTGGAGCCCTCTCCGAAAGCAACGCCGAATGTGGGGGAGAGGGGGCAGAACTTGAGAAAGACCTCGCGGGAATCCTTCACGGCGTTGCACGCAGGGGTTCAGTCGCTGTGCATCCCAAGTCTCAGTTCTTCACAGTTTCCGTCCCATCAACTCACGACAACGCCCCCCATGCCCCTCCCCCACGCCGACATCGCCACCCGTCTCGACTTCGTCCTCGCGCTGTACCCCGCAGCTGCGAAGTTTGTCTTGGGGTATTACGAATCGGGTTCGCTCGCCGTCGAGTGGAAGGCCGATCAGACGCCGGTCACCCGGGCTGATCGCGGGGCCGAGGAGTTGCTGCGGAAGCACCTCTCGGCGCGGTTCCCGCAGGATGCGATCCTCGGTGAGGAGTCGGGCGAGACCCCGGGCACGTCGGGGTTCCGCTGGGTGCTCGATCCGGTCGATGGGACCAAATCATTCGTCTCGGGCGTGCCGCTGTTCGGCATGCTGATCGGGTTGCAGTTCCACGGGGAGTGCGTGGCCGGGGTCTGCGGATTCCCGGCTCTCAACGAGGTCGTCTACGCCCGGAAAGGTCAAGGCACCTGGCGAAAGTGCGGAGACACAGCCCCCGTGCGCTGCCATGTCCGCCCGTGCCCCGAACTCTCGCAGGCGGTCTTCTGCTTCACCTCTTCCGGCGGGTGGGACAGCGCCGGGCAGTGGGAGACGTTCGCCCGCCTGACTCGAGCGACACGGCTCTCGCGCGGGTGGGGAGACTGCTACGGACATGTCCTCGTCGCGACGGGCCGAGCCGATGTGATGGTCGACCCCGCCCTCGCCGTCTGGGACGCTGCAGCCCTGATCCCGATCGTGACCGAAGCGGGCGGCCACTTTGTCGACTGGACCGGTCAGCAGACCGTCGATGGCGGCAACGGCATCTCCGTGATCCCGGAACTGAGGTCCGAAGTCCTGCGGATCATCCAAGACCCCAGTGCGGAGTTCGAGGCCAAGCAAGGGCTGGACTAGACGGGTGAGTGGCCTATCGCCTACGGCCAGAGAATGCCTCTGGCCATCAGCCATAGGCCATCAGCCATAGGCCATCAGCCATTAGCCATTAGCCACTCCGGAGCCCCCCATGTCCAAAGGCCGCCCCATGGTCCGTCAACCGGCATCCAAGATGCCGAACATGCAGAAAAAACACTTGAAACAACTCGCTCAAAAGTCCCAGTTGCAGCAGAGGAAAATTCGGGGCAAGTGAGCCCCTGGCGTGAATGCTGTCGGTCCGAGATCGACTCTGAAGGCTGTGAGCTTCCGGGGCGGGGAGTTCGACGTAGCGAACTTTCTCGCGGCCAACGCAGGCTTCAGTTCGCCCAGGGAATGGTGTCGCCGTTGTAGCTTTCGTGGAACATCCAGCCGATCTTCTCGCTCAGGCGGGAGATGTACTCACGTTTAAAGGGGAGAAGTTCCTGTTCGGTGGACGACCGGGGGACGCGTAGCGGAAAGTGGAAGTCCAGATCCTTCGAGAAGATCCGGTCTCCGTGCCCGCCCTCATCCACGGCGGTCACGTGGACATCGGCTTCCGTCCGACCGCGGTAGAGTGTGGTGCTGGTTCCCTCGTAGAGACTGAAGGTCGACAACTCGATTTCGATGACGTAATCGGCTTTGAACTCGCGTCCGATTTCCTCGGCAAGTTCCCATTTCGGATGCGAATTGACCCAGGCACTGACGTAGTCGGGCTTGATGATGGCGATCTTGTTTTTGCCCAACTGGTAGCTGACGTGGGCGGCGATCTCGTGATCGATGTGAGGAAACTCGAGGAGCATTTCTTTCGGGGCGAAGCAGACGACGGCCACCGTCGTTTCCTTGTCCTTCATCGAGAGGCCGGTTTCCTTGTCAAAGTCCGGCTCGATCGACGGGGGCCCCCCAATTAGATAGCTGAAGATGACGAACTGCTGGCAACCCGCCAGCAGGACCAGTGACAGTCCCGCTCCGGCCAGCCAGAGCCAGCCACGACGGTTCGATGCCAGTGATCGGCCAGCATCCACAGAGCAGTTTGTCTTAGCCGGGGAGTTTTCGCAGTGGGTCATGTTAGAACAACTCCTTGGACGTGACTTCATAGAACATGGTGCCCAGGCTCTGGGTCAGTTCGTTCACGAATTTCTTGCGGAAGGACGATTCCGACATCTGATCTTTGGGAATGGGGTGGCCATCGGGGTAGTCCACATCGAACTCCTGCTCGAAGACCTGGGCCATGCGCCTCGGGCCGGAATCTTCATCGTCCGTTTCGCCCCCTTCGAACTCGTAGCCGACGATCGTGCCCGAGCAGCGACCGTGATACATCGTGGGGGTGTGCGGTTCATAGATCGTGTACCGCTCGATCCGGATTTCGAACAGGAAGCGGGCGTCGGGAATGTCGTTCATCAAGACTTGTGTGTCGTAACGACCGCCGTGGGAGTCGAGAGCTTCGACCACCCGATTCTGATTGACGATCGTCATCTTCTTCTGCTTCATGCGGCGAATCAGTTCGCCTTCGACATCGCTGGCCAGTGTCTCGGCAGTATCCATGACCGACAAGGGAGTGGTGCAGTGAACGATGATTCCGTTTTTGGCCTCTTCCAGATCCACGCCGGTGGTACTCTTAAACTTGGAGTCCGCTTTCGGATCGCCGATGAACATTTTGGCGGTGATGGCCGCCACACGGATGCACCCGGAACTGCTCAGCAGCAGCAGGGCCAACACGACCCCGCCCCATGCGGCGCGAGACGATGCCGATTTCGGGAGGAGTGGGGACATGGCGGACACCTCGTGTGTGGGATGGCCACACTCTGAAACACAACAACCGCGAGGAACATCCTCACGGAACCCAGCCTAGTAACCGGGCGATCCACTGACTGGCTGCCACCACACTGAGTGTGATCAAGATCACCACTAGCGTCGGCACGATGTCTCGCACGCCGAGATATCGCCGCCGCCAAGCACTCGCCCAGCTCCAGGGAACACCCACTGCGCACAACCCTGCAAACAGGCAGGACGCCGCGTTTGCACGAATCGCGCTGCCCCACTCTCCTCGCACAAAATGAGCAAAGGCCGTCGTTCCCCCACAACTGGGGCAGGGGAGGTCGAACCAATACTGAATCGTGCAGGGAGGCAGTCCCAGCTGTTGATGTGTGCCGAATCCGTTCGGATTGGGTTGCAGCCAAACAGCCAAGAGCAACAAAGTGAGTCCGATCAATCCCGCGAGAGCCAGGGTGACTTGCTCGACACGAGAGAGGGGCGGAACCTCGGTGGTGAGAGGAGAGGGGATCATGACAGGGGCGGATGTGTATCCCGAGCGTGTTCTGGCGGCAAGAGGGGAGAAAACTCGCCCGGAAGCGGTGCCTGGATCATGGCATGCGACATAACACACGGCCAGGGAGTGCCTTGCGACTCGTCTTTATCCCTGATTAGTTGGCATAGATGATGTTCGATGCCGCCAGTATTTACGCATTCCGAGGGAAACCAGTCTGCCGATCGGCACTCTTGGCCGCTATGATTCGTAGTTCGGACTGCTGTGCGTACTGGCACACTTGTTGAATCTCTGTCTCGTCATCTGTTTGAGAACTGCCATGTTCAACGCTCAGTTCTCACAGCAAGCTCATTTCTCCTCGCTGCTTTCTCGTCGCGATGTGATTCGCATCGGCGGTACGGGGCTGCTGGGATTGGGGATGGGACATTTTCTGCGAGCTGAGGAATTGGTCCAACGGGCGGCCAAGGCGAAGTCAGTCATCTTCTTGTACCAGTTCGGGGGGCCGAGCCATGTCGATACGTTCGACTTGAAGCTGGATGCTCCCAGCGGGGTCCGGACCCAGTTCAAGGCGATCTCTTCCGCGATCCCTGGGGTGCCGGTGTGTGAACACCTGCCGGAAACCGCCAAGATTCTCGACAAGGTGACGCTGATCCGCAGCATCCACCACACCATGAACAACCACAACTCGGCGGCGTACCACGCGCTGACCGGGCACGCGCCCCTGTTGGATGACATTCGGTTGCGGGACTCATTGGAGCTGTTTCCGTCGTATGGTTCAGTTGCCGACAAGTACCTGTCTCCGTCGGCAGGATTGCCGACGTTTGTGGCCCTGCCCCATGTGATGCACGACGGGTCGGTCACGCCGGGCCAGCATGCGAGCTTTTTGGGGAAGAGCCACGATCCGTTGCTCATCACGGAAGACCCGAACGATGCACAGTTCCGCCTCCCCGAACTGAGCCTGCCAGCGGGTGTCTCACCCGAGCGACTGCAACGACGGCGGGAGATGCAGATGCTCGTGAACTCTCAGCTGAAGTCGCTCGAGTCTCAGCCCGTGGCTCGTGGTCTGAACGACTACTTCGACCGGGCTCTCTCGATGCTGAGCTCGCCGAAAGTTCGAGATGCGTTTGACCTGTCGCAGGAGCCGGTCGCCCTGCGCGACCGTTATGGGCGCACCACGTATGGGCAGAGTTGCCTGCTGGCCCGGCGACTGGTCGAATCGGGAGTCAAGTTCGTAAACGTCTACTTCGCCGACAACATCGGCGGCCAGAAATTCGATTCCGGCGGTTGGGACACGCATGGCTTCAACAACACCCGCATGTACCCGATTCTGAAGTCCTGGCAGCTGCCGCAAACCGATCACACGTTGCCCGTGCTGCTCAATGACCTGGAGGAGCGTGGCCTGCTCAGTGAGACATTGGTGCTGTGGATGGGGGAGTTTGGTCGTTCGCCGCGGCTCAATGACAACCAATCGCGCGACCACTGGCCTCGTTGTTATACGGTGCTGGCCGCAGGCGGCGGGATGCCTCGCGGGCATGTCTATGGAGCGTCAGACAAGCAGGGTGCTTACCCCGCGAAAGACCCCGTGACCCCCGGCGACCTGTCGGCCACGATGTTCGAACTCCTCGGCATTCCTTCAGACACCGAGATGCGAGATGCCCTCAACCGTCCGCTGCCGATCGCGGACGGACGACCGATTGCGGAGTTGATCGCGTGAAGAAGTTTTCAGTGATCAGTTTTCAGTCGTTAGTCAGCAGAGAGTCCGCTGCCACACTGAACACTGAACACTGACAACTGACAACTGACAACTGACAGCTCCCCCTTCTCCCTGCGTACCCTTGCATGAGTGACCCTTCCCACACCATCGATCCCACCGAGCACTTCGCCACGCCGACCGTGACGTATGACCAACTCTATGTCGAGGGGCTGCAACTGGCGCAGCACTTCCGGGATCTGGTTTCGCGCGATGAGGTGGCTTGGGAAGTCAACTATCGACTGCTGCGTAAGCTCGGTTCCGGGGGACAGGGGATCGTTTATCTCGCTGACCGCGAGGGAGCGTTCGATGTCTCGTTCCGTCTCGCGTTGAAGTTCTTCCGCCCGGACCGCTATCAGACCGTCGAACACTATCGCACTGACATGTCCCGGCTCGCGCGACTGTCGATGAAGCTGGCTCGATTGCAGCAGGACCACCTGCACGATGTCTACAACGTCGTCGAAAACAAGGGGATCATGATCCTGGCCATGGAGTGGGTCGACGGCTATGACCTGCGGCGGCTACTCACTCCGCAGACCCTGGAGCATGTCCGAGACTCGGTCGACTCCAGCCGCTGGGATTACATGAACGATGTCGTCGTCACCGGCACTTCAGAACAACTGCGGCTGAAGCCGGGGATCGCGATCTCGATCTTGCGCGAGTGTCTGGTGGGGATCGGGGCCCTGCATCGCGAGGGGCTGATCCATGCCGACCTGAAGCCCGCGAATATCATGGTCAAGCGGACTGGCAACTGCAAAATCATCGATTTCGGGTCCGCGTTTTTAGTCGACGATCGACCGCCGCAAAGCACTTGGACCCCGCGTTACGCCGCGATTGAGGTGCAGCAAGGAGCAGTTCCGACTCCCGCGTCGGACCTGGCCAGCTTGGGGTATGTGCTGTTCGAGATGCTCTCCGGGCAGTACCCATTCTCGGGAGTCCACTCAGAAGACGAACTCATTGCGGCCAAGAAGCTACTCCCGAAGCAGTTGCCCTACCTGCTGCCCGAAGATGTGGCCCGCAATTCCACGCTGGTCAACCTGTTGGGGAAGCTGATCGCTGTGAAACCCGAGGACCGCTTTGCGAGTGCCGAGGATGCCGCGCTGTCGGAATTCGGTGCCGCCGCCTTCGAGCGAGAATTGGTGAAGGGCGACCTCTCCAGCGAATATGAGAACGAGATCCGCCTCTGGCTGGCCGAGTTGGAGTAATGTCGCATGACGCTCCGAGGTTGTGCGTGACGACACGGAGCGTCGTACGACAATGGAGTCAATTATCAGCTGTCGGAGTCTTCTACCTCCAGGCAGAGTTTGATGGCTTCCTTAATCCGGGCCAGAACCTCTTCGACTGTGCGTGCGTGCGTATGGCAGCCGTGCAATTCAGGCACGCTGGCCACATAGTACCCCTCGGCGTCTAATTCGATCTCGACTTGGAACGTACGGTTCATGATGCATCCAGCGTAACAGAGATCGCTTCATCTATGTGACACGACGCTCCGCGTCGTGAGTGACCGTAGCTCACGTCGCTCCGCGACTGAGATTCCTTCCGCCGAACACCGTTCAGCTCCCCGGAACTTGCGTGAGCAGGTCGTCATTCAGGCGCAATGCGAGTCGCGGAGCGACGTCGCCTACGGACGCCCTCGCAGGAACACGAACCGCCGGAACTGCACATCGCTCTGCTCCCGCGTCTGGTACTTCTCCAAGTAGCTGCGGTGGAATTCATCGTCGGGGAATGGCTCGGCGGGCGGGTAGCTCTGCATCCCGGAATACGGCAGCGGCTCGACCGTCTTGGCGTACGTGTTCTGCGGGTTGCAGTCTTTGTCCCAGCCGACGTTGTGGATCAGGAAGTCGCGGGTCCAACCTGCGGGCGGGGCGGGCGGGGCGGTGAAGGTCAGCGTGCATTCATCTCCGCAGCCGAGAATCACCATGCGATCATCTTGTGATGTCAGCAGTTCTTTCACATCGCCATACCGCGTGAACTTCCCACCCATCGAGCTGTAGATCATCGGGTCGACGTGCGAGTAGTCATACCGCTCGGGACCATGCTGCGGGTGGATCACGCGAGCGGAACAGCCGCGGAAGTGTAGCTCGGCGGAGACCAGTTCCAGCGGGGTCTCGATGACTTCAGCCGAGGCCTCGTCCACTGTATAGAACACTTGATCCCAGCAGAGTTCCATCGAGGTCACGATCCGCACCCGCCCATCGTTCGGGGCGAGCTGCCCGGTCAGGTCGATGGCGATTGTCTTCGTCTTCCCACCGGGGAACCCGATGTACGGGCTGGCGGACTTCCACCCGCCCTGGCCATCGGGGACTTCCAGCGATGGCGGCTGGATGCCGAACCCAGCCCGCGCGGGGTCTTGCTGGATCGAGACGCTGATCGCCGGATCAGTCGGGTAAACCCACCCGGTCATGAGGAGTGTCACCCGCGCCTTTTCCGACACCTCACCGAGGTCCAGTTCCATTGAGGTCTTCTCGGTCCACCCCTGCTTGATCTTATGGTTCCAGTGCTGGGTGTAGACCTCATCGAGTTGTGAGATCGCTGGCAGCAAGTCGCGCCCCAGCTGGTCCGTGGCCGACAGCGGCGTTCGCGGTTGCCGCACCGTGTGAATCTTCTTGGCCGCGATCGAGGGTGGCCCGACCTTCTCGTTCGAGTAGACCGCGACATCGCTCGGATGGTCAACGGCAATCAGTTGGACCTGGTCGAAGTATGCCGCTTCATTGAGTTCCTCGGTGAGTTGCAGCGAGTAGACGCCGTCTCGCTCTTTCAGCAGCGACCCCGGCAGCTTGAGGTACTCCCACTCCCGACTCGGCGTCATCCCGCCCGCCGGACTCGGCATCCCCAAGGGAGCCGACCAGAGCAAATCGGTCGCGAACTGGTAACACTCCCCGTCCCACAGATATAGATACGGACATGACCCGAGTAAGGTCTGCACTTCCCACAACGTCTGGTTCGGCTTCGGCTGAAACACATTCGCCGGGAACCCGTTGGGCCAGATCAGCCGGGCGAGATCAGCTGTGCCTTTCGGTCCGAGGCCGATATGTGGGGGATCGGTCCCCACGACGCGTGCTTGGTAGCCGGTGGAGGTCCGGAGTTCGAGCAAGCTGCCGACGCCGTAGTGATTCACTCGCCCGCTGGAGACGGCTTGTGCGGACTTGACCTGCTTACCGACGATCTCCAGATCGAGCCAGGCGTTCGCGTTGCCGCCCTTGTTCTCCAGGAGCTTCACCCCCGTGGCGTCGACCAGACACAGATCGAGATCGCCGTCCTTGTCGAAGTCGGCGGCGTGGAGATCGAGAACCGAAGGGAGATCGGCAGGGAGTTTCCAACTCGCGGTCTCAAACCCCTTGGAAAAACGCCCGCGTTGCATGGTCAATGGCCGCGCGAACCCAAACCCGATCAGATCCTCCGCCCCATCATTGTCGAGGTCAGCGACATGACTCAACCAGACCTTGTTCGAATCAACCGACTTCACCTGCTCCAGAGTGAGCAACCACTTTCCCGCTTCCGGGGTGTGACTCAGCGCCAGGTGGGCGCCCTTCCCTCCGGTGACCAGTAAGTCCCAGCTCGCATTGCCGTCAGCTTCCAGTACCTGCACATCGGTGACATCTTTCACCCCCGCGAGAGCCTCGATCACCTTCCAGCGAAGGGTGGCATGCCGCAAACTCTCCAGGAGATAGACCTGTCCACCTGCGACCACCACCGCGTCGATGTCCTGATCTCGATCAATGTCCACGGGCACGATCCGAGACACCGAGGCATTCGCTGGCACCAGCACCGGGGTATCGGGCCGCGTGAAGAACAACGGCTTCCCGGTGTTAAACCCGATCCGTACGCCGAAGTCACCCGCCAGGATCAGATCCATGTCGCCATCGAGATCGAGGTCCGCCGCCTCAGCCTCCCGAGTCTTGCCATCGAGTACCTGGGAATTCTCAGCAGGCCACGCCGTCAATGATCGCTGGCCTCCGACCGAAACATTCTGCCAGAGTTGCACCCCAGCCTCGCCATACAGCACGACATCCAGATCCGCCCGCCCGACCTGCTTCACTCCCGAAGGGTCGTTCTCCACGGGGATGTCGACGCTATCATCATCCAAGTCAGTCAGCAGAAAACTATCAACACCGCTCACCGGGACATCGACCAGCACGGTCCATGCTCCCCCCGAGTCACACGACCACACGGAAAAACTGGTCTCGCTCAGCACGCACAACTCCGGCTTCCGATCGAGCGTCATGTCCGCCAGGCGAGCCTGCTTCACTGGCGCCAGACTACGCAGCGCGTCCGGCAACGTCGCGGGCACCCATTCCAGCGGAATCGAGGGAGCGACTTCCACTGCCGATGATTCAGGATTCACGCTCGCCGCCACCGCAGCTGGCAGTTCGGAAACGACGAAGTCCAGTGGGTGCCGATAGAGATACTTCTGGTCGGTCTGCGCGGCGTCTTCCGGTTTGAGGACGTTGCACATTTCTCCCCGTGCGATGCGGCTCAGCACCTTCCACTTGGCATCCTCGTCCTCAGCCCCAGACGCAAGTTCGCCCGCCAGCGTTCTGGCCTTCTGGAGTGAATCGGGAAACGAGTAGTACGGCACAGCCTTCTTGATCGACGCCTCGACGACCGGTGAAATCGCCGCCAGCCGCTCCAGAGTCTTCCCCAGTTGGAGATCCTTCGTCTCCACCTGCAACTGAATCAAGTCGTGCAGGATCCAGAAATTCTCGGGGTCTCGCTCACTCGCCAGTGCGAGTGCCGCCGCCGCGTCCCGATGCTCGGGCCCCTCCGGAAGCGAGAGCCCCGCCTTGGCCATCGCATACAACATCGTCACGTCGCCAATCCGACTGGCGGGGCGAGCGTCGCCCCCATTGGCCGCTGTCTTGATGGGAGCAATCGCCTCATACTGGGAATAAGCTCTGGCGGCATCATCCAACTGGTCCATCAGTAACCCCCCAAGAGCGTAGCTGTGCCAGTCATCGGGGCGGGCCACCTGGAGCCGTTGGACTTCCGCCACAGCGGCGGCCTTCAGTGCCTCTTTGTCATCAGTCTCTTTAGCATTCACGAAGGCCAGGTACCGCCCAATGACGAGGTTCTGGAGAATCGCCTTCTCCTTCGGCAGATCCTTCTCCAGAGCAGCCAGCAGAGCAATCGCCTCCTGCGCTTCATGGTTCTCAAGATGTGCGACAGCCAGCGGGATATCCCGTGCCGCTCGTGCGGCCAACACAGGGTCCACACGACCAATTCCGCGACCGGGCAGTCCCGACTGCATGAAATACAGACCCCACCCGATCAAGACCAGAGCCACAACGACCACGATGAACTTCTTCACAGTCCCCTCCCGAACGAATCGTCCCGGAATCCCTACCACCGGGAAAGAATGTTGCTTAGTCTAACATCTGTTTTCCTCGAGGGGGATTCCTCGCCCCCACGATCATCGGCTGTGTCCTTCTGCTCTCGGGAGCTGCCCCATGCAACACCACGCTTACGTCGAACGTGTCATCAACCTCCTCGATCCGGCGGGGAATACACTGCTCAACATGACGAACGAAGAGTCGCTCGATGCGGTGGCCAGCGGTGACCCAGCTCGCATCCGCCAGATCGATGGCCAATTCGCGATCCTCGCCCAGACAGGGAAGATCATCCGCATGGCCCGGTCGATCGGACGACCCATGCGGTACTTCTTGGCCAAGCTGGTGGATGGACCGTGTTTGATCGTCGCCGAGCGGATCGAGGAGATCACCGCCCAGTTGAAGACGATGGGTCTGCTGTCCCAGTTCCATCCGAGCTACACGCGGATGGTCCCCGCCCATCATCTACTGGAGCTGGCTCTCCTCGGGTGCCCCGATCCGAACCCGACCTACACGCGGTTCTTTGCTCCCCAGCGAAACAAGCTGCCAGCGAACTTGGATGCGATTGGAACAGCCTACATCGGGGCGGTCGAGACGGAACTCGCGAAGTGGCTCGACACCTTGGACAAGCAGGAGCCGATTGGCGTGCTGTTCTCCGGCGGTGTCGACAGCGGCGCGGTATTGCTGACACTTTACAGTTTGCTCTTGAAACGTGGTGAGGCTCCCCAGCGGCTCAAGGCGTTCACGCTCTCGGTGGAAGGACGCGGTGACGACGCAGCTCAAGCCCGTCAGTTCCTCGACACGCTCGACTTGGGCTTCCTGCTCGAAGAGGTCAGTGTCCCTGGCAGTGCAGTGTCGCTCGAAGAGGCTGTGCGCGTGATCGAAGACTACAAGCCGCTCGATGTACAGTCAGCTGCGATGACGTGGGCGCTCTGCTCAGAGATCCGGCGACGGTATCCCGAGTGGACCCATCTCGTCGATGGCGATGGAGGGGACGAGAACCTCAAGGACTACCCGATTGAAGAGAACAAGGAACTCACCATCCGCAGCGTCCTCAATAACCTGATGCTGTATCAGGAAGGGTGGGGCGTCGACGCGGTCAAGCATTCGCTCACCTTTAGCGGCGGTCAAAGTCGGGGCCATGTCCGCAGCTCTGCCCCCGCCCGTGTCGCCGGATTTCGCGGCTTGAGTCCATTCGCCTTGCCAAATGTGATCGAAGTCGCCGAGGGGATTCCGTTCATCGAACTGACCGACTGGGATGTGCCGAAGCTCTATGCGCTGAAGGGCGAGATCGTCCGTCGCGGGGTCGAAGCGATCACCGGTCTGACGATGCCGATCTTCGACAAGCGCCGCTTCCAGCATGGAGCGATGGAGCGGGCCGAGTTCGACGCCAAATTCCCAAGCACCGAAGGCCAGTACCGCGCCGCGTTCACGTCGATGTTCGTGCCGTAAGGTGGCTGATGTCGGAAAGTGTCACACAGAGGCGCTGAGATCGCCGAGGTTGCAGAGGCTGTCACGTCCCCAGACACGGTCACATGTCGTCTGTGCTTCGGGGTGGATTCCTGCCGACTCTCCTCATTCACACACGGGGCTTGAAGCTCTGGTGAGGGATCGATTTCTGTGAATCGCCTTGGCCGAATCAGGCTCGCAGGGCATCGACTGGGGTTCGAGCCAAGTGACACACTGTCTGATTCTCAATTTCCAGGTCCGGTCCGGGGGCGACTCAGAAAAACGGACGAATCCACCGAATTGTCGCGAACATTTCGAGAGTGGGCTGCGTCCTCACAGTGCCGGAGTGGAAACTCATCACAATCCGGTGACCAGAGATCCCTCCTGTGGAACATGCGAATCATGACTGCTTCACATCCAATGATCGATCGCCAACCGAATGAAACAAACGTGTCTTCTTCCACGGAGATGCGGTTTGCCACGGCAGCCTTGCACCCCGAGTTTCCTGCCATGGGACTGAATCCTGGGAAGTTCGGTGGGAAGGGCAATGCCATTCCGAATCCTGATCGCATGTGACACGGCCACTGGCCATTTCGAGCTTTCCCAAGCCCGGTGTCACTCGCGTGACACCGGGCTTTTTTGTGGGAGAGTTGTCAGTTTTTAGTCGTCAGTCAGAGGAATGTCCTCGCCGACATCTGGTGAGTTGAAAACAATCAGGGGTGATAGCTGAGACGGTGTAGCGTCTGGCTGAAGACCAGGAGACGAGGATTCGAGCGCCTCTCACCCCACTGACGAGGAGCAGTCAGCTTTCAGCGATCAGCAGTCAGCCAGAAGGGAATACTCGCCCACTCTGGCTGTCTGCTGATGGCTGAAAGCTGATTGCTCCTCCCTCGCCCGGTCGTCCAACGGTCCAGGACCCTGCTCTGATAAGGCGGAAACGAAGGTTCGACTCCTTCTCGGGCGACTACAGCTTTTAGCCATCAGCGATCAGCCAGACTACAGTGGTCTCGGGCCTTCTGGCTGACAGCTGACAGCTGATCGCTGATGGCTGACCGCTCTTTCGGAGAATCTCATGCCCACTCCCCACCGACTCAAACGCCCCCACGTCCTCCCCCGAGGTCGTGGTGTAACGGCAGCACAGCGAGCTTTTAACCCGCACGGCGAGGGTTCGAATCCCTCCGACCTCATCGGGAGTTATCAGTGATCAGTTGTTAGTTTTTAGTCAGAGGACCGCTCTGGCTGACGACTGATGACTGACAACTTCCTCTGCGGGACCAAGGTGTTACGGCAGCACACTCGGTTCTTACCCGAGCAGGTGACGGTTCGAGTCCGTCTGGTCCCACTGGAAGAAGTTGTCAGTCATTCGTTTTCAGTTCTCAGTGACAGCAATTCTCTGCTGACTGAAAACTGAAAACTGACGACTGTTCACTCCCTCCTCAGCGTGTCGGAAAGTCTGGCCCCTTGGTGACTGACACGGCGCGTGCCTCGGGCGCACGAGATCGTTGGTTCAAATCCAACCACGCTGACTAGAAATGTTTTCGGTTTTCAGTTCTCAGTCTTCAGTCAGAGCCAACTTTGAACTCTGAACTGACAACTGAAAACTAACGACTGATAACTCCCCCTTGCGGTGGGGCCCGTGCTGGTACGGGCAGGCGGCTGTTAACCGCCCCGACGCAGGTTCGATTCCTGCCACCGCAGCTTGATTGTCGCCTTTTTCTCCGAAAAAGGACGCTCTTTTGCGGAGCAAAAGGCGACACACACCGTGCCCTTGGCCGATCGGCGAAGGCACCAGCCTTCCACGCTGGACAGGTGGGTTCAACTCCCACAGGGCACTCTTCACATCGGGTCGGTCGCTCAGCGGCAAAGCGGGGGCCTGTTAAGCACCCGTGCCCGGGTTCGAGTCCCTCCCGTCCCTCTCTCTTCGATTCGCGAACCTGGAGGTGCGATCTGTGTCCCCCTCCTCACCCTGCGGGATCGTCTATCGGCAAGATGCGACGCGCTGAACGTGGAGAGGTTGGTTCGACTCCAGCTCCCGCCGCTGCCTTTGTGAGCGGCACGGCGCTAGCCGCCGGTTCCCCAAACCGTTCGCAGTCCCTAAGAACCGGCGGCTAGCGCCATGCCGCTCACAAGTCACATGGAAGTCATCCGGCCGGATGAGGGCCCTGTCTTGAAAACAGGTGGCGAGTGCAACTCGCTTGTGGGTTCGAGTCCCACGTCTTCCGCTGAACACAGACGAGAGAGGAGAGCCAATCCAGGCAGTCGTTTCTGGCTCTCGTCTCTTCTCTCTGATCTCTCGTCTTTCTTTCGGTCCCGTGGTCCAGTGGCGACGACTTCTGGCTTACATCCAGACAACGATGGTTCGAGTCCATCCGGGATCAACTCAAGTCACTCGCGAAACGTCACTTCACTCCAAATTCAGGGAAGCGGTCCCACGACTCGAATCGCCCATCACCGGCGGCTTCCCCCAGCGTTGGCGGTGACCGCTGCGGTTGACGATCTCGGCCACGCTGTATTCGGTCCCGTCGAATTCATCGTCCGTCGCCGGAAAGTCGGGTGGCGGCGAGGAGACGGTCACAAAATGGGTGACAGCTGATGTCTCGATCGTCAGGAACGGGATGTGGCTGGTCTTGCATTGCCGCTGACCAGCGGGGCCGGGGATCGCTTCCTGGCTGAGGCAGTTCATCATGTCTAAGCGGTCTGGTCCGGCTCGCAGGACAGTTCCCGAGTAGCGACCGCCTGACTCATCAGAGACGCCGACCTGTGAGCCTCGGGCTGAGGCGACGATCTGTTCTCGAAGGAATTCTCGTTCCGCGCCAGCGAGTGCTGGCTCATCGAGATCATCAAACTCGAATGAACTGCGTGGAGTGACTGCGGCTTGCTGTTGTTCGATCGCGCGCCCTCCCGCTTTGATGAACAACTCCTCTTCAATGTCACGCAGATCGTCCATCGAGAGGTCATTGATCAACGGGCGTTTTTCGCTCTCGCGACGCTCCGGGTGGCCAGGCCACTTCGCAAACGAGGGAGCGGACTGACAGCCAACAAGACAACCACACAACACCAGAAGCAGGTTCAGCTGTCGAAACATGACGCACCTCTTTAGGAGTCAGACAGTGCGAGCAGCCATCTCAGCTCGGACTTCGCTGCCACCCTATTGGCATGGGCCAAAGGCGGTCAAGTGCGACAGAGCGCGGAAACGGCCCCAGAGCTGCGAGACCGACGAGAGTATCAGCAAATCGGCAGGAGTTGCCGACCACAAAGATCAAAGACCGCCCAGGTACGTCAACTGGCTGAGCGGCTCCGCTTAATCCGGAGCGTCTGCGGGTTCAACTCCCCCCTTGGGCGTCATGACACGATTGACTGAGAATCTCCGTTCGGCTTCTGGCTGCAACCGAAGGGGGAAACCATCAGCCATCCGCCAGCAGGCTATCGAACCATGGCTCTTGCCCCCAAGGGGGTCGCACGACCCTGGACAGTGGTGTTTGCCCCCTTCAGAGTGCAGAGATCGGCTTGATGGGGGGCTGATGGCTGACCGCTTGTCCCCTTCAATTGCGGCTGTTCCGCTGGGTAAATCTGTGAGATCTGTAGACAAATCTTCCCCATTTGCGAGCAGAATGGAGCTTGAGGGTGGTGTCATCATGCCGTGAGCGTCGGATTCCAGGACCGGCTGTCGGCTTTGGCGCGGAGTGTCGAAAATTGGGGGGAATACGAAACGGTCAACAAATGGCGAGGATGGGACTCGAACCCACGACCCGCGGCTTATGAATCCGCTGCTCTACCAACTGAGCTACCTCGCCGAAGGCCGACAGCGGGTCTGCTGTCGACGAGAAAGTTTAACACGACCAGCCCGTACAGCAAGCGTGGACTTTTCGAGAGGCCTCCAGAGTGTGTGCGTCTGAAAAGTAGGCAGTGGCAAACAAACGCCAATGAGGCGGCAGCGTGATTCGATTCTGGCACTCAGTGTAAGCGGTTGGCAGAGACTCGGCAGGGAGAAAACCCGGAGTTGGTGAGCCGCAGCCGAACACAGATGAACACAGATCAAAGCAGATCAGAGATGAATCGGGGCGATGTCCATTCGTGGTTGAGCCTCTTCATCTGTGTTCATCCGTGTTCATCGGCGGCTCCCCTTGAACCATGAGGCACCGCGTGGAATCGCTGCCGACTTTTCTGATGCATACACGCCTCCAGAAAAACTCGAAGCACGAAATCCCAGGGGGTGCGTCTCTTGCTGAGGGGCCGGTCGCTGGACGTGCCGATGTCGGCCTGCGGATTTCATGGCGGAGTTTCTGTTTCCTGTTTTACCCTCCCCAGTCTCCCTGCTATCATCGGTTCTTGTCGATCCGTATTCCCTTTCTGCGGAATGGGTCGCCCTCGTGACTTCCTGCTTGCTGGTCCACATCGCCTCCAGAGGACACCCGCCATGCCGAACACTCCTGCCTCTCCTTCCCGCCGTCAGTTCCTCCAGGCGGGCACACTCGCCACGGTGGGCGGAACATTGCTGTCAGCACTCAGCCCCAGCGCTCTCTACGCAGCTGGCGATGATGTCTTGAAGATCGGCATCGTCGGCTGCGGTGGTCGTGGCTTGGGTGCCGCTGGTCAAGCCCTGCGGGCCGACAAGAACGTCAAGCTGGTGGCGATGGGCGATGCCTTTGCCGACAAGCTCGACCAGGGGCTTAAGGCTCTAAAGAACGACAAAGAGATCGCCGACAAAATCGCGGTCGACGACGATCACAAGTTCACCGGATTCGACTGCACCGAGAAGCTGCTGGCCTCGGGCGTGGATGTCATTCTGCTCTGCTCGCCGCCCGGTTTCCGCCCCGCTCAGATGAAGGCAGCTGTGGCAGCGGGGGTTCACGTCTTCTGCGAGAAGCCGGTGGCGGTCGACGCTCCCGGAGTGCGGACAGTGATCGAGGCGTGCCAGGTCGCCAAGGAGAAGAATCTCTCCGTCGTGTCGGGCCTCTGCTGGCGGTATCACCCGGCAGTCGTAGAAGCCTTCAAGCGGATGCAAGATGGGCAGATCGGCAAGATCGTCGCGATGGAGTGCTCCTACAACACCGGATTCCTCTGGAATCATGGGCGCAAGGAAAACTGGAGCGACATGGAATACCAGATGCGAAACTGGCTCTACTACACATGGCTGTCGGGGGACCACATTGTCGAGCAGCACATCCACAGCATCGACAAATTGGGCTGGGCCATGGGGGATCAGCCACCGGTGGCTGCCACGGGCACGGGAGGTCGACAAGTCCGTGTCGAGCCCGCCTTCGGTCACATCTATGACCACTTCGCCATTCAGTTCGAGTACGCTGACGGCCTCAAGGGCTTCAGCCGCTGCCGTCAGCAGGGCGGTTGCCAGAACGATGTCTCCGATCACTTCTGGGGCACCAACGGCACCTGCCACATCAAGAGTGACAATACGAGCATCGAAGGCCCGAACGCTTGGTCGTATGCCTCTCCGGATGGCAAGGATCACAACATG
This sequence comes from Planctomycetota bacterium, assembly GCA_043718945.1. Classification (GTDB taxonomy): domain Bacteria; phylum Planctomycetota; class Planctomycetia; order Planctomycetales; family Planctomycetaceae; genus TH-plancto1. The sequence continues at coordinate 17,784 of JAYSUV010000711.1, forward strand.
TACCAGCTGGAGCACGACGCCCTGTTCGCCAGCATTCGTTCAGGCAAGCCGATCAATAATGGCGAGTACATGACCCGCAGCACGATGCTGGCGATCCTGGGCCGGATGGCCGCCTACACCGGCAAGCGGATCACCTGGGAAGAGGCGATGAATTCCAAGGAGAAGCTCGGACCCGACAAGCTGGAATTCGGACCAGTTCCGTTCCCAGAAGTGGCTGTCCCGGGTGTCACCCAGTTCGTGTGAGACCCCGGCTCAGCGCCATTCAGAACGTCTGTCAAAGGGCATGTGATCCACATGCCCTTTTTACATGTGCCGGATTCCCTCTCCACAACGCTGTCGAACTGGCAGATTCGTCCTCATGGATGATCTGCCGCGATGGCCATTCAAATTCCTATCCATCACTCTGGAAATGTGTTACACCAACTCTGCCCTCTCGAAATCGAAAGGGGTACGGGCTTTGCACTCAGGTCGCCTGCCGGTTCCGTCTCTGCTGAGGAGTGCCATCATGCCTGTTTTTCGTTGGGGGAGCGCCTTCGACGCCTTCCGCGATCTGGAGCGGGAGATGGACCATCTTCTGCACAGCGTGAACATGGCCTTCGAGGGGCTGCGTATCGGGCGACCCTTCCCAGCTGTCAACATCTATGAGTTAGAGCGCGAGTATCTGCTGACGGCGGAGTTGCCGGGCACTCGGGTGGAGGATCTCGACCTGAGCGTGGCGAATGGCGTCCTCAAGATCCGGGGTAGCCGCACCCCTTCGCCCGAGATCGCCGAACACCAGTTCCGCCGCAGCGAACGCGTCCAAGGCCAGTGGGAACGCAGCTTCACCCTCCCCGAGCGGGTGCAAGAGACCGAACTGCACGCCGAGTTGCAGAATGGGGTCTTGCTGTTGCATCTGCCCAAGGCTCCGTCGACCGTGCCTCGGCAAATCCCAGTGAGTAACGGCCACGGCAGCAGCCCGCTGTCGATCGAAACGACGGGAGAGCGTTCATGACCAGGAGCGTTCGCCAAAACGTGGTCCCCCTGTTTTCTGCTCCCTCTCCCCCACGATCGGCGCAGCTGTCAGAAGTAACTTGACTGTGGGGGAGAGGGCCGGGGTGAGGGGGTTCTCCCACGCCCCGTCACCCTGATCCTCTCCCCTCGCAATACGTCTCCTTGTCGATCCACGTCATTCGCGGGAGAGAGGGGAATCAGAGGCGACTATCCAAAGGCGAAAGAACTCCTCATGACCCCCGACCTCAACCCCCGCCTCCCCGAGATCACCTCGCGTCCGCAGGAACTCCCCGCAGTCGCGGCACCCACTCCGCCACAGCACTGGGTCTGCACACCGCCAATCGACATCTTCGAGACTCCCGAAGGTCTGGTGCTGAGGGCCGACCTGCCGGGAGTGACCGCCGAGACGCTCGACCTCCAAGTCCAGGACAACAAGCTGACCCTGCTAGGCCGCGTCGCCGCCCAAGCCCCCGCCGGAGCGACCCTGATCCACCAGGAATACCACGTCGGCGACTTCGTCCGGTCTTTCATCCTCAGTGATGATGTCGACCACGAACGGATTTCGGCGAAGATCTCGAACGGCGTACTCGATCTGCTGCTGCCCAGAATCCCGAAGGCTGAACCTCGCAAGATCCAAGTCCGCGCGGATTGAGCGCCATCTTTTTTCCTCGCCGCCCTTCGCTGCCATGTTTTCGGAGGACTCGCTCAGAGTAATTGTATGTCGTATAGCTCCAATAGACGCGATGCACTGGATGTCAAGTTGCCGTTAAATCACAGAGTCTCTCACGCAAGATCGTGCGCCATGCTTGTGGCACAAAAGTGGAAAGTGCTCAGAAGCGTGGTGCTTGAGACCGTCAATTTGAAGTGTGGAGTTGATTTGAATTCTGTGACATCGGAGCATGAGATTGAGCCCGCAATCAGAACGCTGGAACAGTTGCGGATGCATGGGATATCGTGAGCGACCGCTGGGTGGCCTCGAATGAGTCGAATTTGCGATCTCGTTCCCAACCTCCGGCTTGGGAACGCCTCTCCTCGAAGCTCCGCTTCGCCGTGCCACTCATGACGATCGCCTTCATTGCGATCCGTCGCTGCGCACATCACGACTCGTGTCGTAGCGAGTTTAACTCTCCGGTGTCGAAGCAGAGCTTCGGGGATATGCAGTCCCAAGCAGAGATTGAGTTCTGGCGGGGTGACGCAGACGCTGCTTTGAGCGACTGGGCTGCAGAGCCACTAAGACGGCAATATGCGCATATCATCCACAGGCAAACATCGTGCGATCTGGATACTCACCTGCCTTCCAATGCTTCCTGATGCGTGCTGCTGCACTCTGAAATCTTTTAGCGTCGTCGTCCTCCGGCATCGCCTCAACGAGCGAAACCGCTCCGGTCGTCTTTGACACTCGTAATACGCCTCTGTTCTGACCGACTACCATGAACCGGCTGCGGCATTTCGGATCTGGCGCATACACGTCGGAGACAAACGCGTATTGCGCATCTTCGTCAGTCTCGGCAATCTTCTGGATGGCGATGCACATCCAATCCACTGTGCGATTTCTGTCCATGTGAGTGTGTGTGCCGCCGAACAGGGATTCAATCACCCAATCGCGGTCGAACATGACCTCACAGTGGGACGCGAAATCTGGCCGCTCGTCTTACCGCGAGAACATCACCTGCAAGCTCACGATTTGGGGTTCCGTTTCGGCGATGGTCTGGTAGAGCAATTGCTGATGCTCCGGCAGGCACTGGGCCACGCGGGACTTGCAAACCTTCCAAGTCCGCACGATGTCATTCGCGTGTGTGGCCAGATGTTCCGCATCGTGTTCTGTCGTCACTTCTTCGTGCAGAACGTGCGCTGCCTCGTGGAGGGCTTCAATCTCCTGTTTGAATTGGGTTTGGAACTGCGCGTTGTACTTCCCTGAGTTCAGCACCCGTTGCTCGACAGTCTGCTCGAACTGAAAGCACAGCTCATCCAGGCTGGCCGCGAGCTGGGTCAATTGCCCCTGGTCGATCCCGGTGTCGAGGCCCAGTGCTCCGCGGAGCATGGCCATGCGACTCTCGACATCCATCAACTGCTGCTGGATCAACGGGGAGTTGAATCCCCGGCACTGCCCCGCGAAAGCCCGCCACTGCACGTCAAACAGCCGGTAGTCCCAAAGCAACGAATCGCGGTCGAACTCGCCCTGTGCAGCCGCAATGAACAAGCCGCACGTTTGATGAAACTCGCGGGCCGCCTTCAGCACACTCTCGGGCTGGGGGTGAGCGAGCAAGTCCGGAAGCGCGATCGAGGCCATCATGCGTTCCGCATCAGCCTCGACCGTCTGCACGAGTTGCCGGATCGGCAATGGGTCGAGCTCAATCGGAATCCACAGCTGCTCCTGGATCGCCCGACCCGATTGCTCGACTCGAAATTGGCTGCGGCGAATGCGGTCGGTCGCCAACGGATGAATTGCAGCCGTCAAGTCCCGCCAGTCCCGCTGGCACTTCTTGTACTCGACGACCAACTGATCATACCCCGCCCGATCGATCAGAGAGGTCGCCTGCCGGAACCGCAGTTGCAACTGCTGCCCCTTCTGGAGCAAGGCGGGCAACTGGGGACTGCGACGCAGATCGAGGTACACATCATCCATGAGCTGGCGGTAGTTGGTGGTCAACTCCCCGGCCAATCGCACCAGTTCGGTCCGATCCAGCTGCGGCTCCAGACTGAGCATCTGGCACAGCTTGCGGTCGTGGTCAGCAACCGCCTTGACCAGTAGTTTCGATTTGGGAGAGAGGTCTGACTGTTGCTGGAGTTGGTACTCGATCATCCGCCAGTCGCGGTTGATGAGGGCATAGTTCTGGGCCAGGGACTCCGGCGAGTGCATGGCGTGTCCCTGGTGCGGACCGCGTCCCTGATTGATGCCGTCGAGCGCTGCTTGCACCTGGATCAGTCGACCGAGATGTGTCCGCAGTTGGGGCAACGAACGCGATTCGATTTGCAGAGTCTGTGCGAGCTGCATGGCGTCGACCGACATGGCCTGGGCTTCGGCGCGAGCGAGGCGTGTCGAAGAATCAGGCCGCGGCGCGACCTCCACGGGGCGGGGAGCCACCTCTGCCGGAGGCGGAGCCACTTCCGGGGGGCGAGGACCACGTCCCCGATTGACCTGCGATTCGATCAGTGTCTTGAGCAGTTCGTCGACCAACTCTCTGCGCTGCGCCCAAGCGTCGGAGGTGGCCATCTGAAGTGCCAGTACAGTAATCAACCACCGAGCGGACCAGCGCATAATTCAATTCCTCGACGTGAGACCGTGGGACAAGCTTCAGCCTGTCCTCAGTGGATGCGGGGATGGAGATATTTCATCGAGACCGGCGGGACGCCTGGACCCGAGCGATAGCTCACTTTGGCTTGTGAATCTCATGACACGCCATGCAGTTCGTCGCAGTCCGAAACAGCGCAGCCCCCTCCTCCGTCTTGTCGATGACCGCTTGTGTCGCCTCGACCAGCCCCTTGGTCTTCTCGGTCCAGCTCTCTTCGTCGCCTTGTGGCGGTTTGAGTTCTTGAAGAGCCTTCGAGAGCTTGAGGAATTCCGCCGACTCCTCAGCGGTCGCCTTGCCGGTCGCCACCTTGCGTGCCAGGCCATCCTTGAAGGCGACTTTCATGATCGACTTAATCGTCGACTTCTCTGCGGGTTTCTCGTCATCGCCAAAGGCCAAAACCATCGGGACCAGAATCAACGGGGCTAAAGCGGCCCAACGAAATCGCGGCATGCGGCATCCTCCATGTCAGTCACAGTGTCATCACCAAAGACACGATACGACCTTGCCGACCCAGATTCAAGATCGGACTTGCGATACTGATTCATTCTTCACTCCCGCCGGAAACAGTCCAAGTTGGACATCGCTATTTTTCCGTATCGGAGTCATCGAGCGCGGCAGGCGTCAGCCTGTCGAGACCTTCGCCAGCGAACCGCCGCGTCCTGTGGCTCAGCGCCTCGGCAGGCTGACGCTGTGCCGCTCTCTCGAAGGCATTCCACATGTTATTCCACGCGAAAGACCAGCTGGGCTGCCATCCCACCCCAGTGCTTCAAACCGGGTTCGCGGTGAATTCCACACACAGAGCCACGGGGGTCGATTGGGGCCTCCAGCGGGGCCGAGACCTGGCACTGTCTGGGGACGCTGGGGGGAGAATGTACGTGTTGGGGACTGTCACGTCAGACTGTGCCCCAGCCACCCCCCCTGTTCAGTTCGCCTGATGATTGTCATCGAAACGTGATCCTGGCGACGATTCTCAACCGAACGTGTATTCCTTCGGCGACGAAGCGGCGGTTTGTGGATCGGGGTGACCTAGCCGGAGCATGGTCATGTGGTGGCCATCGATGACGAACGGTGGAGGTCGAGCCGGGACCAGAGTGTGACGTGGGTCATGAGGTCAAGCACGATCGGTGCTGGGCACATGTTCCTCATCAGACGGGTCGACGACCTCTTTGCCTGCCAGCAGGTCATCAATCTTCTGCCAGTCCACCACCCGAGTCAGAACCGGCCAGACGCGAACCCGCATGCGAAAGTGGGCAACGTCACGCAGAATGCACCCGGCTCCAATTCCCGCGAAAAGCCAAGCTTCCGACTCCGACACTTTGAGATACCAGATGATGCTCAACAGCGAGAAGATGATGAACAAAATCGCATGACTCTTTGATGCCAGTGCCATCAATCGCCAGACAGTCAGAGGCGACTCGCGAAAGGTGCGATAACTTTCCAGAACCGTCCGGTGCAAAGCTGTCAGAGGCATGAACAAGTCCGGTCCAGTGGGAGATCACTCTTGTGAAGGATGGCTGAGTCCCTCGCTGCGCAAGTGCTTGTTGATCGACGGACTCGGAAGTCCATCGTGCGCAACGTAACTCACCTCGAATGGGGTCACGCCGCTTCCCTCATTCCATGCCGAGCTTCGTTCGTAGTCCGGTCAGCAGTGACTGGGCCTGGCCAATGTCGATCTTCTGCTGCTTTGGATCGTGGGCGATCTCGCGCTCGATGGTCAGCGGGCCGGTATAGCCCAGATCCTTGAGCGTTTGCAGGTAGGTCTCCATCCCGACATCCCCCTCACCCAGAGCCACTTCGCAGCCCCACCCCGTGCCGCGCTGGCCTTCCGGGGCCCATTTGGCATCCTTGCAGTGGATGCTGCGGACGTACTGGCCGACCTTCTGGAGGGCCTCGATCGGATTGCCCGTCCCGTACAGAATCATATTCGCCGGATCGAAGTTGATGAACAGATTCGGACGCTGCACATCGTGGATGAACTCCAGCAAATGGTCAGCGGTCTCTTGCCCGGTTTCGAGGTGCATGTTCTGGCCATTGCGGGCCAGGTGATCGAGCAGGTCGCGTGTCCCGGTCAACAATCCGGCATAGCTGGCGGACGCCTTGTCCGGCACGAAGCCGATGTGCATGCCGACCGCGCTGCACCCCAGTAGCCGGGCAAAGTCGGCGATCTCTTTGGCCTCCTGCATCCGTTCCGCCCGAGTCGCCTCGGGAACCAGACCGACGGTGCGAGCGGTCGTCGGGATGTCGGCGTAGCTCTCCCCCTCGAACCCGCAGAAGACGCACGAGATCGTGATCCCCGCCTCGGCACAACGCTTGAGGAATGCCTGAGCAGCGGCGGCGTTGCGAGTCCCGGCATGCGGGGCATGAATCTGGACGGTGGGAATCCCCAGCTCCTTCGCCACGTCCAGATGGACTCCCAGACCAGCATCGATCGAGGTGAAGACTCCAATTGGCCATTGTCCCATGATGTACTCCTCGCAGCGGGTCGCAGGATTGAAAAGGAACCGTCAGCTGACGCTCCTCGCCCATTGGAAGGGATGGTAACGGTCGCTGGGTTTTCCGCCAATCCGGTGGCTTGCCGAGCCGGACCAGTCACCCCAGCGGCTGGCCATCATCAGGCTCAAAGGCCTTTGCGAACAGGTGTGACCGATCACCGATCGCTGCATTCGATACAACCGGATTGCCTCTCGAAGGTGTTGTGATTCTGCGACAAAGAAATCGGGCGGGGTCGAGATGAATCGTGAACTACTATAAATCGTAACAGGTTCTCCGCTCCCATTGAGCGGGCCTGAGTCGTGTCGAGGTGAGATCATGGTCAAGCTGCCGTTTCATCGCAAAAAGCTCTTCGTGAATGCGGGCATCCAGGGCAAGATGGCTCTGCGGTTCGGGTTTTACTGGGTGATTTATCATCTGTGCTTGTGGAACGGCGCGTTCATGTACTTCTTCATGAGATCGCGGCTGTCCCAGCTGACAGGTAACGGAGAGCCGATGCTTTCGTTGCGCGACCTGTACGCGAAATTTCTCTCGGAGTATTTGCCGCTGACCCTAAATGCCTCCCCGCCCAATCGAAAGCGTGGGATCAGGCGTTGAGCAGATTGCGGTAGGCTCGGCCTTCGATCTGGTGCTTTCGGTGTTTCAACCA
>JAYSUV010000712.1:0-7887 GCA_043718945.1 Planctomycetota bacterium
GGGGGCCATCCCCCCAGCGACGCGGGTGCCCACCACTCATGCGCCAATCGTCAAATCGATGCGGCACCAGTGGCACGACCGGGCCGAACACTTTATTCAGCCACGCGGCATCTCCCGACTCGGGAGGTGTCAACAGCTTGCCCTCGAACTCAATGGGCGAGGTCTTGGCGAGCGGGCTGAGTTCGCGCACGAATTCGACCGCTTGATCCGGTTGCCCAGCCAGCGTCCACGCTCGGGAGATCAGGATCAACCGGGTCGTCCGCTCGGGGCCGACCGGAGTCGAAGGCAGCAGAAGCTCCCACAACCGAGCTGCCAGTGCCGTCTCGCCCTGATCGAAGGCGCTTTCGCCTGCCAAATCGGTGGCCTCAGCTGCGGCGAGTGTCAGTGGATAGATTCGGATAATGGCCAGCAGTTCTGCCAAGTCGCCACGCAGTCGGGCCTGTGCCAATCGCTGAGCGGCCAACGATTCGTAGCGTCGGCGATAACTCTCGATGGCCTCGGGCGGCATCGCCCGCAACAGCAACTCGGCACGATTCAGCAGGCTCCCTGGGGGCTGGCCCATGGGCAGATCGAAGAAGTCTTCCTCCACCTCAAGAAGCGGCTGGAGAATGTCCATGGCCCCTTCGTGATCGCCGTTGGAGAGCAGTGCCTGGACCTCTTCCAGCACCGACAGAACCTGCGGCTCATGCGGCAGACGCTGTCGCAGAATCTCTTCCGGAGTCAGCGGCTCGGCAGTCGGGAACTGCGCCCGAAATTGAGCCCGCAGCGGAGCGGGCGCTGCAATGCACAATCCCCAGCACAGCGCGGCACACGCCCACACCTTCAGCGGTCGTCCAAGACCTGCCATCGTTGCCACTCCTGGAAGACCGGGACTGTCCGTCAACTCCGCCAGCCAACACTGGCAACCAGCCCCTGCCCGAAAAGACAGGGAAAAATAGGGCCGGCAGGAGTCGAACCCGCGACCAAGCGATTATGAGTCGCCTGCTCTAACCGCTGAGCTACGGCCCCCTCCACACATCCGTGAATGGATATGAAGATGTTCATCGTACGTATCCAGTCGAGATTTCTCCAGTGCGGTTCGGGCGAGAAGCCAGCTGTCGTGCATTCGCCATGTGGTGATCCCCACGACTCACCGCAAATACCCATGCGGCCCCGGAGGTGTTGACGAAATTCCACCGCCCCCCTTCGGTGAACCGAACCTCCCTGGATTGTTCCAACCCAGAGGCCACGGATCGACACGGAAATACACGGACAAGACCAAATGTAACACTGCTTGTTTCTACACGACTTCCTCCAAATGGGAACAGTTGTCAGACGAACTCAGATCCGCTCTTTGTCCGTGTGATTCCGTGTTCATCCGTGGCTTCCTCGGCTGTTTTCATTCGCCATTTCGTGATCCCTCGCGCGAACCTCCGCAGACAACGATGTGTTTCCATGGATCAAGTCTGGGACTGCTCTCGCATTATCACCTTTGGCGAATGTCCTCCAGCCAGCTGTCGTATTCATCCCACCCAGATCCCTCACCCTCGCCATATCGAGTCCAACGTCTTTATATGCAGCTGCACCTCTATTCAGTCGGTTGCGGCTGAGCGGTCATTTATTGAAGATGTCTTGTTCATGATTCAATGAGCAATCCGTTTTCCGTTTTCAGGACGCAAGATGAGTTCAGTTCTTTCGTGCCGACAGGTCGTGTGGGTCGCCGTTGTCATGGGACTCTCGCTCTCGACCGCCGTAGCGGCTCAGACGTTGGAAGACCAGTTGAAGAGCGTGCCCGCCTCGCAACTCGCAGCTCAGGCGAAGCAAGAGGGCGATGCGGTCCGGGGGGCGATTGTTTTCCACCAGCAACAGATGGCCTGCTCCAAGTGCCACTCGGTCACGGGGGCAGCAGTTTCTGTACTCGGCCCTGATTTAGCGTTGCGAGACAAAGACGTGACCGATGTCACGATCGTGGAGTCGGTTCTCACCCCCTCGAAGGTCATCCGCAAAGGGTTCGAGTCGGTCACGGTGGTGACCACCGAGGGGAAGACGCTCGCGGGGATTGTGGTCGAGCGCTCACCGGAGAAGCTGGTGCTGCGGGATGCGTCGCGTCTCGGGGAACTGGTCACGTTGACCAAGGCTGACATGGATGAAGTCAAGGACAACCCGCTGTCGCTGATGCCCGCCGGGCAGGTGAACCAACTCGCCAGCCGCCAGCAGTTCCTGGACCTGATCCGCTACCTCATTGAGATTCGCGAGCAAGGACCAGCGCGAGCGAAGGAGCTGCAACCGTCGCCCGCGCTGCTGACGTTCACGATCCCGGAGTACGAGCAGCACCTCGATCACGCTGGGCTGATCCGGGATTGGAACGGCGAATCCCTCAAGAGAGGCGAGGTGATCTACCAGCGCGTTTGTGCCAACTGTCACGGCACCAAAGACCGGCCCGGGTCGTTGCCGAACTCGCTCCGCTTCGCCGAGGGGAAGTTCAAGAACGGCAGCGAACCGCTGGCGATGTACCACACCATCACGCGCGGGTTCGGGCTGATGGCTCCGCAGACGTGGATGGTGCCGTCGCAGAAGTACGACGTGATTCACTACATCCGCGAGACCTATATCCAGCCGCACAACCCCTCGCAGTTCGTCGCGGTGGACGCGAACTACCTGGCCCGACTGCCGCAGGGCGACACGCGCGGCCCCGAGCCGAGCCTGATCGAGCCCTGGTCGGCGATGGACTACGGCCCTCAATTGACGCACACGTATGAAGTCCCCGGTGCGGAGAAGAACATCGCCTACAAGGGGATCGCCATCCGCCTCGACCCCGGCGCGGGAGGCGTCTCGCGCGGGCGGCACTGGATGATCTTCGACACCGATACGATGCGAATGGCCGCCCAGTGGAGCGCAGGCTCGACCGGCGAGCAGTTCATCGACTGGCGCGGCATCCAGCTCAACGGCGAGCACCAGATTCACCCGCACATCGTCGGACCAGTGACAGCCTCGAACTCGACCGGCCCCGGCTGGGCGGACCCGAGTAGTGGGTCGTTCAGCGATGACCGCCGTGTGGAAGGCCGCGATGGCCGCCGGTATGGCCCACTGCCCCGCGACTGGGCGCGGTATCGCGGGATGTACTACCACGGGCAGAACGTGATCTTGTCGTACTCGGTCGGGAAGACAGACGTTCTGGAGATGCCACGGGTGCAAGTCGCGGAGGAGCCGGGGAGTCCGCCTCTGTTCCTGCGGACATTCCAGATCGGCCCGCGCGATCGCGACCTCGTGTTACAGGTCGCCGAACAACTGATCGCGGCTGGTGTAGTGCCATCAATGGCCACCGCTCGATTGACCACGGAGGACGGGCCGCTCCGCCTGCGAATCGCCGCCGGGGCGGAGACCTTGCGATTCACCCTCTGGACCGCAGACACACCAACCGCTGAGAAGAACCCCGCGATCGCTGATGCGGCGCTGGACCTCGCCAGCCTCACGCACGGGGGGCCCGCGCGCTGGCCGTTGATTCTCGAAACCGAAGCGACCACTGGCCCGGACGAGGGGGCGTTTGCGGTCGATGTCCTGACTCCGCCCGACTCCAATCCGTGGCTGGCCCACCTGCGGTTCACGGGGCTGGACTTCCTGCCCGACGGCAAGATGGCGGTCAGTACGTGGGACGGCGATGTATGGCTCATCGAGAGCGTGCCCGAGACGAAGAAGCTCCGCTGGCAGAGGATCGCGACCGGGCTATTCCAGCCGCTGGGGCTGAAGGTGGTCGAGGGTGAGATCTACCTCACCTGCCGCGATCAACTGGTCGTGCTACGTGACCTGAACGGGGACCGCGAGACGGACTTCTATGAGTGCCTCAACAACGACCATCAGGTGACCGAACACTTCCACGAGTTTGCGATGGGCTTGCAGACGGATGCCGAAGGTCGCTTCTATTACGCCAAGTCGGGACGGCATGCGCTGAAGGCGGTCGTGCCCCATCACGGCACGCTGCTGCGGGTGAGCAAAGACGGTTCACAGACCGAGATCCTGGCCACTGGTTTCCGCGCCGCGAACGGTGTCTGCATGAACCCCGATGGCTCGTTCGTCGTCACCGACCAGGAAGGTTTCTGGAACCCCAAGAACCGCATCAACTGGGTCACGCTCGATCCCAGTGGTAAGCCGAACTTCTACGGCAACATGTTCGGTTACACCGACGTGACCGACTCCTCGGACTCCGCGATGGTGCCTCCACTCTGCTGGATCACCAACGACTTCGACCGCTCCCCCGCCGAGTTGTTGTGGGTGGAGAGTCCGAAATGGGGAGCCCTCCACGGGGCGCTGCTGAACCTGTCCTACGGCACGGGCAAGGTGTTCGTCGTGCCGCATGAAAAGGCCGGGGCGAACATGCAGGGCGGCATGATCCAGCTGCCGATCCCCGCCTTCCCGACCGGCGTCATGCGCGGCCGGTTCAACGCCACAGACGGCCAGCTCTATCTGTGCGGCATGTTCGCCTGGGCGGGCAGCGCCACCCAACCCGGCGGGCTATACCGCCTGCGAGCGACCGGGCAGCCAGCGCATCTGCCGATTGGTCTGCACGCCACACAAGCCGGACTGAAGCTGACCTTTGCCGAGCCACTCGACCCGGATTCCCTTGATCCGAAACAGATCCAGATCAAGACCTGGTCGCTCAAGCGAACCGCCAACTACGGTTCGAAACACTACGACGAGAAATCACTTCCGGTCCAGAGAGCCACTCTGTCCGAGGACCGCCAGACTCTCACCATCCAAGTCGCCGACCTCCAGCCGACCTGGGGGATGGAGATCCGGTACACCCTGAAGTTCGCCGACGGGTCCACCCTTTCGGGAGTGATTCATAATACGATTCACACGCTGGGGAAGTGACGGCCTCAATCGTACCAGTAGACAATGACCTCACTGCTGGGGGCGTAGCCTTCGCTCATCTCAGGGACGACCACGAAGCCATCGGCTCTCGTCGTCGAGGAGAGGACTGAGGCTCCGCTGAGGGCCAGCGGCTCGATCCCCTCGGGACTGTTCTTCACTCGACAGTAGTCGACGCGCCCGATGGCAGAGACCAGCTTGCGGGCCAGCTTCTCGACCGACCGACGATACGGCCAGTCGGCGGAACGGCCTCCCATCTGGCGGATCGCTCGACCGGCGAAGAAGTCATACGCACACAGGCACGACACCGGATTCCCCGGCAGCAGCACGACGAGCACGGACCCGATGCGCCCCAGTCCCGCCGGGCTGCTGGGCCGCATGGCGATCCCGTGAATCGGTAGCTCGCCGAGTTCGGCGACGAGTTGCGGAGCATGGTCCTCGGCCCCGACGCTGGAGCCGCCGGAGAGCAGGATCACATCCGCTCCGGGTGCGGACAACGCCGCTCGAATGATATCGGGGTCATCGGGCAGAAGTTGTACGCTCTCCATGAGGCCACCGTCTCGCGGGATCAATCCGCGCAGCAGGTGGGAGTTCGCATCGTAGATCTGGTAAGGCCCGCGCGGTTGTCCCGGCGGGACGAGTTCGTTGCCAGTGAGCAGGACTCGCACGCGCGGCTGGCGGAAGACCGACAACTGGGCCATGCCGAGCGATGCGGCGACGGCCACGTCTTGCGGGCGCAGTCGGCGACCTGGTGGCAGGACGGTGTGGCCAACCGTAATGTCCTCACCGATTCGCCCGACGTTCTTGCGGCGGGGGATGGCCTCGGTGACTTCGATGCCGGTCGGCGTCTCGCGCGTGTTCTCGACCGGCACGACCGCATCAGCCCCCGCTGGCAGCGGAGCCCCGGTCATGATGCGGACACAGGTGCCGGGGATGACGGTCTCACTGCTCGGTCGACCGGGGTAGCTCTGGCCGATGACGCGGAACTCGGTCGGCGAATAGTCTCCCGCGCCGATCGTCTCATCGGCCAAGAGGGCATACCCGTCCATGGCGGAGCGTTCGAACTCCGGCACGTTGATCCCAGCCACCAGCGGCTCGGCCAGCACGCGGCCCGTGGCCTCGGTGGTCGCCACCGACTCGACTGGCAAAAGAGCAACGACACGATCAAGCCAGGCCCACGCCTCCGCCACAGTCTGCCGCGAGGCAAAGCCCCGCATGCGAACGTCACGATGAGAGGGGGTGGGCATGGGGGAGGATCGTTGAGGGTTGGGAGTTGAGGGTTGGGAGTTGAGGGTTGAGGGTTGAGGGTTGAGGGTTGGGAGTTGGGAGTTGGGCACTTGATTATGCCATAGTCCTATCCCGGAGGGATTCCAGCCCATAGCCGGTGGTCGAGCGCAGCGATACCACCGGTTAGCGACGAGACGAGCCCCCTATCCCGGCAGGGATTGTAGCCGCATTCCACCAGTGCCCCATCTTCAGACTCGATCCCCACTCCGCACATGGCTGTAATCCCTTCGGGATAAGAACAGCGATCAGGGACTCTTTGCGGTGGTGGCGCTGCGCTGACCACCGGCTATGGGCTGGAATCCCTTCGGGATATGGCATGTTCACCATTGGTCTGGTGAACCCAACGGTACTGACTTGAAGTCAGACTGACCACCAGTGTCGTCTTTCGCTCCGCGAAAGCACGCTCTTTCGTGGAGCGAAAGGCGACACATTGCCTCACGCCACCGGCCCGTCCGGGAACAGTTGCGACACGCTCGTTCGGTCGTGGATCGATTGGATCGCCTCGGCGAAGAGCCTCGCCACGGAGACCACCTTCACGTTCTCTGGCAGCGACATGCCTTTGATCTCGATCGTATCGGTCATGAACAGCTTCCGGATCGGGCTGGCGGCGATCTTCTCCCCCGCGTCGCGGGTTAAGACCCCATGAGAGACGGCGGCGTAGATCGCCTTGGCCCCCCGGCTCTGGCACACTTCGGCCATCGAAATCAGCGTGCCGCCAGAGATCGTGAAGTCGTCCACGATCAACACGTTCTTGTCCTTCACATCGCCGATCAGTTCGAGTACCCGCGCGGTCTCGGTGTGGTCGCGGCGGGTCTTGTTGCCGATGACCACCGGCACGCCGAGGTAGTTCGCAAACGCCGACGCACTCTTGGCGAACCCCACATCCGGGCTGCACACCACGAGGTCGGTCAGTCCCAGCGCCTTGATGTGATCGGCCACGACATACCGGGCGTAAAGGTGATCGACCGGGATGTGAAAGAACCCCTGAATCTGAGGGCTATGCAGGTCCATCATCAGGCAGCGATCCGCCCCCGCCGCCTCGATCGCATCGGCGCACACGCGGGCGCGGATCGAGACGCGCGGTTCGTCCTTCTTGTCAGCCTTGGCATAGCTGAAGAATGGGATGACAGCTGTGACCTGGGCCGCACTGGCTCGCTTCAGGGCGTCGATCCAGAACAACAACTCCATGAAGTTGTCGTTGACCGGGTGGTGGATCCCCTGAATCACGAAGCAGTCGCGGCCGCGCACGTTCTCCAACACGCGTACGAAGACGTTCCCCTCGCTGAAGTAGTGCGCCTCGCTCGGGGTCAGCCGCACTCCCATCGCAGCTGCGACCTTGCCCGCGAGAATCGGACTGGCCGACCCGGCGATCAGCGCGAGTGCCCCTTGCGGAGGTTGAAATTGGAGAGGACGCGGGCCGTCCGAAGACTTAGGTGGCATGTCGACACAGGGAGCAGGGAGAACCGAAGGCGGGACGGAGCATCATATCCGGGGAGGCAGTTTTCACCATTCAGAGGTGGGTGGGTGCGTCAGAATTGTTGGCAATCGCGTGCCTCTGCCCCCTCTCCCCACGGGCGGCATGACTTTCAGTGAGGACGTGACTGTGGGGAGAGGGCCGGGGTGGCCTGATGAAACGCCCCGGTGGGCTCGCTTGGGAGCCTTTATAGCATTCCCCCGCTCACCGGGATTGGTCGCTGCTCCGGGAGTGGGGACTTCCGACCATCCCAACGGACGGAGCGGCGGCGGACCAATCCC
>JAYSUV010000713.1:0-2830 GCA_043718945.1 Planctomycetota bacterium
ACCCACCCCTCCCTGTGCCGCCAGCCTCCCTAGACGGGCAGAATGGTAATCGAGAGGAGAATTAAAACAACAGGCCGTGACGTCCGCCCGCTCGCTGCCGATAATCATCTTGGGCGAAATGCCCACTCATCCCTATTGACATCCTGCCCGACACTGACAAAATGGCTGAAAGCCGTGTCTGCCACGAATCCTCGTGAAATGCTTCCGGACGAGCAATTCGGTGATCGACCGAAACCGAGTCTCTGAGAGGCGGAACCGGATTCTGTGACTCTCGTGATGCCCCAGAAAACGCCCCGACCCGCTCGAGCGCGGGCTCACTGCACCGCTGGTGCCTTCATGTATGCCTCCCTGGCCAGACGCGATCCCGAGATCATGAGCGGAGCCTTGTGCTTCACGGGCATCCGCGTCCCGATCCAGAACCTGTTCGACTACCTCGAAGGAACCTCTTCCTTGGAGGACTTCCCGTCGGTGTCCCGCGAGAAGGCTGTGGTGATCCTCGAAGTGGCTCGCGAAAGGCTCTTTGCCGATGGGCCTGCTGCTTGACGAGTCAGTTCCCGCGAAGCTCCGGAGCGCGCTGCCCCACCATGCGGTTCGAACCGCCGTCGAGATGGGCTGGTCGGGGGTCAAGAACGGTCAGCTGCTGGCGCTCGCGGCCACGGACTTCGATGCGTTCATTTCGGTCGACAAGAATCTGCCTTACCAGCAGAATCTGAAGACGCTGCCCATCGCGATCGTGGTGCTGGATTCCAGATCCAACGAGTTGTCGGCACTCCTGCCGTTGGTGTCTGAGTTGGAGCGCCAACTGGCGAGACTTGTTCCCCGAACGTACATCCGCATTGGCACTGGGGCCTAGTGCGAGTCGCGCAGCGACAGGGCCTGCGGCGGGCAGAGAACGGAATGAATTCCGTTCTACGGGCACGTGGGAAACGTGCCCCACACCTCAGCCAGCACCGACGAACAGGGCGCGGTTGCCGCGTTTGCGCTCGTTCTCGGTGAGGTAGATCTTCCGCAGGCGGATCGCGTCGGGAGTGATCTCCACGTACTCGTCGGCCTCAATGTATTCCAGGGCCATTTCGAGCGACAAATCGCGCGGGGGTTCCAGCTGGATCATTTCGTCGGCTCCGCTGGAGCGCATGTTGGTCAGCTTCTTTTCGCGGACGGGGTTGACGACCATGTCGGTGTCGCGGGCGTTCTCCCCGACGATCATGCCTTCATAGACATCGGTGCCCGCTCCGACGAAGAAGGCGGCCCGGTCCTGCAACTTGAACAGGGCGAAGGCGGTCGTACGGCCCGTTTCCTGCGAGACGAGGACGCCGTTCTTGCGGCGGGGGAGTTCACCTTCGACGGGCAGGTAGCTGTCGAATTGGTGGTGCATGATGGCCTCACCCTTGGTGGCGTTGAGCAGCCGGGTGCGGAGGCCGATCAGGCCGCGGGCGGGGATCGTGAACACGAGGTGCGTGTGCGTGCCTTGGCCGGGGGACATGTCGGTCATCTGCCCCTTGCGGGTGGAGACGATCTCGATAACCGAGCCGACATCGACCGCTGGGACATCGACTTCGAGGATCTCGAACGGCTCGTGCCAGACGCCGTCGATCTGCTTGCGGATGACTTCCGGCTTGCCGACCGAGAGTTCGAACCCTTCGCGACGCATCGTTTCGATCAGCACCGACAAGTGGAGCAGACCCCGTCCGGAGACGCGGAAGCATTCCTTGGCATCGGTGTCTTCGACCTTGAGGGCCACGTTCGATTCGAGTTCCCGAGCCAGCCGCTCGCGGAGGTGGCGGCTGGTCAGGAACTTGCCGCTCTTGCCGACCAGCGGCGAGGTGTTGATCGTGAACGTCATCGACAGCGTCGGCTCGTCGACCTTGACGCGGGGGAGCGGGCGGGGGTCTTCGGCGGTGGCGATGGTGTCGCCAATTTCCACATCGGGCATGCCGGTCAGGGCCACGATGTCGCCCGCGATGGCGATGTCGACCTTCTCGCGACCGAGCTTGGCGAACAGCTCGACCGTGTCGACGGTCTGGTTGACGGGAGCCCCTTCTTCACGGATGACGACGACCTTCTGACCGGGGCGAACCCGACCGCAGAAGATGCGTCCGACCGCGATGCGGCCCACGTACTTGGACCACATCAGTGAGGTCACCGCCATGCGGAACGGGACATCGACCTCGACTTCGGGAGCCGGGATGTGCGCCAGGACCATGTCCAGCAGCGGGGCAATCGTGCCCGACCGATCGGATGAGTTGTGGCTGGCGTATCCGGCCCGTCCGCTGGCGTAGATGTGTGGGATGTCGGTCGGATGCTTGGCCCCAAGCTCTTCCATGAGCGACATCGTTTCGAAGATCACGTCGTCGGCGCGGCTGTCGGGACGGTCGATCTTGTTGACGACGATCAGCGGTTGGAGGCCGACTTGCAGGGCCTTGGTGAGGACGAAGCGGGTCTGCGGCTTGGGGCCTTCAGCGGCATCGACGAGCATCAGTGCCCCGTCGGCCATGCGGAGGACGCGCTCGACCTCGCCGCCGAAGTCGGCGTGGCCGGGCGTGTCGATGATATTGATCTTCACGCCCTTGTAGTTGATCGCGATGTTCTTCGCGAGAATCGTGATCCCGCGCTCCCGCTCCAGATCGTTGGAGTCGAGCAGGCATTCCTGAGTCAGCTCGGCATCGCGGAATTGTCCGCTCTGCTTCATGAGGGCGTCGACGAGGGTCGTCTTCCCATGGTCGACGTGGGCAATGATGGCAATGTTTCGAATTTCGTCGCGACGCATGGGACCGGTGTCCTGAACAACTGCAAAGGGAGTGGGAGTGATCGGGTGAAGGCAGCTTCAGCC
>JAYSUV010000714.1:0-7866 GCA_043718945.1 Planctomycetota bacterium
GCGGGACTTTGATGAGGTCTTAGACAACTCCATCATGACCCACAGGACTCCCGGATGACTCTCTCGCTCGACTACTACCACAGATTCTGCGGAAGAACCCAAGGAAGAAAACCTGGATCAACGAGTTCCCTGAGAAACACCCCTATTGCGCAGGCCAGACCCATCCTACGCTCCTCCCTGACAAGTTACTTTGAGGGGACGATCTCCAGCGGACACTCAGCGGTGACGAGATTGCCGTGGGGGTCCGTTGTACTGGCTCGCAAGGTGAGCGGCATGTTAAACGGGCCGAGTGCCTGCTCTCCAAATGAAAGCCGGAGTACGGCGGAATTCTCACCCGCAGCCAGAAGAACGGGTTCGGCGGTGACGCCGGAGATATGCTGCGGGACTTCCACTTCGACTGTCACCGCCTGCGTCAGTTGACGCGATCTCCCGATGGTGACGGGGATGTCCACTGTCGTCGACGTGATCGCCCGCACGCTGCTGATCGCGGCGTCCAGGCTGAACTCTTCCGGGGCGGTGAGCACGATCATCTGGTCGTTCTGGGCCTGCGAGGTGTACGTCACGCGAGCCGTCCGTCCGTCGCCCACGTCCACCTCACCAATCGCCATCAGGCATGTGCGTGAGGTCCGACCGACATCGAGCCAAGGCGGCAACTTGGCCGGGTAATCGAACTCAGTTTGACCGGCGGGCACGACAACGGTCGGTCCCGTAATCCCTTGCAAGTGACGGGTCTGGCGATCGGCCAACTGGACGGTGATGGCTCCCTCGTACCCATTGCGCTCCACTGAATAATGTCGCACATAGACCGAGCCGCGCGGGATAAACTTGCTCTCAAAGGAGCCCGCGAACTTGAACGGCGTGGGGACATTCACCGCCAGGGATATTTGGTTCCGGGAAGGTTCTCCGGCGGCTTGTTCTTGGAGGGTCCCTAGCACCGTGACGGGCTGCTCCTGCACCATCGCCGTGCCTTGCAGCGTGATGAGCGACCGACCGAATGCCGCGGTTGGTGTGGCGGTCAGCGTGATGTCCGCGCGGGCCTGCTTCGCCTTGATCGTCGTGTCGGTGGCAGTCATGCCCTCCGGCAGTCCGGGGAATTGAAGGGCAATGTCCCCGTCATAGCTGCCACGCACCACATTCACTCGCAGCTTGGTGGTCCCCCCTCGATCGAGGTTGAGGACGGAGACCGCAGCGGTCAGAGCAAAAGGTACGGTCTCGCCCGGCCCCTGGAGGGTTCTCCGCAATCGATACGGCTGCGGCTCCGCCGGAAGGCTGCTCAGCGAGCTGATCTCCACGCGAAACTCACCCGCAGCCGGTGCGGTAAACTTCAATCGCGGATCGATCTCGGGAGCGAACTTCGACACTGCGAGTGGCTTCCCATCCGCTGCCAGGATTCTGACATCCGGAAAGAGCCGCGACCCCACGGCCGCAGCGGTCACACTCCAGTCACTGGTCTCCCCCTGGGATGCAGAGAATGTATAGACCTGCCGATTCTGCGAGGCACTCAGATGCCCGTTGATGACGAGGTCATCGGCTGTGGGCAGGGGACTGCCGATCACAGTCTGGTCGACGACTTCGGTGGCCTGAGCGGCCCCGACCATCAGCGGAATCCCAAACTCTCCGCAGTGTGTACCGGAGGGATACCAGCGATAGACCGTGCCCGGTGTCTGGGGCAGGCGGACCGTGGCGGTGGTCTGCGTCAGGTTGGCCCCGGTGAGTTGCAGGGTGATCTCCTCGCCCGCGCGGCCTCCCACCGGGAAAACCTGGTCGACCCACGCCTGGGCCGAGATCGTCAGCCGATAGACATGATTCTGGAGTCCCGAGAAAGCCGCGTCGTGGATCTGGGCGACGTACCGCCCCGCTTCACGAGCGGTAAACCGGACAAACGGGTCAGTCCCAAACGTATCGCTGTTCTGAGCGACGACGGTGCCCGAGGGGTCCCGGATCACGAGATGAGCATCGAAGGGCGAACCGAGCCGGGCGGCATTGACCTCACAGGTGATGACCTCCCCCGCGCGCGCCTCGAAGGCCCAGTGGTCAATATCTTCCCGTGGAAAGATACGTCCGTTGGCCGTGACGGGCAGCGACACCAGTTGCGGAATCGGCTGACCATCCGTTTCCTGCTCGGAGACTTCCGGCAGATCCCCGACCATGAACAGCAGGGAGTTACTCGTGCCCTGCAGATTATGGACCAGCAACCGGCGGACGCCGCGCGGCGTGTCCTGAGCGATGGACAGGCGGGCGGCACTGTCGACGGGATAGTCTTCCTTCTGCTGCGAGGCAGGCTGCGGAATGACGGGGCCTTCGAACCAGATCGTCGGAATGCGAGTCATCTCGGCGGGCCCGGTGACGCCGCTCCCTTCGACCGCGAAGGCGATCTTGTCGTGGACGTAATAGCCGCCGATGCGCGCCTCGACGGCCGCTCCCCGCTGCCCCCCCGCCGGAAAGACGAACTCCAGCCCCGGAGGTTCGGCCTGCACGACGGAGGCCATCCCCAGCAGCAGGACCAGTGATTGCCAGCGTCTCATCAAGAGGCTCCTCATGCGAGCGGTCCGTGAAAGCTTGCCGTGGGATAGGCTTCCAGCCTGTCGACCTTGGCGAGGCATGACAGGCTGGCAGCCTATCCCACGGGTCAGACAAGTCTGACCGATCTCCTACACCAGTTCCCGAATCACGCGACCCGCGTTGACGATCCGCACCGGACGGCCTTCGGGTGTGTAGAAGTCCTCGTTTCCATCGATGCCGAGCAGATGGTACAGCGTGGCGGCGAGGTCTTCCGGTCCGTGTGACAGACCTTCCGGCTTTTCTCCACGCGCGTTGGTCTGGCCGATCACTAGGCCGGGCCGGATGCCTCCGCCCGCGAGCAGAATGGTATTCGACGGCCCCCAGTGATCGCGCCCGGCATCCTTGTTCACGCGTGGTGTCCGACCGAACTCGCCCATCACCAGCACGAGCGTGTTCTGCAACCGCCCCCGGTCCTCCAAATCGCGCAGCAGCACAGAGAGCGCGGAATCCAGCGGCGGCAGCAAGTCCTGCTTCAGAACATGGAAGTTGTTGTAGTGCGTGTCCCAGTTGTGATGGTCGATCGTCACGCAGCGGACCCCCGCTTCCACCAACCGGCGCGCCATGAGACACGACTGCCCCAGCGTGGTGCGGCCATACTGGTCCCGCAAGGCGTCCGACTCGGCAGCGATGTCGAACGCCTGTCGCGTGTCGACCGAGGTCATCAGATCGAACGCCTTGTCCTGGAATACGGCCCGCTGCCTGGCCTTCGAATTTGCCTGGAGTTCGCTCGACAGACGATAGCGATCGACCGTCCGCATCAACGCGCGGCGAGCCTCCAACCGAGACGCATCGACGACCAGTGGGGGCACGAGATCGGGCACCTGAAACCCCGGCGAATTCGGGTCCGCCTCGACGACGAACGGCGCACACGTCGATCCCAGATACGAGGCTCCGCACGAAGCGTGCATCGCGGGGACGCAGACATACGGAGGCACTCCCCCGCGCGGCCCGAACTTCCTGGCAATGATCGCCCCGTGAGCGGGCCGCTCGTTGTTGGGCTTGAGGTTCGCGTTGAATGCCGGTGTCGGACGATACCCCGTCAGCATGTAATGATCCGCTCCCCCGTGGTCTGAATTCGAATGCGTGAACGACCGCAGCAGAGAGAACTGGTGAGCGCTATGCGCCAGCTGGGGCAGATGCTCGCACACCTCCATCCCCGGCACGCGCGTGGCGATGGGATTGAATTCGCCCCTGAACTCCTCTGGAGCGGCGGGCTTCATGTCGAGCGTATCAATCGTGCTCAGCCCCCCATGCAGAAAGACAATGATCAGCGACACGTCGCGGCCAGCCGCCTGGGGAGCAGACTCCTTCGCCAGCAACTGCGGCAACGACAGCGAAAACCCCGCCGTCGCAGCACACCCCAGTCGGAGCATGTCGCGCCGGGCGATCCGGTCACAGAATGGGCGGTGAGTCATCAGGGATTCCTCAGTGCGTACGGACCACTAGTGGTTGAACACGAACTCGGTGCTGTTCAGCAGGCTCCAGGCCAAGTCTTCCAGAGCTCGCTGACGATTTGACTGCTGCCCCAGGAACTGCAGAGCGGCTTCGCGCTCCGGGCTGCTGGGAAGGCGACCAAAAAAGGTGAGGTAGACCTCGCTCACCAGTTCCGAGTGGTCGGCAGGGCTCGCCGCCCACCCCTGCACGCGACCTCCGGCATGCCGCAGCTTGTCCTGCACGAGGGGCGAGTTCATGACCTTCAGCACCTGGGCCACATTCGGTTCACTCACCCGCTCGCAACTGCACACGGTCGACCGCGTGGGGCGACCGAAGATCTTCAAGAACTCGTTCGGAACATGGCTGTCCCACAACTGGACCGCTCGCAAACCGGCGGGGACGCCGTCGAACTTCTCGGGAACTCCCGTCGTGTCGCAGATCGCGTCGAGCAGGACCTCGGCATCGAGCGGTCGCAATACCGCCCGCGAAAAGTTCTGCTCATCATGCACGTTGGAGAGATTCGGGCGGGTGGAGAGCTGATACGTCCGCGAAGCGACGATCCACCGCATCAACTCCCGCACGTCATAGCCGCTGGCGATGAAGTGCTGGGCCAGGGCGTCCAGCAGTTCGGGATTGGAGGGAGGGTTCGTCGACCGGACATCGTCGACCGGCTCGATCAGGCCCCGTCCGACCAGCTGGGCCCATGTCCGGTTGACGAAGTTTTTGGCAAACCAGGGATTGGCCGCAGCGGTCATCCAGGCGGCCAGTGCGGCCCGGCGATCTCCCTCGGGCGAGGCCATCGGCAGAGGCTGTCCCAATGCGGAGGCGGGGATCGACTCCTCCGTTCTCGGGTGCTTCGAGTCCTTGGCATCCAGGTCGATGGACAGAAAATCGCCGACGACCGACGGGCGCGTGACCGGCTGGACGAAGAACGATTCCATGGCCGCGTAGTCGGTCTGGCTCCAGCGATCCGCCGGATGATGATGGCACTGAGCGCACTCGATGCGAATGCCGAGAAAGACTTGCGACAGCGTACTCGCTCGTTCTCCCGGACGAGTGACCGCTCGATAGAACTGGCCCGCCGGGGCGGTCTGCAGCGGCCCGCTGGCTGTCAGCAATTCGGTGACCACTTCATTCCAGGGGCGGTTCCGGACAAACCCCTCTCGCAACCAGTGGGAGTAGTCGTGGGCCCCCTTGTGCCCCAGGACACCACGATCAATCCGCAGAGAGTCGGCCCAGCGCATCGTCCAATAATCCGCGAACGCAGGCTGCGCGAAGAGTTCCTCGACCAGTCGCACTCGTTTGTCAGCCGAGACATCCTCCAGGAAGAGTCGCGCTCGCTCCGCAGGCGGCAGCCGACCGGTCAAATCCAACGTGACGCGCCGCTGGAAATCGGCATCGTCACATAGCTCGGACGGAACGATATTCAACAGCCGCAGCTTGGCATCGACCAACTCATCAATGAGGTTGTTCGCGGGCGGAGCGGTCAACCCGGCGGTGGGCTGCGTCTGTGGAATCAACACCCGCAAGACATCGACCCGCCCCATAAACGCCGCCATCACGGCCACATCACCGGGCGTCGTCCCCACCGTCACGCTGCCGTTCTCATCGACGGTCGCCAGGGCTTCGTGATTACTCTGAAAGCGGGTCAGCGGCGTGACATCCATCCGCTTTCCATCGGAGTAGGTCGCGACCACCTGCAACGCGAACTTCTCTCCCAAGGTGTATGCCGAGGCCGCCCGCTGACTCGCAGCCATCTGGATCGAGATCACCTGGGGATCGGTCGCGACTCCCACGGCGGCTCCCGTCTCAATCCACCGCCGCAGCATCGAATACTCGGGAGAGTCCTTCGCCAGACGCACCCCCCCGCCATGTGGCACGACTCCCGACACCTTCGTGAGCAACAGGCTCTGTTCCGGGCGCGTCAGAGACACCCGACGCCCGCGACCCTCCTGGAGCAGCGATATGTAATCCGCAGCGGGGTCGAAGCCAAACACCGACAGCTTGAACCCGTTCTGCCCCTCGGCCTTTCCATGACAGCCTGACCCATTGCAGCCGTGCCGACTAAGGATCGGGACAATGTCTCGCTCAAAGTTGAAAGACCACCCCTCGGGCAACCGCATCACCCGCCCAATTTCCACACCTGCCCCCTCCGCTCGTCCCACGCTCGCAGCGAGCCACAGAACCAGCAAACACAGCAGAATCCTCGTCCAGCGAGGACAGGCATGGGGACAGATCATCAAGCATCTCAATGGACGGAACGCACAAGACTACGTTTATGCATTCTGGCACAAGCTGCAAGCCTTGGGAAGACATAACAGTCATTTGCTCTTTGCAAGGAGTACGTCACGCAGAGGAGATTGTACGTCAGTGTCCAGCTGTCAGTCGTTGGACACAGTCGTGGGCGAGTTCGTGTTGAATGGGAGCCCAGTCCCGAAGGGACTTGCGGCTCACATTTATGCTCCCCGCACTGGCCTCATGCTGCGGAACTCACCGGCGGATGTGATGCTGAATCGAATGGTGAAAAACCGGCTTCTGGAGTTCGATGCACTCAGACAATGACACGCGGTCTCAGCTGTGGTGTCTGCCGATGAGATGACTGGGAATATGAATTCGGTGCGGGCCTTTCTGTCAGAGCAGACGCGGCTCCCTCGACCATCCCGAAGACCTGGTGACATGTCTGTCTGACAGAGCGCAGGGCTCCATTCACTTCGGCATCTTCTCTTGCAGCTGGCGAATGTCATTCTCCATCGTGTTGAACCGCGATGGCCACTCGGTCTTGTTGAGTTTGCTGATCGTGGCGCGAGCGGAGTCCCACTGCTTCAATTCGATCTGCACATTGGCCAGTTTGAGCAGGCCGGTGGGTTCGAGTCGGCGCAGTGTGGCGACCTGCTCCCAGTGCGGAATCGCCTCGCCCCAGCGGAGTTGCTGCTGGCGGATCTCTGCCAGTGCGGCGTGGTTCTCCGCTTCGTTCGGGGCCGCTTCGATGATCGAAGTCGCGGCCCGTTCGGCCTCCGCCTCGTTGTCCTTCAACCGCGAAGCCAGTTGCTTGAACAGCTCCAGGTCGTGGCGGTGCGAGTTGATGAGGGCCATCAACTGACGGGTCGCCTTGTCGGGCTGCTGGCTGCCGTCGTAGCACGCGATCAACGCCTGATGGACTTCTTTGTCGAGTGGCTGCAGCGCAATGGCCAACTCATACTGCGAGATGGCTTTGGGCAGGACGCCCTTCGCTTGGTAGACCTTGCCGATTTCCTTGCGGAGGATCGGGCTGTCCTGGCCCGACTTGGCCGCTTCGGTGTCGAGGTGCTTCACGTAGTCATCCAGATCGCCCGCACTGCTCAGCACTTGATTGAGCTTCTGCAACGCATGTTGTCGCTGATCCATGCGTTGGTCCCAGCAGACGATGGCAGCACTGGCGGCATCGACCGCCTCTCGCGTTCGCCCGAGACGCGACAGTGCGTCGGCGAGGTGGTCGTACTGATACGACAACGTGGCGTCATTCAGTCCGCGTGACCCGTAGTCTCGCAAGTGGAGCGAGATCGCCTCGTTGAGGTATCCGACTGCCTTCTCGTTTAACTGGCAACCGAGGCACGCTTTTCCGATCTCATAGATGTTCCCCTCGCTCCAGCGACCGTCGGCATGGAAGTGCTTGTCCGTTTCCTGAACCAGCGTCGCCAGTTGCTCGGGCCGCTGTGAATGGTGATAGGCGGCCATCAACTGCGTTCGGTAGGTCATGGAATCGGGCTGCGCCTTGATCAACCCTTCCAGAAGCGGGATCGACTCGCCGTAGCGGCCCTCATTCTGGAGGAACGTGACCAGCTCGCCCTGAGCCGACTCATCGAGCAGACCGCTGCCATGCGCGATCATCAG
>JAYSUV010000715.1:0-7855 GCA_043718945.1 Planctomycetota bacterium
CCCGCCGCATCACTCGAGGCCCAGGCGACTGGCTAGGTCTTACCCAGTACGACTCTCTCATTCGCAACCCTCCCCCGGCTTTCGCCGACGCACCCTGACCACACTTCTCGCCCCACCTCCACGGAACACCGTATGAGCCAAGCGAGTTATCGCAGCTGTGAAGCACGAGGTGTGAAAACTCTGCACACGATCCGTGAGGCAATTGCCTGACTGGTTGTTCACTGGCTGATCGTCGGAATGAGAATGGTGAGACCCGAGATGGCGTGTGTCAACCGGTCATTTTCGACCGGGCAGCCCGTGTTTCCCGGTGAAATTCTGGCACTGTACGGACTGGTCGCGTGGCCCTCGTCTCCAAAGCATTTTGAGAGAGGGCTGGGCGAGCAGTTGAGCCGCTTCACGCGGCTCGTCGCGAGTACGAATTGAGCAGCCCACCGAGGTGCGTGGTGCAGACGATCTCGCTCGGCGTGGCGGTGTTATCGACCGGCGGCGGTTTGTCCCAGCCGGGGGGGAGGTGGTCGCGGGCGGAGTGCGATCTTTCGGCGTTGTACCAAGCGGCGGTTTCGTTGAGGATGTGGTTGAAGTGCCGTTCGTTGAGGATGACCATGCCGTCCAAAACCTCGTTTTGCAAAGTTTGAATCACTCGTCAACGTGCGCCCGCAGGTTCGGGGCACGGGGAAGCATCTTGGGGACGGTCACTCCCTACTTGGCGAAAGACCTCATCGAAGGCGGGTGGGTACTTTACGTCGTTGTCGCGGAGGAGGATCGTCAGCGGG
Organism: Planctomycetota bacterium; assembly: GCA_043718945.1. Taxonomy (GTDB): domain Bacteria; phylum Planctomycetota; class Planctomycetia; order Planctomycetales; family Planctomycetaceae; genus TH-plancto1. The sequence goes on from JAYSUV010000715.1 coordinate 774, forward strand.
AGATCGGCGACCTTCGCATACTGTTGCAACCGCTCCGCTTGCTGTGTGACCCAAGCGGCATCGGGCTGGCGAGTGGAGGTCGAGAGCCAGAGTCGGCGTGAGCCGATGTGGATGAACGCCAGCAGGTAGAGCGTGACCAGCCCCTTGGGAGTCCAGACGGGTTTCGACAGGAAGTCACATTGGACGAGTGTGGCAGCGTGAATGCGGATGAACTCGGACCACTGGAGATTAGACATGACTTATCGCGAGGACGAATCTCGCACGCGCGGCGCGTTCTGTCGAGCGAATCAGGCGTGGCTGTACCGCTTCACGCTGTCGTTGCTGAAGCAGTGTCAGAACAAGAACAGCGTGGCCATGAACCGCCGCTGCTGCGGCTGGAACGACATCATCCTGCTCGAAATCCTTTCGGGCTACGACTTAGTGACCGCTGGCCCGGCTGAATTCCCATTGGATAATGACATATGCCAGACGGATTGGTGTCTGCACGAAGATGCGACGTGACTCGGTGGCCGAGTGGTGTATAGACCACCCCGGCCAGGGGAGAGCCGAGTTGTTGAAACGATGGCCTAGGCAGCGAACCTTGTGGCTGATGCGGGGTCTCATGGAATGATCTGACTGCCGTGTTGGAGTCCATCGGCATAGTGGGTTCGAATCCCGCCCTGTCGGCTTGCAAGAGCGGGCAGGAACTCTGACCAATCCTCGTTGGATCTCTCTTTCCTCGATTGCCCGGTCCACGTCGACCAGTTCTTCACACCATCATGCGAACCACATCCGAACCCTTGATGCAGCCCTCCCTCGCCCAGTGCGTTGCGGGAGAGGATCTGCAACTGGGTGAGTTCATTTCGATTCTGACCACGACGACCGAGTTTCTGTCGCATCTCTGGGATCACTGCGACCGATCCCTGGCACCAGAAGATGTTGTTCGAGTGAGGTACATCCCGGCCCGCGCGGGACAACCGTTGAAGATCGTCGCCATCTGCCTCCCGTTCGTTTACGTTCAGGGAGTGAACAAGAAGGTCGAGGTTCTCGACCTGCGGCTGACTCAAGTCGTTCGTCTCAATCGAGAATGTGCCAAAGAGGTGTGGAAGTTGACCAAGAGCGATTCGTAAGCCAGTTGGAGGATTCGTGTTCAGTCCCCACCTGAGCTGTCAGCCGTCAGCCAGAAGATGCCTACCATTTCAACTCTTCACCCCCACGGGGTGGCACATCACAGCCCAGGGTCGCGACGAAGGAGGGCACCCTGGGTCAACTGGCCTCGCGGAAACGAACCCCAACGGGGTTCTACACCGTGAGTGAATCACGCGATCTGAAGGGTGTACTGCCCCTTCAGGGCAGTGCAATCCAACGCCGTTTAACTCAGGGTGCGATCCTTCGTCGCGACCCTGAGCCGTGTTGTTGAATTCCTTCGGGATACAGAAACTTTGCGGCCACCAGACCTTTGCGCAGCGTGCGTCAATCTTGAACGAGAGCAGTACTGAAGGGAAACCGTTTGTGGCCATGTGGCCATGACGGTACATTGTCGACGGCTCGACTGCCAGCAGGGAGTCCATGAGGGGCCTAAGGTAGCGATGTCGGGTGACCGACTGGTGAATGGTGCCGGAGTCTCTTTGAGACAATGGGGCCGGTCTACGGTCTGTGGAGAAATCTGCGGATACGGACGTCCCTAATGCCGAAACGCAACTCTCTGCCAACCCTTCGTCGAGCCATTTTTTATTGCAGGAGGCCCACATCATGGCCCACAAGTCGTTGTTCTCCAGTCTCAAGTCACTACTGCCACAGGCCACCGTGCGCAACGCCGCGGGCGGACCAGCCTACGCTCTCGAAGCCCAGCAGGCCCTCGCCCAGTTCGCGGCGACGGGCTGCTTCAATGGCACCTTCTATAGCGATGCCACAGCTCAACTCGCCACGCTCCAGACCCTCATCACCCAGGTACACGACAACGTCTTCCTGGCCAAGCTGGCGGTCTATAGCCGCGAGCGGGCGTTCCTCAAGGACATGCCCGCAGCCCTGGCGGCAACTCTGGCAACTCGCGACACCGTGCTCTTCCACAAGGTCTTTGACCGCGTGATCGACAACGGGCGCGTGCTGCGGACGCTGTTCCAGATGATCCGGTCGGGGCAGTTCGGGAAGAAGAGCCTGTCGAGTTCGTTGCAGCGGGCGTTTCAGCGGTGGCTGAACACGGCCTCGGTGGAGAAGCTGTTGTCGGCTTCGATCGGGAACGATCCGAGCCTGCGCGATATTCTGCGACTGGCTCGGCCGACCCCCGCTGACAACAGCCGCCGAGCCCTGTTCGGTTGGTTGACCGACAAGGAGGTCGACAAGTGGGCTCCGGCGACGGAGGTTGACTTGCCCGAGCAGGTTCAGTTGCTGAAGGCGTTCCGCGCTGCGGAGACCGATGAGCGGCAGATCGCGCTCCTGGCGAGCGGGGGACGTGAGTCCCCTGGTGCTTCTCGCTTGACCGCGCGGTGGGATCTCCTGGCTGACACCGCAAAAGGGCCGAAGGTGTGGGCGGCGATTGCCGGGACGATGGGGCCGCAGGCACTGCGGATGAACCTCAACACCTTGCAGCGGCACGGGGTGTTCCAGGACCAGTCGATGGTGCAATACGTCGCTGATCGCCTGGCGGATGAGAACGAAATCCGCCGGGCGAAGCAGTTCCCGTATCAGTACTTCTCGGCCTACCTCAATGCAGCCGATGACATGCCAGCGGTGATCAAAGCGGCCCTGCACAAGGCGGCCGAGATCGCCTGCGGGAACGTGCCGGTCCTGCCGGGTCCGGTCGTGATCGGACTCGACGTGTCGGGGTCGATGCAGTCGCCCGCCACGGGAAACCGGGGTGTCGGCGGCACGACCAAGATGCGGTGCATCGATGTCGCGGCTCTCGTCGCAGCGGCGATCTTGCGACGGAATCCGGACAGCGTCGTGATCCCGTTCGACACGCAGGCTCACGTGGCGAAGGTTGATCCGACCGACTCGATTCTGAGTCTGGCGGAACGCCTGGCCAAGTATGGCGGCGGTGGCACCGACTGCTCGCTGCCCTTGGTGACCGCGAACCAGATGTACCGCACGCGGCGACTCGCGGGCGTGGTCATGGTGAGCGACAACGAGAGCTGGGTCTACCAAGGCCGAGCCAACGTCCACGGACGATCGGGCTCGACCGGCGTGATGACCGAGTGGCAGAAGTTCGTGCAGAACCAGGTTCGGCTGCCGCAGGCACAAAGCGGCCCCGCCGCACCGAAGCTGATCTGTATCGACCTCCAGCCGAACACCACGACCCAGGCTCCCGACCGGAGCGATATCCTGAACGTCGGCGGCTTCAGCGATGCGGTTTTCGACGTGCTGGCGGCGTTTCTAGAGAGCGATGCCAGCCGGTTCGTGAGCGAGATCGAAGCGGTGACGCTGTAGGTTTGGCGATTGCGATGTGAGGTCAAACTTCGAACGACGGTCCGGTGCCAGTGCGCCGGGCCGTCGTTTTTGCTTGTACAGCCACCTGTTGTCGTTATGGTACTATGGACTTCCCCACGATTCGTGGGGAAGTCCACTACTTCGCATTCGCGAAACAGTACAACCACTCCCGCCGCCCTGCCCCGTCTCCCTGACCGACACGCAGAATGATCTGTCCGCCGCAAATCGCCGGGCTGGGGAAGGCGGAGTCACCGAGGCTGTTGGTGGCGACCAGGTCGAACTTCTCGGGGCTGGGTTTGAAGACGTACATCGTTCCCGCTTCGTTGGCCCAGTAGATGTGTCCGCCCGCCAAGACTGGGGAGGCACTGACCGGACCGGAGAGGCGCTCTTTCCACATCTCCTTGCCCGTTTCGCCGTGCCAGCAGAACATGATGCCGTTGTCGGTCAGCGCATAGAGATGGCCCTCGTGGACAATCATCGACTGCTCGTAGCACTTCTGATTGTTCGTCCACAGCACCTTCTTCGTGCCGTCGGCGCGCACGGCGATGGTCTCCGACTTGGGGAAGCCGCCACTGGCAAACGCGATGTCGCCGTCCCAGACCATCGTGCCGCAGGTGGCGTGCGTCGTGCCCTTCACCACCCAACTCGGCTTACCGGTCTGCGGGTTGTAGGAGGTCACGAACTGCTGCCCACTGATCAGCATCTGGTCCTTTCCCGCGACTTTTCCGATCACGGGTGTCGAGAACGAAATCGATGCCAGACGTTTGGTCTGCCAGACCTGTTTCCCGGTCACCCGGTTGAGGGCGGTGATGTAGCTGTCGCCGTCGTACTCGGAAGAGAAGATGACGCTGCCCTGGTAAATGAGTGGCGAGGGGGCGTAGCCGTATTCGAACTGCTTCGGTCGGAACGCAGCGACCTTCTGCCGCCAGAGGATCTTGCCGTTCAAGTCGAGAGTGATCGCTTCGACCATGTCGTGATGGTAAAAGGCGGTGAAGAGGCGTTCCCCGTCGCAAGCGATGGTCGGAGTGGCTTCGGTGTTCTTGTTGTGATTCCTGGCCGGGAAGGCCCCCTGGCTGACATCGACCTGCCAGACCTCTTTTCCGGTCGCGCGATCAAAGGCGATGACCGCGTGCCGCTGCTCCTGTTCAAAGGCAGTCGTTAGGTAGATGCGGTTCCCGACAACCGTCGGGCTGGAGTGGCCGCGTCCGGGGACCGGGGACTTCCAGAGCATGTTGACCCCATCGCCAAACTTCGTCGGCACGGCAGCATCCGAGGCGACGCCGTTCCGAGACGGACCACGCCACCACGGCCAGTCGGTCTGGGCGTTCAGCTTCGGGAAGTCGCCAATCCCTTTCTCCTGAGCCGATGCCGGGACAGCCCCAACTCCCTGGCACACAAGTGATGCGAACAACAGTAGATAGCCAAAACGGACCATAGGAGAGACCCTTTCCAGGTCAGGCGGAGTCACAGCGAGGCATGGGACGGAGAGCAGTCCAATTCACAAACGAGAACACGTTGGCTTCGCTTCCTTCGTCGCTGAGATTCCCTTCTGTTCGATTTCTCAGTGTTGTTCATTGCTGCACACATGAGACAGTCGAGAGGAAAGGGGACTGAACAGAAAATCGCACAGGAAGCGAAGGAGAAGCCCGGGACTGTTGTCGGTGGAGGTACACTCTATCACGAACCTGTGCTGGTGCCACTCGACACGTCTTGTCTCGAATCGGTGATCGGGCCTATGATCCGCCCTTGGGGAGACCAGAGCGTCCGGGAGTGCATTCCTGGCGCGGCATCAAGTCAAGGATGGACAAGAATGGGCATGTCGAAATCGATCGACGGGCCGGTGGCGGTGATCGGCGACGTTCACGGGCAGACCGAAAAACTCGACATCATTCTCCAGAAGCTGCAGGCTCTACCCGACTACCGTGACCGCTGGATCGTCTTCATCGGGGATCTCGTTGATCGGGGCCCGGATCCGCGCGGAGCGATCGAGACCGTACTCCGCCTCCAGCAGGAGCACCGTCGCACGACAGCTGTGGCGGGCAACCACGAATTGGCCATGGCTGCCGCATTACGAGTGGTGGAAACGCCAGGTTACTCGGATTGGGACAAGCGCTGGATCGATCACTATGGATCACAACAGACCTTCGCCAGCTATGGGGCGGAGTTCGGTCAACTCGATGAGTTGCGGGACAAGCTGCCTCTGGATCATCGACAGTTCCTGGCTGGACTTCCGTGGTGCGTGGAGCATGGCGATTACTTCTTCGTGCATGCGGGACTCGAACCCAATTCGCCGTTTAATGTCCAGCGGTCGATCTTGCGGCAACGGGATTTCACGCTGAACCGCCCGCCTTGGTTGTGCTCCAAGAGTCTACCCTTTGCTGAAACACCGCAAGACTGCCCCTTCACGATTGTTTCCGGGCATGTTCCCGTACCCGAAGTCAAATTCGGCCTCCGCAAGATCTTGATCGACACCACCGGCGGAGTCGAAGGCGACCTCAGCTGCGTCCTGCTGCCGGAGGGGCGGGTGATTACTTCGGGGCACGGAGCTTCGCGGGGACCGTCACGCAGGCCAGCGGCTCCTCCTCATGTGAAGGAGAAATCCGGTTGGCTGGGGCTGTGGTAGGTGTCGAAGTGGGACGGGCCCATTGGCCCGTCCGTCCAGCTCGCTCCACTCGTGAGTCATCCACTCGCCGCGCCGCTCTCTGGTGCGGAGCAGGCTTTGTTCGGCCTGCCACTGGGCGATGTCCTGGTGGTGGCCGTTGAGCAGGACTTCCGGGACGGTCAGGCCGCGGTACTCGCGCGGCTTGGTGTATTGGGGGTGTTCGAGCATTTGCGACTCGGCGAACGAGTCGTAGCGGTGGCTGGTTTCGTCGCCCAGGACGCCGCAGCAAATTAGCCTTGACGTAACGTGTGTGTGTGTGTGTAGGTTGTGTCGAGCATCAGGGACTTTGGATGCGGAATGACTTCAGGGAGGGAGACCGACACTCGTATTTGGTAGGATGTGGGCAATGTCTGGATTTCTGAGAAGATCTCTTCTGCAATTCGTGGCGTCTGTGGTATTGTTCGCAGGAGCGGGGGCGTCGGAACTGTTCGCAGCCACGACTCATACGACCACTGCGGCGACAGCTGGCGGTCAACCTGCAACGGTGAAGGGGACACTCTGGAAATGGGTGACAGTGAATGGGATGTCGCAATGGGTCCGAATTGAACTCCTTCCCCCGGACGGCTTCAACCCTTTTGCGATGCCTCTCGTCAACACAACCCCGACTGGCCAGCTGGGCTACAACTACTACACCTACAGTAGAGGCTTGACTGGACTCACACCGGGTGTGATTTATGCAGTAGTGCATCAAACGGAAACTGGTACAGCACCCAACTACACATACACGAAGATCAGCGAAGATCAGTGGACGCAGCCTTGACACTGGAGCAGCCATGACCCGTTCAGCATTCACTATCGTGGAAGTTCTGATTTCACTGACGGTGATCGGAGTGCTGATGTCATTGATCGTCCCCGCCGTGCAGAGCGTTCGTGGTTCTGCACGGCTGGTCGACTGTCGAAATCGTCAGAAACAAATCGGATTGGCGATCCATGCCGTCCAGGAATCAAAACAACATTTCAGTTGCGATTGGCACGTTTTGTATCACTATGGAATGGGAGTCCCTGGATATGATCC
>JAYSUV010000716.1:0-7841 GCA_043718945.1 Planctomycetota bacterium
AGTAGGGCGAGCGGCGGCGAATCATTTTGGAACCTGAGTGAGTGACGACGGTGACTTGCATCGGATTATTCCCATGTGAGAGGCCGGAGTCAACTCGGAGGTGATTCATTTCTCGCGAATCTTCGGTAAACTCCCAATCTGCGTAAAGTGATGGCACTTTCCGCATCTTCCTTGTGCAACCCGGATCGGATTTGGTACTGGCTGCCTCTCGGCTAGACAGCAACGCAATTCCCGAGCCAACCCGAACGGTTTTTCCACGAGTTGAAATCATGACACCTGATGTGCCGAGTCCGTTCGCGTCTCTTTCGGGACAAATCGCCTGCGTGACCGGAGCGTCAAGCGGGATTGGCCGCGCAATCGCCTTGGAACTCGCCCGGGCGGGGGCCGATGTGGCGATTCACTGCCGACAGTCGGTCGAGCGAGCGGAACAGGTCGCTCGCGAGATCCGGCAGCTGGGGCGGCGTTCCGCGTGCTTTGCGTTCGATTTGGCCGACCAGGAGAGCCACCTCGCGCTCGTAGACGCGGTCTGGAGCCAGTTCGGGGCGTGCCAGATCTGGGTCAACAACGCCGGGATCGATTTACTCACCGGGGAGGGGCCGACGCTGTCGTTCTCACAGAAGCTGGAGCGGCTATTGGCGGTGGATGTGACCGCCGCCTTGCACCTGAGCCGAGAGGTCGGACGCCGGATGCGAATCGCTGGACGTGGTGCAATTCTGAACATCGGCTGGGACCAGGCCGACCGGGGGATGGAGGGGGACAGCGCGGAGCTGTTCTCGACGGCCAAGAACGCAGTCATGGGGTTCACCCGCTCACTGGCGATGTCGCTGGCTCCCGAGGTGCGGGTCAACTGCATCTCGCCCGGCTGGATTCAAACCGCCTGGGGTGAACAGGCGAGTGAGGCTTGGCAGGAGCGGGTGCTGCGCGAGACTCCACTGCAGCGCTGGGGCCAGCCGGAGGACATCGCCAAGCTGGCCCGGTTTCTGGTCAGCGAGGAGGCGAGCTACCTCACCGGGCAGGTCATCAACGCCAACGGCGGGGCGATTCGCTGAATCGCTGCACCATGAAAAAGCTCAGTGGTTGCAACCATTGGGCTTTCGACATTTGAACTCAAACAAGCGACTACTTCAACAGATCCCGCACGGTATCTCGCTCGGTCCGCAACTCTTCCAGCGTGAGGTCAATCTTCTGCCGAGCAAAGGCGTTGTGCTCGATCCCCTGAACGATCTTGTGTGACTTCCCGTCACTGGTCAACGGAAAGCCGAAGATCAGCCCCTCATCAATGCCATAGCTGCCATCGCTGCACACGGCAGCGCTGAAGCAGTCGCCCGCTGCGGTCGGACGGACGAAGCCCTTGACGGTGTCGAGGGCGGCATTGGCTGCTGAAGCTGCACTCGATGCCCCGCGCGCTTCGATCACCGTCGCTCCGCGCTTCTGCACGCTGGAGATGAACGTCGTTTGGAGCCAGGCATCATCGCGGATCACCTCGGAAGCGGGCTTGCCGTTGATCGTGGCGTGGAAGTAATCCGGGTACTGCGTGGCCGAGTGGTTGCCCCAGATCGCCACATTCTTGACCGAGGCCAGCGGCTGTCCGGCCTTGATCGCCAACTGGCTCTTGGCCCGGTTCTGGTCGAGCATGGTCATCGCGTACCAGCGATCACGCGGCACCTTCGGCGCATTGTGCATCGCGATCAAACAGTTCGTGTTGCACGGGTTCCCCACCACCAGCACCTGCACATCCTTGGCAGCTGCGGCTTCGATCGACTTGCCGGTGTTCGTGAAGATCGGCCCGTTGATGCGGATCAGGTCGGCCCGCTCCATCCCCGCTTTACGCGGAATGCTGCCGACGCAGACGACCCAGTTGCAGTCGCCGAAGCCATCCTGCAGGTCGTCGCTGCTGCACTTCTTGACTCCCACCAGAGTCGGGAAGGCACAGTCCTCCAACTCCATCGCCACTCCGTCGAGGCTCTTCAGCACCGGCGGCACTTCAACCAGGTTGAGGATCACCGGCTGATTGGGACCGAACACTTCGCCGCTGGCGATGCGAAAAATGAGAGCGTAGCCAATGTTTCCAGCGGCACCGGTGACGGCGACACGAATCGGAGCGGTCATGCGAAAGAACTCCACGCTGTGGCCGAAGTGGGTGCAATTCACCGGACGAGAGCCGCCACATGGCCCTCACCGATCGTCTAGGCGCGTTTGTAACGAGTGGCAGGCGAGTGGACAACTCAGGGGAGAGTCGGGAGTGTGTACACGCCAGGAAAGTCGGCAGCTGCCAGCTTCTGCCCCCTCTCCCCCACATTTGGTTTGGCCCTCGGAGTGAACTCGACTGTGGGGGAGAGGGGGCGACATCGCTCGCTCCAGGCCCCTCACCCCGGCCCTCTCCCCACAGCGATATCCTCCCCGAAAGTCGCGTCGCCCGTGGGGAGAGGGGGCAGGAGTCGCGGGCTGCCGACTTTTCTGACGCACACACGTCGGGAGGGGCATTGACCGCTCACCACTCACTTGGGCAGGCGAAAAACGTCCCCCCGCCACCCCGCTCGTCGGGGTGGTTCCCGCGCTGGTGCGCTACCGTATCGCACCCGCGCAGGAACCACGAGGACAAGCCCCAGTGGCGGGGATGATATTACTGCCCGCTGGCCTCACTCATGACATCGCCATGTGATGGCCTTACACTGGCCGAAGCAGTCACCCAGCCCTCGACAGTCTCACCTCACCACATCTCGGACACTCGTCATGCCAGAATACAAAGATTGCCCGATTTGCTCCGAGCAGATCCTCGCGGTGGCCATGAAGTGCAAACATTGCGGTGAGTATCTGGACGATGACGACATCGAGGACCGACGCCCCCAGAAAAGTGCAGGCACTCTGGTCCGGTTGGTCGCTCCCGTCGAGATTAGTGTTATGTCGCTATTCGCCGGGTACATGGGACTGTTTGCGATGTTTCCGCTGGTCGGGATTGTGCCCGCAGTCATCGGGATATTTCTGGGGTGGGGTGGACTCAAGGAGATCCAGCGGAAGCCGAACCTCAGCGGCAAGGGGCGATCGTGGTTCGCGATCATCATGGGAGTCATCTGTCTGATTGTGTGGTCGCTCTTGGGAGTGGTCGTCCTCATGGATGGAATGAAAGGCCGGAGGTAAACCGATGAGTCGGTCGGGGGCATTCGCGCACCGATTGGTCGCCGTACCGTCTGCTCCCCCTCCCCCACGATCGGTACGACTTTCTCTGAGGACTCCATTGTGGGGAAGAGGACCGGGGTGAGGGGGCTTTGTCAGCCAGACGTCCTTGTCCATGGCGCGATCGACGGACAAGGATGTCCGTCGGACAGGTCCGGTTTCGCTCTCCCCGCCCGAGAGCTAGGATAGGCAGTTCAGTTCACTGAAGCCCCCGCGAGAGAAGCCCGTTCCCATGCTGCGACTGACCTTCGATGACCAGGGAACTCAGCACGGCGACATTCTGCTAGAGTGCGGCGACTATGCCCGGCATGTCGATTCGTATTACTTCGGACTCGACCCAGCGGTTCGCGACCAGCCGGAAGGGCGGCGCGTGCGGGCCAGTCTGGAACAGCTGCTCGATCAGTGGCTGGTCGCGGTGCGTGATGCGGCTCCTGATCAGTCCGTCTTTCTGCCGTTCGAGTTCGCGGACGAATATACCGGCTGGCTGCGCGTGACCGTCGAAGGCGACCGCGTCCGCTGTCGTCCCGGCTGGTCGGCGATTCCCGGCCATGCGGTCTACCCTTCACGGATCGGACCGCATCTGGCGAACGTCGCCGACTTTGACCCAATCCCCGATGCCGAGGACTTGGTCGTCTCGCAGGTCGCTCTAGTCGAGGCGATCGAACTGAACCGGGGCGATGTCATTGACCTGCACCCGCCCTCCATTGACCCCACGCCGATCTTCGAACTCTTTCGCGGCTCTTATGGGACCGAATTACTGACCGCAGCTGTCGCTCACTTCGACCTGTTTACGAAACTCAAGGACGGGCCGCGCACGGTCGAGACGCTGCGCACGGAACTCGGGCTGGAACCTCGACCGATGCAAGTGTTGTTGACCACGCTGCGAGCCATGCGGCTGCTCCGCATCGACGAAGAGGGACGGCTTCAGCTGACCGCCCTCTCGCGCCATCATCTGCCCCTTCGGAGTGCGTTCGATGTTGGCGGGTACATCGGTCTGGCCGCGACCAGTCCCGGGGTCGTCGAGATGGTCGAGCGGCTGCGGACGAACCGCCCGCGCGGGCTCGACCTGAACGAGGACGGGGCGGCGTTCATCTACCGGGCGGGGGTGCCCTCGGCGATGGAGCAGACCGACCTCGCCCGGCACTTCACGCTCTCGCTGGCTGGGCGGGCCAAGAACGTCGCCCCCGCTCTGGCAGCCCAGGTTGACCTCGGCGATGCCGAACTGCTCGTCGATGTCGGCGGCGGTTCGGGCATCTACAGCATCGCCCTGCTCAAACGCTACTCTCAGCTGCGTGCGATCGTCGTCGACCGCCCGGAGGTGCTGCGAGTCGCTGATGAATTCCGGCAGCGGTACAACGTGGCCGACCGGCTCGAACTGCGCGAGGGGGACATGTTTGGCGATCCGCTCCCGACCGGGGCCGATGTGGTCCTGCTCTCGAATGTCCTGCACGACTGGGACATTCCCGAGTGCCAGCAACTGATCGCCCGCTGCCACGCCGCCCTGAAGCCCGGCGGCCAGTTGCTGATCCACGATGTGTTCCTGAACGACGACCTCGACGGCCCGCTGCCGATCGCTTTGTATTCCGCTGCCCTGTTCACACTGACCGAGGGCCGGGCTTACAGCGCCGCCGAATATCACGAGTGGCTCACCGCCGCCGGCTTCGAGATCGAAGCCCCCCTGCCCCGTCCGACCCTGATCCACTGTGGCGTGCTGAGTGGGATCAAGAGCACGCTGGCTCCGGGGAGAGAGTGGACGAACCCGCCATTCAGGGAAGAGTTGTGTTGAGCCCATAGGAGCCCTACAACACCGCATCAAGAATAGGTGTCGCTTCCACTCATTGGCTTTGGCTTGTCGATCCAGATCGAGGCTCACAACACGGACGGGCAAATGTGCCCGTCCTACGCCTCAACCATGCTGACAGATCCCCGACCGGTTGCTACCGTGAGGACTGTACAGCGACACGGCCCCACAGCGGACCCCGAGGCAGCATGAGTGACGAACGGTTTCGATTCGGGGCCAACTGGCTCCGGTTTCTGGAAGTGGTCGATGAAGTCCGCATCGGGGCCGCAGTGCAGTCATTGCAGGCCATGCTGGGTGTCGTGCGGCTGGATGGGCAACGGTTTCTCGATGTCGGGTGTGGCAGCGGTCTGTTCAGCTTGGCCGCCCATCGGCTGGGAGCCACAGTGCATTCGTTGGATTACGACCCGCAGTCGGTGGCCTGCACACGAGAGATGCAGCGCCGCTTCTCGCAGTCCGAGAACGCCTGGACGATCGAGCCGGGTTCGGCACGGGATGCCGAGTATTTGTCGACATTGCCGTTGTCCGATGTCGTGTACTCCTGGGGCGTGCTGCACCATACGGGGGAGATGTGGCGGGCCATCGATCTGGTGTCACAAAGGGTGAGTCCGGGGGGGCTGTTGTTCCTGTCGATCTACAACGATCAGGGGCAGATCTCGGATCGCTGGAAGCTCATCAAGCGTCTGCATCAGAGGCTGCCGAGGCCCTTGAACACGGGACTTGTGGCAGCGATCGGGGTCATGTTTCTCTTGCAGCGCTGCGGAGCTGCGTTGGTGTCGTTCGTGCTCCGGCTGGTCACGCTCCGCAACCCGCTAACTCCGATCACGACCCTCGTCCATGACTTACGTGCGAGTGATGGTCGCGGCATGCATCGCTGGTACGATCTGGTGGACTGGGTGGGCGGATGGCCATTTGAAGTGGCCACTCCGGAAGCGATCTTTGACTTTCTGCGTGACCGAGGATTTCGATTGCGAGTTCTAAAGACCTGCGGTGGTGGACTGGGCTGCAATGAGTTTGTCTTTGTGCGAGAGTTGGATTAACCAACTGCCCTCTCCGGCCCGCGTGAAGTCTAACCGTCTTTGAGAATTTGAATCATCCCCATCGCTCGGATCAATCCCTCAGAATATGCACAGAAACTCCTCGAACACCTTCGTGAATGAGTCTGCCGAGACGCGTCAGGTGGCTGACTGGCGGTCAACATGTGGCTCATGCGGGAGCTGACTCACCGGCTTGCAAGCAGTGAAGTTTCCGCCTCCAGGGGGCTGGCGACGATCGGGAACGAGATCGTGAATTCGGTGCCGTGCCCCGGCGTGGAGTGCATTTGAATCTGGCCGTGCTGGGCTTCGACAAGACGCTTGACCAGATCGAGTCCCAAGCCGTTACCGTGTTTCCCTTTCGTGGAAAAAAACGGCTCCCACACTTTTTCCTGAATCGCATACGGAATTCCGGTCCCGTTGTCGGCGACGCTCAGATCGACCGTGTCGAGGCCAGTCGACAGATGAATGGCCACCAAGCCATCCGGCTGGCCAGCGATGGCATCCATCGCATTCTTAATCAGATTCATCAAGACTTGGTGCAACTTCAGCTTATTCCCCAAGATTACCGGATCGCCGCGCAGGTCGGCCACGATCGATGACGAGGGGATCGATCGGTTGAAACGCAAAAACGACAACAGCTCGCGGATGACATCCGCCAGGCTGACCAGCTGCAGGCTGACCTGGGTGCCTTCCTGGCGGACGATGTCCTTGATTTCATTGACCAGCGTGTTTAATCGCTCGTGCGAGTCCCGAGCCAACTGGGCGAGCAGGGTCAGGTTGATATCGTGGGCATGCTCGTCTTCAATCAGCTCGATGAGGGGGAGCAAATGCAGCTGGTTCCCCATTTCGTGGGCAATCTCGGCGGTCGCGCGTCCGAGGATGGCGCACTGTTCGCTCACCAGCAGTCGCTCCATCAAGCTCGTATTCTCCAAGGCCATGTCATGCGCTTCCATCGCACGGCGGATGACCGACAGCAGTTCAGCCCGTTGCCAGGGCTTACGAACGAACTGGAACACTTGCCCTTGATTAATGGCATCGATGATCGAATCGGACTCGGAATATCCGGACAAAATGACGCGCTGGATGTGCGGATGCTTTCTCCGAATCAGCGAGAACATCTCGACCCCAGTCATGTCCGGCATCCGCTGATCCGCGATCACAACCGGAATCGGCAACTCTTCAATCAGCTGCAATGCTTCGGCCGCGCTATGGGCGATATGTATCCGAAAGTCGTCCTCGAAAGTGGCCTCGAAAACCACTAAGTTTGAATTCTCGTCATCAACGTACAGAATGTCACGTTGTTCCGACATGCGAGGCCACCCTTCGCAGCCCGCGAGAGGTACGTGCTGCAGAACAGCACACATTCCACGACATCCCCGAGACGCCGTGTTGTTTATTCATTCATCGGCGATGGGAGTCTCTGAATTTCAAAGCATTCTCAAAGAGTTATGCGACCCGCACAACAGTTACGAATGTGCCGGAAGACACTCGTGGTACGGTGAGGCGGACTGGGTTGGCCCAATCTTTGGGAAATCCCCAGGACGGACCGTGGCCAAGCCCCATGGTCAGGGCCTCCGAATCGTCATACCCGGGATGATCCGCTGTGGCAGAACTCGGGGGATACGATATTTCGTAGGACGGACGTCCTCGTCTGACCTTTCTACACAGCGCCTTCGCGTCGCGGAATCCCGCGAGACTGACCACGGAAGTCAGAATTTAACGCCAAGACGCCAAGGCGCAGAGACGCCAAGGAGGAGGCAGACATGATCCGAGGGTGGATTCACACACTGGCTGCGGCTGGCACAATGAGGATGTTCAGAGGCTTCTGGCCT
>JAYSUV010000717.1:0-2818 GCA_043718945.1 Planctomycetota bacterium
CATCCGCTCGATGAGCTACACCCCCAACGGCCTGTTCAACCACACAGCTGCCATCTACCAGATGATGACCGGCTACACGACCGACAAGGTCAGCCCGTCGGGCCAGCTTGAGCCGCCGTCTCCCAAGGACTTCCCGAACTTCGGTTCGAACATCATTCGGTTGCTGCCGCCGAAGGTGCCGATGCTGCCTTTCGTGATGCTGCCGCGTCCGCTGCAAGAGAGCAACGTCGTCGGCAAGGGCGGGTCCGCCGGGTTCCTTGGCAAGGCGTACGACCCGTACACCCTCTATCCACAGGGGGACGACATGGATATGGAAAAGATGACTCGCATCCGAGTCGAAGACCTCGAAATGCGGGCCGACGTGTACGGCCAGCGGCTCGAGCGGCGGGCCAAGCTGCGCGATGTGATCAACGCCGGGATGCCGGAAGTGGATCGGGCGGTGAAGCACCTGAACCTGAACGAGTATTACGATCAGGCGCTGTCGCTGATCGCCTCGGGCCGGGCACGCGATGCGTTCTCGCTCGATCAGGAGTCCCGCGAGACTCGCGAGCGGTATGGCCGCAACACGTTCGGCCAGAGCCTGATGCTGGCCCGGCGCCTCGTCGAGGCCGGGACTCGCGTCGTCGAAGTCGTGTGGCCCAAGGTGGCCAACAGCGACAACCATTCCTGGGATGTTCACACCGGACTCTCGACACGCATGAAAGACCAGTCAGCCCCCATGCTCGACCAAGGCTTGGCCACCCTCATCAACGACCTTGATGAGCGCGGCCTGCTCTCCGAAACCCTCGTCGTCGCCGTCGGCGAATTCGGTCGCAGCCCCCAGCGCGGCATCAGCACCAGCGGCAACGGCAACAGCGACGATGGCCGCGACCACTGGCCGTACTGCTACACCTCTCTCGTCGCCGGAGCGGGCATCAAGCGCGGCTACGTCCACGGCCAAAGCGACGCCACCGGCTCCGCTCCGCTCCGAGATGCCGTCCACCCCGGCGAACTGCTGGCGTCGATCTACCACTCCTTCGGCATCGCCCCCCAGACGATCGTCTACAACCACCTGAACCAGCCCCGCGAACTGGTCAAGGCGGAAGCCGTCTCGGCCCTGTTTGCGTAAGCTGGCGAGCGTCCCCGCTCCGGAAGCGTCAGCACCCGGAGCGAGTGATCGCGATCTCCGATCTCCGATCTCGGTCCCAAGCTCCGCTTGGGACCGCATCTCCTCGAAGCTCTGCTTCGCCACGTACGGCAATCGATTTCCGAATCGCGAGTCGCCAATCGCAGTGGCATCGAGAACCATCGGCTGACCAAGTCGTTTGGCACGGGACGAAGCGGAGCTTCGGGGATAGGCGTTCCCAAGCCGGAGCTTGGGAACGAGGTGCTAAACAGATCCCTTTTTCCGAAGATGTGGAACCCGACGATGAGCTTCGTTCGAGTTGACAGAATTGATTGCGACGCCTGTAAGTCCACACATGATTTGGCGATTCCTCTCCCAGCGTACCCAAGCCACACTTATGTATTCGATTGCCCATCTCAGAAGTCAAGAATGTATTTGACGGGCATTCCATCTCGGGCGAGGACAATCTTGTCTTCTGTACCCAAGGACTGCGTCGAGGCGAGGGAGGAGAAGTCGTAGGCGATGTCTTTTGATTGGAATGCTGATGGCATCACAAACAGCGATCAATTGCGTGAGCCTACCGGTGTGGCGAAGCCAGAAGAGAATCTGAAATCGAGAGTCGTATCTGTGCCAACCTCTTGTGCCACTGGCACACCAGTAGCCCAAAACGGCAACCGGTGCTACCTTGCTATTGACAACCTTGCCCGGGCACATACACTGAACTTTGGAGTAGGGTATCCGCAACTGATGTGAATTTGGAGCGGTGCTTTGTAGCGTGCTGATGCTTCGAAACGGCCAGTGGGGAAAGTCATGCGCATCCAATTCTGTTCTGCAATCTTGATGGTAGCCGTATGCCAACTTTCGTACGGCCAATCTGCAATTGATAGTCTGAAGCTTGTCAAGGTCTCAGAAATGGCAGGACAGACTACCATCGGAGAGTTGCTGGAGCAGGACGATGATCGTATTTTGATAAAAGATATCACAAATGGAAAGACTCGCGAGATTCGCAAAAATGAAATCAAGCGAACCATTGAGGATCCGAAAGACCAAGAGATCATCTCAGTTGTCTCTCCGGCAACTCTGATTGCCTGGAAACTGGTTCGAGCGATGCCGAAGGCGGTGAAACCTGGAAAGGTTGCAAGCATTGATGGCAACCTCATATTCTTGAACATGGGCAGTGCAGCAGGCCTTCGTATTGGTGACGAGTTCTTCGTTCACCGGGTCGAGAAAGAGCTTCGAGACCCCGACTCAGGAGAGATTCTTGGGCTTCAAAGGCGCAAACTTTGTCGAATTGGGATCACAGAAGCTGCGGAGAAATTCTCGAAAGCCAAGATCGTAGATGACACTGAAGCTGAAATTCGGGCTGGAGACGAGGTTGATCCTGTCGTTGGCGATAGATTTGTCGCAATTGTCCCCCCCACTACTGAAAATGGAGACATTCAAATAGGAGGTATGGCTATCGCTGAAGAGTTGACAACACGCTTGACAGACTATGGAATTGCAGTGACCGAGCGTTCCTTGCTGCTTGGCGTGTTTACGGAATTAGCAATACAGCAGTCCACACTCTTCGACACTGACACAACCCAGAAACTCGGGAAGCAAGCTGGGGCGACAGCAGGCGGTACGCATCAAAAACCGCAGCCTGCACTGTCCAAGCGGCGGGTGGGTCGGCTATATGGGGGGGGGCCGCGTGAAGGATGTCGCGGTGAGTTT
>JAYSUV010000718.1:0-7789 GCA_043718945.1 Planctomycetota bacterium
CGCTTTGGATGTCTGGGCCACCCCGCCAAGCGGCTGAGACGCAGGATCAGTGTCACGTCTCCCCACGCTGGGGCCATGCGCAAAGCCTCCTGACCCCGCCACCCGCCGGACTCCTCGCTGCGCTCGGCCCTCGCTGACGCATCGGGTTACTGATAGGAGGATCGCCGCATGCTTGGGGATTTCGCACTTTGAAGTCGCATCAACTCCTACTCACATGTTAGAGTGAGTACAAGACCTTCCGTTCTCCTCACCCGGTTCCTCGCCCCTCTCGTGACCATGCCGCCCCATCACAGAGCGATCACGAACTCCCCTCCCACGCGACGCGAGTGGTTGCGGTGCGGGGCGTTGGGGGCGGCGGGGTTGACGCTTTCGCAGCTGTTGCGGTTGGAGGCTGGGGCGGGTGTTGGTGCGTCGACGAAGGCGGTGGTCAACATTCATCTGGATGGCGGGCCGTCGCAGTATGAGACGATCGATCCCAAGCCCGAGGCTCCGCTGGAGATTCGCGGGCCGTTCCTGCCGATTGAGACCTCGGTTCCCGGCATTCGGATTTGCGAGTTGATGCCGCAGGTCGCCCGATTGGCCGAGCAGTTTGTGTTTGTGCGGTCGCTGGTCGGGTCGGATGGGCAGCACAATGCCTTTCAGTGTCAGTCAGGGTTCGCGGAAAAGGATCTCAAGTCGTTCGGCGGTCGCCCGGCGTTCGGGTCGGTGATTGCCAAATTGCAGTGCCATCCGGATGACCCCGCTCCGGGATTTGTCGACCTCATGCAGGGGCGACCGCTCGTGCGGGACAGCGCCCGTCCGGGGTTTCTCGGGCCAGCGTACCGTCCATTTCGGCCCGACATCAGTGCGATGTTCGCGCGGGAACTCGAAGCTGGGATGAAGGGCGAACTGGCCCGGCGGGGCACGGAGCATTCGCTCAAGTTGACCCTTGATGAGCGTCTCACCCTCGACCGGCTGGCCGATCGGCAGTCGTTGCGGTCGGGACTCGACCGGGTGAAGCGGGAGCTGGATGGGTCGGGAATGATGGAGGCGATGGACCAGTTCGATCGACAAGCTGCGGGGATTTTGACCTCGGGTCGGTTGGCGGAGGCGCTCGATCTTTCGAAGGAAGACCCGGCGGTTCTGGCTCGCTACACCGCGACTGGCCCACAGCGGGGTGTGCAGTTCGAGACCTCCGAAGGGGGGAATGCTCCGCAGAAGTTCCTGCTCGCGAGGCGACTGATCGAGGCGGGTGTGCGGGTCGTCAGCGTCTCGATCAGCGACTTCGACACGCACTCAGACAACTTCCCTCGCATGCAGAACTTGGTGCCAATCGTCGACCACGGACTGGCGGCGTTCGTCACCGACCTCAAAGAGCGCGGGCTGTGGGACGATGTCATAGTTGTCGTGTGGGGCGAGTTCGGACGGACCCCGGTCGTGAATTCCAGCGGAGGTCGAGACCACTGGCCCCGCGTCAGTCCGTGTCTGCTCGCGGGCGGCGGCCTGCGCTGTGGCCAAGTGATCGGCTCGACCGACCGCACCGGGGGCGAGCCGAGATCCCGCCCAGTAACCTATAAAGACATCTTCCGCACCCTCTACCGCCACCTCGGCATCGACGCCATGCAAGAGACGCTGACCGATCCCCAGGGGAGACCGCAGTACCTGCTCGATGAGGGCGAAGTGCCGGTGGAGTTGGCGTGAGGCCCGTGGGATAGGCTTCCAGCCTGTCGTTCCTGAAGAGAACGAGTTCGCCAATTGGCGGTACTCTGTCTGCCCCCTCTCCCCCGCGAGCGACATCGATCCAGCAGAGGACGTGTTGCGGGGGAGAAGGTTGGGGTGAGGGGGCCACATCGCATGCTCTGGCCCCCTCACCCCGGCCCTCTCCCCCACAGTCGAGTCCACTCCGAAAGCGACATCGAATGTGGGGGAGAGGGGGCAGTGAAATGGAGATAGGCATCGGGATGACAAGCTGGATGCCGATCCCACCTACCCGCCGTAGGCCCCGTACCGCCTTAAACCCCGTGCAAACACCCAGCGGTTAAACCAAAGCAGAGCGATCACCCACGCCACCTCGATCAGCAGCTCCTGCCCCATCTCGGCATGGCTATACTTTCCGAGCGCCAGCTTGCAGGGAAAATAGGCCAGATACTTAAACGGCAACCACTCGACCCAGCTCGGCAGCAAGTCGAGCGGGATCATATGGCCCGACAAGAAGTAATTCAGCATCATGTAGATGAACAACAGCGAGCTGACCTCTAAGAACCAAAAGGCAATCATCCCGAGTAAGCTCTCGATCAGAAACCCGAGTAGAAACGCCATGTTCAGCGCGAGTATCAACCCCGCGATGGTCAGCCCGTCGGGCCAGCCGGGGAAGTAGTCACGGCACAGATAGAACACGATCACAAACGGAATCGTGGCCACCACGTAGTACACCAGCTTGTGAGCCACGCGGTACCAGAACAGATAGCCCAGCATGTCGATCGGCTGGATCAGGTACTTCTTGAGCGTCCCTTCGCGGATGTCGCGCGCGATCCCGCTCGATAGTCCGGGCATGCTGGAGAAAGCCCGCGCGAGCATCGCCATCAAATAGTACGCGACCATCTCGCCGTACTTGTACCCGGCGATCTGCTTGTCGGACGTGGTGTCCATCGTGCCAAAGATCGCCCCCCACAGGAACACCTGCGTGATGATCGGCAGGAACCGAAACAGCGTCCCCAGCGCGAAGTCCGACCGGTAGGCGAACCGCTCGGCCATCGAGGTCTGGAGGATCAGCCAATAGACGCGGAGACGGTGGGTGAGGGTCATCGGTTCGCCCCCGCACACATGGTGGGGCAGACATTCTTGCCTGCCTTCTGAGCGAGTCGAGGATAGTCAACCACGGAGGCACGGAGGCACGGAGAATGTGGGTGAAATCCCATCCCGGAGGGATGACAGCCATTAGCCGGTGGTTGAGCGCAGCGACACCACCGGATGAGAAACTCGATCATGAGCCGAATCCCGGAGGGATTCCAGCACGTTCCGCTCTCAACGCCGAAATTAATGTCCACGCCACACCGTTCACGGGAGTCACGCAGACATCGCGTTGTCGAAGTCAGCTGGCATCCCTCCGGGATGCGGGGCACGAAGCGATCGATGACCGGTGGTGTCGCCGCGATCAACCACCGGCGAATCGCTGTGACCCCTCCAGGGTCGTTCCGGGAATGTACATGTTGAGTGTTTCTTGGCACGCGAAGCGAAGCGGAGCTTCGTGGAGATGCGGTCCCCAGCGGAGCTTGGGACCGAGAATGCAAACGCATTAGGGCTGTTCCTCCGTTGGAAGAGCCGTCGTCGTATCTGTGAAGAACTCCCCGATGACCTCTTCCAGCGGCCGGTCTTGGACGCTGATGTCTTCGATCTGGCAGCGTTCCAGGAGGGCGCTCAGCGTGGCCGGAACCCGCGTGCGTTCGACCTTCAACTTGATGCGGGGTGGCTTGTTCTCCAGCACGATGCCGTAACGTTCCAGTTCCGCATTGCTGGGCGACTCGCCCGCGATTTGCAGCTGGATGACCTTGTCTTTGCTGAAGCGTTCGACGATCTCGGCCAGCGGACCATCGTGCTTGATGACCCCCTGGTTGATCACGACGGCCCGCGTGCAAAGGGCCTCGACATCTTTCATGTAGTGGCTGGTCAGCAGAACGGTGATCTTGTGTTCCGACTGGTAGAACTTGAGGAATTCTTGGACTTTCCGCTGCGACACCACATCCAGCCCGATCGTCGGCTCATCGAGCAACAGCAGGTCCGGGCTGTGCAGCAGCGACGCGATCAACTCCATCCGCATCCGCTCGCCGAGCGACAGCTCCCGCACCGGTCGACCGACCAGCTGGCCGACCTCCAACAGCGAGATTAGCTCATCCATTCGTCGGCGAAACTGAGCGTCCTCAATCCCGTAGATCTCTTTATGTAGCCGAAATGACTCCTGCGCGGGCAAGTCCCACCAGAGCTGGTTCTTCTGTCCCATCACGAGGGCGAACCGACGCCGGTAGTCGTAGCTGCGCTCCCACGGGACATAGCCCAGTGCGGTGGCCGTGCCCGAGGTCGGAAAGATCAGCCCCGAGAGCAGCTTGAGCGTGGTTGTCTTTCCGGCCCCATTTGGCCCGAGAAAGGCGACCATCTCGCCCTCTTCGATGGTGAAACTCACGTCGCGGACGGCATCGATCGTCTTGTATTCTCGATGGAACAACCCTGTGACGGAAGCCCACATCCCCTCGCGTTTCTGGTAGACGCGGTATTGCTTGGACAGATTGCGAACTTCGATGGCTGACATGCGGAGATGGTAGGCGGGATCAATGCGGTTTGGTAGGGTGCTACTTGATGGACTGGAGCATCTCCAGCACCTCATCCAGGGAGAGAGTCGGGTCTTTCGCCGATGGAAGCTCCTTGTCGAGACCTTCTTGCCAATGATCTGCGTCGATTTTCAGGCAGATCAGGACATCGCCGGTCGTTCCTGGGACAAGTCCCTCCATCAATCGATAGGTCTTGTCAGTCGCCAGATCCTTTCCCGTCGAGAACTCAAATCGGACGAGATCTTTGCCAATCTGGACCTGCTGCGCTGTTTGTTCCTGAAGGTGCAGCGGTTCTTCGGCGGCCCCCCGTTCCAGCAGCGTCTCGCGGATATGCTGCCTGATGCGAGCCTGGGAACTCCAGCGGCTCTCGACGTGGATCAGCGCCAGAACACTGTCGACCTTGGGCATCTCGTAATAGGCCCCACTGACTTGCAGCTGGTGAAACACATTCAGTTCGATTGTGCCTCGCGGTTCGAAGCTCTCGGGGATCGTGATCGCACGGAACATCTGCTTCGTCAGCGCAATTGCCTTTTCTGGGTTCTGCTCGATCTGAGGACGGAAGTAGAACATCGCCCCGCCGCAGATGCAGCAGGCGAGCATCAGGATCGTGGCCATGCCGCCAGCCACCATCAGCAGCAGCCGTCGACGCACACTGGCGTTGGGGTCAAGCGGATCGTGGCTGGGAAACGCGTCAGACATCAGGGGCCTTTGGGCTCGGGGTCCGGAAGTTCGGCCAGCAGGGGGTCATGGATCTCTTGCATCCGGCCCAGAATCTTCCGAGCCAGGGATTCTCGCATCTCCTGCACCTCGCGTCGATCACTCCCGATCAGGTTGGTCGTCTCGTGCGGATCGTTCGCGAGATCGTACATCTCATCCCGGTCGCGATGCCGATAGTCGATCGTCAGCTTCCACTGCGGAGTTCGCCAGCAGCGCATGTCGACCTTGGCTCCCGTCCGCATGCTGTACTCGCTGTAGAACTCATCCGACCATGCGGGGGTTTCTCCTTGGAGGAGCGGCACAATGCTCCGCCCATGCACGGGGACATCCTTGGGCAGTTCCGTGCCGGTCATGGCCAGCAGCGTCGGATACCAGTCGAGGTGCGTCGTCGTCCGCTCAACCACCGAGCCTGCCTTGACCACTCCGGGCCAGCGGACAATCGCGGGCACCCGCAGCGACTGATCCCACAGATTCGGTCGGCTGTTAGCACCGATGTCCTGCCACCGGGCTTGCGGTTTCTCCTTGAGCATCCACGCGGCGTTTCCCTTGTGGAACACCCCGTGATGCCCGGTGTTGTAGCCGTGATCGCTCGTGAAGATCACGATCGTGTTCTCTTCCAGGCCCAGTTCTTTCAGCGTCTGCATCAGTCGACCGACACTGCGGTCGACGCTGCGGCAACTGATGTAATACTCGCGAATCATCTTGCGGAGGCGGTCCTCATCCACGCCCGGTGTTTCGCTGGAGGGCAGGGTGGGAACGAGGTCTTTGAACGGCTCCATGTCCTCGTCCGCGGCCGGGAGCCAGGCGGCGTGCGGCTCGCGGTAATGAACCGAGAGGGCGAACGTGTCGGCCTTGTGCGTTTTCAGAAACCCAATGGCTCCATCCGTGACCACATCGACGATGAACCCCTGCGTCTGCACGTCATGACCGCCGACTTCGAGGATGGCATCCCGAGTCGGTCGGCCTCCGTCGAGGAAGCCCATGAACTCCTGATAGCCATTCAATGTCGGGTGATACCGGTCAGCAGTGCCCAAATGCCACTTCCCCATCAGTCCAGTGACATACCCCGACTCCTGCAACAACTCCATCCACGTCACCGTATTCGGATTCAGGCCGATCTCCGGCTCCGTTTTCGGATTGATCCAATCGATGATGCCCAGCTCCGACCCATACCGGCTGGCCACGATCGAGGCCCGCGAAGGGCTGCACACCGGCGTCACGCAGAACGCATTCCGCAGGATCGCCCCCTGAGCCGCCAGGGCATCCAGATGCGGCGTCGGCAACTCCTTGTTGCCGAGGTACGAGGCCGCGTGTGGCCCCTGGTCATCGGTCAGGATGAACAGGATGTTGGGGCGGGCGGCATCCACCTCGCGGGTCGCCAGCAACAGGGCTGCACATGTCAGTAGAAAGCAGAACTGCGAAATGCGAGATGTCATGGCCATTCTCCGACAGGACGATGGAACAGACTCACATCATCAACAAACCCCCGGCGGTTGCAAGCAATGCGAGGTATTCGGCGCGTAGGGTGGGACCAGCCGCTTTGGGCGCAGGCCCACCATCGCCTTCCATACCATATCGCATATGGTGGGCCTGCGCTCCAAAGCGAGCTTGTCCCACCCTACGCCTCGTGGACCAGCGTGGCCTCACTCATCGGCCAGACACCCGCTCGCTCAGCGGAGTAATGCGTCGTCAGTAATTGCTCGATCTCGGCAATAGAACTCACCACGGCGAAGGCGTTGCGGACCTCAGCGTGATCCGGGTGCAGCTTGGCGTACTTGACGAGGTGTTTGCGGAGGCGGGGGACGCAGGCCGCGTCTCCGTAGACTTCGCGGGCGAGTCGCAGATGTTCGCGCAGGAGATCTCCCTGCTCGATGAGGCTCGGTGGGGCCGGGTGGGGCTGGCCCCTGAGCAGGGCGGCCACACTGGCGAAGATCCACGGATTGCCGATGGCGCCGCGCGCGATCGACACGCCGTCCACTCCGGTTTCGGTCAGCATGCGGACGCAGTCCTCGGCCGTGAACAGGTCGCCGCTGCCGAGCAGAGTGTGGTGCGGGAAGTTGGCCTTGGCCTCTTTCAGAAAGCTCCAGCGGCTGGGGCCGACGTACTTCTGTTCCACGGTGCGGCCATGCAGTGTCACCGCAGCTGCGCCGAGTTCGAAGACTCCTTCCAGGATGGTCAGGCAGCGGTCGCGGCTCTCGGCGGTGTCGTCGATCCCGCGCCGCATCTTGACCGTGACGGGGATTTCGGGAGGGACCACTTCACGCACCCGCGAGACGATTTCGAGTGCCGCCTCCGGTTGGCCCAAGTGATACCCGCCCCGACAGCCGCCGATGGCCGTCTTCACCGGGCAGCCGAAGTTGATGTCGATGACATCGAACCCGGCCTGGACCAGACGTTTCGCGGCGAACTGAAACTGCTCCGGATCGGAGCCCATCAGCTGGCCGCCGATCGGGTGATCCGCGTCGTCGATCCGCAGATGCCGACGGACGAATTGCTGCGACTGGGACTCGACGGCGAAGCGATCAATCAGCACTTCGGCAAGCGTATAGCTGGCCCCAAACCGTCGCGCCAACAGCCGCATCGGCCCATCGCTATAACCGCTGAGCGCAGCTTGAGCCAGCGGGGAGTCGATCTGAAGTGAGCCGATTTGCATAGAGTGGATGTTGGATAGATGATCGGCAGAAAGCACTCGCCAGTTTAGCCGCGACGCGAAGTCTTCGAAGCGGAGCGTCACCGCGTGCGACACTACGGCCCCGGTGCAAACCGCAACC
>JAYSUV010000719.1:0-24933 GCA_043718945.1 Planctomycetota bacterium
AACCGGCGGCTAGCGCCGTGCCGCTCACATGGTGTGATTCGGAGAAGCCCCCATGCCTGAGACCGTCCCGCTCCAAGGTCTGTTCGTGAGCGGCGACCTCATGCTGGGGGTGCCCGTACTCAATGCCCTCGGCGCTGTCTGCGGTGAGGTCCGTCGGGTACTCTCTGGACGCGGACTGCTGGAGCGATTGGCTGCCCAGCCAGTCGACCTGCTGGTCCTCGATCTGGAGGCCGCCGACCTCGATCTGACTGCCATCGGAGAGTTGACCCGCACGACCGGTCGCCCGCTCACCGTCGCCTACGCTCCGCATGTGGCCACCGAGCGACTGCAAGCCGCGCAGAACGCTGGCTTCGCAGCTGTGTTGTCTCGGGGCCAGGCGGCCAGCCAGTTGCAGTCCGTGCTGGAGCGAGTGCTGGCCACGCGGCCGACTCCGACGTAGGCGCTGTCGCTCCGTCGGTTCAATAACCGTAAGATGGATTGCTCCGATCGCCCTGAGAGCAGTCGCCTCCATGACCGAACCCGCCACAAAGAACATCCGCACCCTCCGCATTGCCTCGCGCGCCAGCCAGTTGGCGATGTGGCAGGCTCGGCATGTCTCCGACCTCATCCGCGCTGCCCAGCCGGGGATCGTCGTCGAGATTGTCGAGATCAGCACGACCGGGGATCGCGACCGATTCTCGGCCCTCAGTCAAATGGGAGGCCAGGGGGTCTTCACGCGCGAGGTGCAAGCGGCGGTCCTCGACGGTCGAGCGGACCTTGCTGTTCACAGCTTGAAGGACTTGCCAACGGTCCCGACCGAGGGGCTGCATCTGGCGGGGGTGCCGGAGCGGGCTCCGAGGTTTGACGCCCTCGTGTTACCGCATTCACGGATCGGGACGCTGGAGGATTTGCCGCAGGGGGCCAAGGTGGGCACCGGAAGCCTTCGCCGCCGGGCTCAGCTACTGCACAGCCGCCCCGACCTGCAACTCGAAGAGGTCCGTGGCAATGTCGAGACCCGTTTGCGCAAGGTCGACGAGGGAGAATACGACGCGATTCTGCTCGCCGAGGCGGGGCTGCGGCGGCTCGGCATGGCCGGGCGAATCAGCGCGGTCTTGGCTCCCCCGCTGGTGTACCCGGCGGTCGGGCAAGCGGCGCTGGGCCTCGAATGCCGAGTCGATGACGAGTTCACGAGCGAGATTCTCGGACGGCTGACGGATCGAGCGGCTCTCAAGGAAGTGCTGGCCGAGCGGGCCTGCTTGCGAGAACTCAAAGCCGGTTGCCATGCTCCCGTCGGTGTGTTGACTCGCTTCGAGGGAGACCGACTGACACTGGAGGGGGTCGTCCTCAGTCGAGATGGCCAGGAACGTATTTCCGCCCAGGCCACCTCGACGGCCGACACCGCCGAGGCGATCGGTCGCTCCGTGGCTCATTTGTTAATGGCCCAAGGGGCTCATCGATTGATGGGCGACACCGTCCTGGAGCGATAAAGTCGATTCCCCCACGGTGGAGATCAACGCATCTCTTCAGCGGCCCTCAATGACGACATTCTGAGTGGTCTTTTTCGAGTCATCATGAGCATTACTGTGCCAGCGTCTCCGCCACATCGGTCCGGTACGCCGTGATACTCGGGATCAGCCCGCTCAGGGTGGCGAGGACCAGTGCGATCGGTAGCACGACCAGCTCCCAGATCGAAAACGCCCGTGGATCGATTAACAGTCCGCTGCGAGCCTCCAGAATCCCAGAGGTCCAGTAGATCAACCCGTGGCCGAGCAGCAGCCCCAGCAGCCCGCCGCCCAGGCACAACAGCAGCGTCTCGCACAGGATCATCAGCGACACCGTTCTCCGCTGCGCCCCCAGTGCCCGCATGATCGCGATCTCGCGGCGACGCTCGTTCATCGAGTTGTAGATACTGACAAAGATCCCGATCCCCGACACCGCCACGATCAATCCGGTCAGGCACAGAAACGCCAGCTGGATATTGCCGACGAGGTTCCGCATGATCTTGTCCATGACCTGCACGGGGCTGACCGCCATCGCAGCGTTCTCTTCGCCCAGATATTCATAAATGCTGAGGGCGTTATTAGCACTCTCCAGCCCGTCTCCCCTCGTCACGATCAGGATCGCCGAGACCTCCTTTGACAGGTCGGGAACCGCATGAGCTGCGTGTTCCGGGTTCAGCTTAATGGCAGCAGCCTCGCGCTTCTCGGCCTCAAGTTCGGGTTTGTATTTCTCCAGCAGCATCTCTTCGACTTCATGGAAGTATTGAGCCTCGCTATGGATCGCTTCGCGAAGCGGGTTCCCGTGACCGGCTATCATAAAGAACCCGTCGATGTGAATGAAGACGGTACGGTCGTTGGGAGTGCCCGTCGCCTTGAGGATCCCCCTGACCGTGAACTTCTCTTTGTGGACGTGCGCATCTTCGCCCTTCTGCCCTCCATGCAGGAGTTGGAACTGCGACCCGGCATCGAGCTGGCCGTTGCCATTTAGATCCTCATCAGCATCCAGTTTTCCGTTTAAGTTGAGGTCCTCGTCCGCAGTCCACCCATTGCGACGGGCCACCTCGGAACCGATCACCGCGTCCCAGGAGCCCTTCAGAAAGTTTCCCTTCACGCGGTACGGCTGTGGCTCGGGCGTCCGGGCATACGGCAGCTTGAAATACTGCGGCGTCGTGCCGATGACCGGGAAGTCACCCATCTCCGTCGAGTCGCCAAAGCTGAGCGGCACGGCCAGTTCCACGCGGCGGTCCGTGGCCCACTTCTGGTAGTACCGCCACGGCATGTTCGAGGTGGAGTTCTCGATGCGGTAGACCGTGGCCAGCACCAGCTGAGTGGGACTGCCTTCGGGACCGATGATGAGGCTATACCCGCTGCCGCTCTGCGAGAACTGCTTGCCGAGTACGCTATGCAGGACGAGAACAGCGACCATCAGTGACACGCCCAGAGCCACGCTGATCATCGTGAGCCACGACGCCACGCCGCGCTGCCGCATGTTCTTCAAAGCAATTTGGAACAGGTTCATGCGGACTCTCCCGGTTGATTGAACTGGCTCAGGGTCTCCACGCGGTCAAACGCAGCTGCGACTTCGGGGGCATGCGTGACCAGCAGCAGCGAGATTCTGTTCTCGCGACAGGACTCGCGAATCAGATCGAGGATCTTCGTCTGGTTCGCCTGATCAACGCTCGCGGTCGGCTCATCGGCCAGCATCAGCTTCGGCGAGTTGGCCAGTGAGCGAGCCACAGCCACGCGCTGCTGCTCCCCCACCGACAGCATCGGAGGCCGGTGATTCAGCCGCTGACCGAGGCCGACTCGGTCGAGCAACTCCTTGGCCCGCGACCGATTGACTCGCCCACTGAACGACATCCCGAGTAACACATTCTCCAAGGCGGTAAACGCGGGCAGCAGATGAAACGTCTGAAACACAATTCCGATTCGTTGAGCGCGAAATCGGTCGCGGCTCGGCTCGGGGAGCTTCGAGATGTCGATGCCGTCGACCACGATCGAGCCGGCGTCGACTGTCGTGATGCCCGCGATGGCGTTGAGCAGCGTGGTCTTCCCGCCCCCGCTGGAGCCGATCAGCGCGACCTGCTCCCCGGCCTTCAGCTCAAACGAGCTGATGCCCAGAATCGGCAGTCGCGTTCCGTCCGGGAGCTTGTAGCTCTTGCGAACATTCTTGAGCACGAGTGACATGGAACATCCTCTGGAAGCAAGTCGACCTAGAATCGCCCACCATACGACTCACCTCTGAAACCTACACACTGTGCGTACATTTCCGATGGTCTGGAGACCTCTGTTCCCCGCAGGGGTTGCACATCATAGCCCAGAGTCGCGACGAAGGAGCGCACTCTGGGGACTTTAGCCCGGGGCCCCCATCCCTGAAGGGGTTGTACACCTGCGAGCCAAGTGTAAAACCCCCGCAGGCCCCACGCTTCCATGGTGTTCATCAGCTTGGGCAATCCCCTGGCGGTGGGTGCGTTTGCGGGCGGGCTGTTTGGGGCTGCGGGTGGACTTTGGGGAGCGGCCCTGGTCGACAGTTTGGGCGAGGGACAGCTGAGTCTTCACGAACTGGGACAGGGGCATTGTGGAGAAGGTGTGCCACGCTTCGGGATCGATCGCCATCCGCATGCCTGCGTCGGTGTTGCGGAGTTCGTCGGCCCGCGCGTCGCCGAAAGCCCCCTCACCCCGGCACTGGCCCCCACGGTCGAGCCCGATCCCAAAGCCGTGCCGATGGTGGGGAAGTGAGAGCAGACAGCACAGCGCGGCACAACCGCAACCGATCGGTCAGCAGTCAGCCGGAAACCACTTCTTCGCCGAGGCGACCTCGGCCCCTGAAGGGTGCGGAAGCCTCGTACACTTTCTTCGGAAAAATGCGCAGCGTGCAAGCATTCCTGAGTTAATCGACACAGATTTCACAGGCTTGGCTGCGGGAGTTGCGACCTTACGCGGCAGGTCGTATTCCGCCCCTCTGAATCTGTGGTGATCTGCGAAATCTGTGTACGACACCTCAGCAGCCTCGGAATGAGTGAATCGGGCCTCGCGCCGTGTCCCTTGCCATTCGAGGGAAGCTGTCGGCTTCCGCGCGGAGTGCCCCTGTGACCGCTTATCGACATTCCGTCAGGACAACCCGTTGTGACGCAGTAGCGACTCCGCCGAGGGCTCGCGCCCTCGGAACTCCCGAAAGATCTCCATGGGATGCCGACTGCCGCCCAATGCGAGTACCGTGTCACGAAACCGCCGACCGGTCGCACGGACTGCTGACTCATTATCGAGTCCCGCTTCTTCGAATGCCGAGAACGCGTCCGCACTCAGCACCTCGGCCCATTTGTAGCTGTAGTAACCTGCGGCATAACCGCCTGCGAAGATGTGTGAGAACGCGCACAGGAACCGGTCCTCGGGGAACATCGGCAACACCGACACCCGCTCCATGACCCGCCGTTGCACATCGAAGATACTCTCGGTCCCGTGTGGATCAAACGCCGAATGCAGCTGGATGTCGGTCATGCCGAATGTCAGCTGACGCAGCATCATCGACCCGGCCCGGTAGGTCTTCGCCGCGACCATCTTCTGGAACAGTTCGTCCGGCAGTGTCGCTCCCGTTTGATAGTGACGGGCCAGCTTGTCGAGCGTGGGGCGATGATAGCACCAGTTCTCCATGAACTGGCTCGGCAGTTCGACGGCGTCCCACTCGACCCCGCTAATGCCCGCCGCATCGGGATAGTCGACCGTCGTCAGCATGTGTTGCAGCCCGTGGCCGAATTCGTGGAAGAGCGTCTCCACCTCGCGAAAACTCATCAGCGACGGTGTGTCGCCCATTGGCGGGGTCGCATTACACACGAGGTACGCCACGGGATGCTGGACCTCGGCCCCTTGTGTTCGGCGACTCAAACAGTCGTCCATCCAGGCCCCGGGCCGCTTCGTCTCGGGCCGCGAGTAGGGGTCATAGAAGAACCCCGCGATCGGCTGCCCAGCTTCATTCCGCACGGCGTAGTACCGCACATCCGGGTGCCACGTCGGGACAGCCGCATCCTGCTCCACAGTGATCCCGAACAGCATCGTTAGCAGGTCGAACAGCCCGTTCACGACGATCTCATGCGAGAAGTAGGGCCGCAGCTCTTCGTCCTTGAAGTCATACCGTTCTTCCCGCAAGCGCTCGGCCCAGAACGCGATGTCCCAATGCTCGATCGGCTCGTGCTGCCCTCGGCTGCGCGCGAGTTCAGTGACTTGATCGAGATCGCGTTTTGCAGCTGCCAGCGAGGCCGTCAGCAGCGTCTCGAACATCTCCTCGACGGCGGCCACGCTCGGGGCCATCTTCTGGGCGAGGCTCAATTCGGCATAGGTCTGGAACCCGAGTAGCTGGGCCTTCTCCTTCCGCAGGGCGAGGTGCTTCACGCACAGTGCCGAGTTGTCGAGTTCCCCGGACGAGGCCCGAGTCATGTAGGCCCGGTACACCTGCTCTCGCAGTAATCGATTGCGACAGTGCTGCATGAACGGGTTGAAGATCGGCATCTCCAAGGTCACCCGCCACGGGCCGTTCTCCGGCGTGGCGTCGATGGCCCCCTCGGGCTTTGATCGATTAAAGGCCGACGCCGTCATCCGCCGCAGCGTCTCTGGCCAGCCCTCTGTGTCGGCTGGGGATTCGATCAACAGCGACCACGCCTTGTTCGAGTCCAGGACATGGTTCGAAAACTCAGTCCCCGCTTGCGACAAATCGGTCTCGATGGCATTGAACCGCTCACGCTCCGCTCCCGCGAGCCCAATCCCTGATAGCTCGCAGCTGAGGATCTTGCGGTCGACGATTCGCTGCTGTGCGGCGTCGAGGCGACTCCACTCGGGACCGGCCTTGAGGGCTTTGAGAGCCTTATACGCGGGCTCGCTCTGCGAGATGCGGAGGCCGAACAGCACCACCTCGGGCTGCACGGTTTCGAAGGCCTCACGTAGCGGGTCGGAGTTCATCACCCCGAACAGGTGCGTCACTGGTCCCCAGCTACGTTCAAACATCCGATTCAGCGAATCAAAGACTTCGACCGCTCCCGCCCAGGTCGGCTGGATGTGAGCTTCGATCTGCTGGAGTGCCTGCTCTCCCTGTGCCAGTGTGAACCGCACCGCCGGGACAATCTGCTCCGGCTCAATGCGATCGAAACGCGGCGTCCCCCGCTCGGTCAGCAGAGGGTTGGACAGCAATTCAGCGGGCAGGGAACCAAACAGAGTGTTCGACACGACAGAATCTCACTTCGCGAGAAGACAAAGACAGCTGTCCGAGGTTGTATGAGGAACCCGCCGCAAGATCAATGCGTGACCCGGATTGGTCCGTCCACTGCGGAAACCGCTCTCCGAATTCCATCAAGCGGTTCACCGCCGGAGATCGCTACCCGGCTTTCATGAGGAATCTCCTGTCCAAGAGTGTTGAGTCGATCAGTGACCGGCGATTCCTGCTCGCTCATGCCATGGCGTTTCTGGATTATCCGTTTGTCAGCGTCGTCATCACAGTTTGCTTCTGGTGCGAGGAACAGACGATCGAAACGCGGCATCCCTGCCACCCAGATCATTCTCAGCACGTCGGGCAGTGACGACTCGCGCGGCGTCTTGGCCAAGTGACATGGGTGGCGGGGTCAGGAGGCTTTGCGCATGGCCCCGGCAGGGTGGACGCGAGTGACGTGGAAGGCTTCGTCGATGTCAGCCCATTTTCGGGGGCATTGAGTGAGAAAACCCGTATTTTCGGAGTTTGCGGGTACTTACGGCAAGCGGGTAGAAACCACTTCCCCGCCACTGGGGCTTGTCCCCGTGGTTCCCGCGCTGGTGCGCTACAGTATCGATCAGGTGATTATACTTCACGCGGGCGAGATTGAGAGTTACGACGGACGTCCTCGTCCGTCGCTCCCCGAGGTGTTCCATACGGACGGACGAGGACATCCGTCGTACGAAATGTCTCATTTCTCCCCGCGCTAAGTATCACCGCATGGTGGTCAAGTACGGGCACTGCGAATCGACCTGCACCAGTCGTTCATGACCAGTCATTCATGTGGGGTAGATCTCGCTCAGTCACCCCTCGTCAAGGTCTGGGGCCAAGTGTTCGTCTTCGTCAGAGGTGAGGGACTCTCGACCGGGATACATGGCAAAGCACATACATGCCAAGTACGCCAAATAAACCATTGCGACCACACAATACAAGATGACGACTTTGTCTCGATTACCTCCGGGGTTGCCAGGAGGCAACGTCGAGAGACAAATCAACAAACTGTCCAGGATTGCAATGACGATCAGACCGAGAACCAAGACGATCGACTGGAACGACTGCGTCACTGGGGAGCAGTGATTTCGCTCGATCGCTCCCCTGCCCATGAAAAAACGGACGAGAAAGGCAGAGAGCGGTAGCCCCAAGGTCAGGGCGAGATACCAATCCCCTTGACCCTGCGTCAGGCGCGCCACGGTCATCGAACTGACAAACATGGCGACCGGCACCAACCCGTCCCAAGTCAGGACGCGGAGTAACCAGCCCGACCAGTCGAGCGGCATGCAGTGTCTCATGGGCTGGGCGTTTCCTCCGGTGGGAGGTCGGGTGGCAGAGTGTCCTCAGTCGCGACTACCACATGCGGATGTTTCACCCGATAGGCCACAATGAACGGGTAAATCAGCGGCCCGGTGGCCATCATGCAGAGCGGGATGCCGAGAACCTTCCAGGCGGCTCCGTCGAGGACCTGGAACGTCAGGTTGGTCCCGATGCATAGCAGGGGCAGGCTCGCCAAGCCAATCGCCACGGGCCAACCGCCCGGCACCTTGAACGGCCTGACCAGGTCCGGTTCGCGCCACCGCAACACGAGAAACGAGATCAGCTCCATCGAGACCTTGCCGGTGTAGAGCGTCACGTCGGCCTTGGCCACCTCTTCAAAGTCATTGAAGATCATCACGATGATCGAGTAAATCACCCCGCACACCAGCAACGACACGACGGGCGCTCCGTGGATATTCAGTCGGGTCATCGCTTGCGGCAAGTAGCCATCGCGGGACATCACGAACGGCACGCGGCTGTAGACCAGGACCAGTCCCGAATACAAACCAATTCCGGTCAGCATTCCCATTGCACTGAGCGGATATGCCAGCCAGGGGCCGACCAGTTCGTTGGCCATCACGCTCCAAGCTCCGGTGGTCCACTCGATCCCCGTGCTGCCGAAGTAGAGCAATCCCACCAGTGCTGGCAGACTATACACCGCCGTAATGAGAAAGATGGCGAAAAAGAGGGCACGCGGGTAATCCCGCTTCGGATTGTGCATCTCTCCCGCACACGTCGATACGGCATCCCACCCCTGATAGTTCCACAGGATAATCGGGAGTGACAACGCCAGAGCCGACACCAGTGTCGTTCCCTCATTGAGAAAGGGACTGACCGCGCTATGGGGAAATCCTTGGGTCAGCCCCCGATACAGCCCCCATCCGATCAGGATCGCGAATGGAGAGAGGATTAAGACTGCCAATCCCTTGGCAAAGTTGCCGACCGTTCGAGCCCCGCGCAGGTTCAGCAGCACAAAGGCCCAAATCATCGTCAGCATGACCACCTTGCGCGCCCAGAAACTACCGCCTTCTCCCTTATCGAAGAGGGGAAAGAAGAAAGACAGGTAATCACAAAACAGGGCTGGGCAGATCCCCACATCCACAAATGTGAACATCCACGCCCACCACCCCTGGCAAAAGGCCGGGAACTGGCCGAGTGCCCGCTTCGACCAGACGTAATAGCCGCCCTCTTCGGGAATCGCCGTCCCGAGTTCCGCCGCGATGAACGCCACCGGGGCGCTGTACAATAGCGGAGTGATCAGGACCAGCAGCATCGCTAGCCCGGGGCCATCCGCGAGGACCGATTCCAACCCATACGGCCCACCCGAGACGTTGAAGAAAATAATGCTGACGATCGCCGTGAGAGTCAGGGAGCGTTTCACGTACAGGGGTTCCTTGAGAGACTCACAGTTTGACCACCCCAGCTGAGGGGCGAATACCCAGGCGAGCGACTGAATTTTGGACACATTGCTCGCCGGATGCAACTGGCAGAACTGTGACGCCGGAGTGTGCGCCTCGTTTGTCAGTCGCGACCCCGTGGCCATGTGGGACCAGATGAATTGCCAGCCGTGGTCGGAGCGGAGGGACAAGCTGCGGTCACGGCCGAGGGCGTTGGAGCCAGGACGCGTCAGTGCCTGCCGGAGCCTTTCAGGCGTTGAGCGATGACCCGTTGACAGGCGGATCGATCACTCCAGAGCCGATCGGCCCGCCGGACTTTATGGTTCTCAAGTCGTCGGTGCGGTGCGAGTGATGGCGGAGGTCACCCAGCAGTTGGCGGTGAGCCACTTGCACGACGGGACTACGGTCGGAGAGGTCGAGTGACGACAGCGTCTCCATCAGAGTCACACCGCCTTGCTCACTGAGTGGGTTGGGCCACTTCGAAACCAGCGCGGTTCGGGAGGTGGTCCCTCGCCAGAGACCTGGGCGAACTCAACCAAGTGATCATGCGCTTGGGGGAAGTCGAGGATCAGCACTGGCTCTCGCGACAGTCCAGAGACCGCATTGAGGGCGCGGTCCTCCAGACCGCCATAACGGAGACACCTGGCGCTGATTTCGCGGCGGGGTTCTTGTTTTGATGACCAGTGTCCGTGTGCGGAGGACTACGGCTACCTGCTGTCGCCGCATTCTACCGGGTAACTGACAACTTCGGCGTTCCGTCGGAATAAGGCCGAGGGCGTCCCTTCTATAGCCAGGAATGTTCCGTCCAGCGGCGGAGCATTCAGCAACGAAACCGCTCCAGAAGGCCATTCGATGCGGATCTCCTTCACGCCCCTCCGAGCCCCCAGTCCGAATTGCAAGACGCGCTCGTTACTGGCCATATAGCCATCGCCCGCGAGAAGATGTTTTGTCCAGCGCGAGTCGTCCGCAGCTGTGACGGTCACTCGAGCTCCGATGGCATCGCGGGCAGTTTCCGTAGCGACCATTCGCACATTGACAAAGTGCCCTGCACTGCGAGTGGTGTTGGTCACCAGCGAGACCCGATCCCGCATATTGGAGACCGCGAAATCCATCAGCCCGTCCTGGTTCCAGTCCAGTCGCGCGAGCCCTCTCCCCAGTCGCTTTTGTCCGAAGAATGGCCCGACTTCGGCGTCCCGGAGTTCCGTAAAGCGGCCTCGCTCGTGCTGCCGCAAGAACTGTGGTCGCATGTGATACTCACCGCCTCGATCCCGGTAGTCATCGACGTGCCCGTTCGCGAGCACCAGATCATCCCGAGAGTCCCGGTCGGCATCGAGAAATTGCGTGCCCCACCCCACATAGTCCAGGCTCGCTGCTTTCAGTCCCGAGCCGTTGGTCGAGTCCACGAACAAGGCCGGGGAATCCTGCAGGAGGAGCGTGTTCGGCTCGTCCTTGAAATTGCTCACATAGAAATCGGTCAAGCCATTCCCGTCGACATCGTCGGCAGCAATCCCCATTCCGGCCATGGCCACTCCGTCGCCGTTGAATGCCGTGCCCATCACGAATGCCTGGTCAACGAAGCTGACTCCCGTACCCGATGTGGATGAGATGTTCCTGAGCAGTTGGTTGGCCACTTGGTCATTGGAGATGAACAGGGCGGGAAATCGTTGGGAATCGAGCGGAAAGCAGACCACCCCCAACCCCTTGCCGGGACGCACATCGGGGCCGTACGGAACCGTGGCGAACGTTCCGTCGTGTTGACTCAAGTGCAGTCGAGCCGGTGTTCCATCGTATGCTTTCGGAGAGCAGGCTTTCCCCTTGCAGATCAGTTCGTAAACGTTTGGTCCGGTCACATAATTCACGTCAAACAGGTCGGGACTCCCATCCCCATTGAGGTCCGCCATCGCCACACTCGCTGTCCAGTCCGTCGGGGCCAGACCAGCTGTCTCTGTGACATCGACAAATGTGCCGTCTCCCTGGTTTTGCAACAACTGGTTGCGACCGATGTTGGCCACATACAGGTCGGGGAACCCATCATTGTCGAAATCCCCCACAGTGCAGCCTTGACCAAATCCCTGCTCGGCGGGGAGGGCCAGGTGGGGGACCGCTTGATAAACGCCCGGTGGATGCTGCCGAAACAGACTGTCTCGGAGTGTTCCCGTTCCGCGAGGGAGCGGACTGCCTGTGGGCCACTCCGTGCCCTGTGGGAAGAACAGGTCGGGAGTCCCATCGAGGTCGTAATCGAGGACTCCCACTCCACCGCCTGTCTGCTCGAATGACCGTGTTCCCGGCGTGGCGGGGTCATCGCCGTTTTGGTAAGTGAAATCTGGACCACGCTCCTCCTCAGAGAATCGGATCTCTGCCAACAAGTCTGGTACGATCTGGGCCGCAGACCGTGAGCGAACGTTTTGCAGGAGTCGATCAATCCCCGAGTAGTTCGACAAATCATACTGGAGGGCTAGATTCTGGGTGTCCACCACGAGCGGGAGGTCCGGAGTCAATTGAGCCCGCCGACGTTGGAATAATGCGGAAGGCCATTCCGCCTGAGGAAACCCCTTCTGTGCCACGACGCACCAGGCACTGGCCTCCCAGATTCGCCCATGACGCTCCAGAATCTCAGCCAGCTCGCGGATGGGGGGCTCGAATTGGGCATTCTGTGTAAAAACAACATCGATGATTAACAGCGCCAAACGGGACAAATCCTCAGCCCTGGCTTGGAACTTGGCCTGCGCGGGATGATTCAGTAAGCGGAGAACCTGAGACAACTGGGTCACTGCGGGACGCGATGTCGGTTCCCGACGGAGTGCCTCCCAGAAGCAGCGGGCGGACACCTCCAACTCTTGATGCCGTCTGGCCCACAGTCCTCTCGTCATCCAGATATGTGGATGATCGGAGGCGTGCTTGGGCAGTTCATCGTGCCATTTCAGAAACTCCGCGTCGTCACGACTGATCAGCAGCTCCCCCAGCATCGCTTGAGCGGACAGGTATTCGGGGTGAGTCAATAACACCGCGCGCAGAGCTCGCTCAGACTCGGCGTGTTCGCCCTCCCAGAAGGCATGAACGGCCAGTCCCAGTTGGACGACAGGGTCCGTCGGGGCCTTCACGGCGCAGCTTTTCAAGTAGTCGAGTTGGCCCACACTGCGCTCCAGATCGGCCAAAAAGCTCAGATCAGTCGGTGTGGCGGTTCCGGCTCGGACGATGGCCAGAAAGTGGGGAGTAGCATCCCAGGCTCGCCCGGATGTACTGAGCACAAACGCCAGACGCTCGCGCGTCGCAATGTCCTCACCCACGGCGGAGAGAACGGTGTTGTAGCCCGACTCGGCAATGGACAGCCGACCAAGTTCCCGTTCCAGTTCTGCAATATAGAACGTGGCCCGGATCGCTTGCTCGTCATCCGGTTTCTGCTCCAGGATCGAGCGATACCATGTGATGGCGGTCTCGAAGTGTCCCGCCTGAGTTTCCGCCTCCCCGAGCTTCAACCGGGATTCAATCCACTCGGACTCGTCCACGGGGATCTGCTGTGCCCATTCCGCAGCGGCTTTCAGATCGTTGTCGGTCAGTGCCTGCTCAAACTTATCATTCACCTGTTGAGGACTCAGTGGGGCGGGCTGGCACCCCCCCGCCAGCCACAGGGTCATCAAAAAAACAAATCCAGCGTGCCTGCGGAGAGGCGTCCGCTGGAATGAGTGGAGTTCGAGAGTTGAGCCAGCGCGCGGCATCCTACTTGATTTCGATGTCGTAGGTGTTGGACTTCTCTTCCACGGTGAACTTCAAGGGCGTCTTCTCTGAATCTGAGTATATTGGAGGTACAAGATTTCCAGTATCAGTGGTGCCCTTGGCGGCCTTGCCCCCATGTACCGCCCCCTGGTACTCGGCCCCATGACTGGCAGCTGCGGCCGCCGGTGCGGCCACAACCTTCATGACGGTAACATTGAATGTCCCCTTGGCAGCCCCGTCATTCGGATCGTATGTCGTGAGCGAATATTCACCCGCGTCATTCGAACGCCCGATGGCAGCGGGCTGACCTTCTGTCGGAGCAAAGGCGATCATCGCTCCGGCCAGCGGGCCCCCATTCATGGTGACCTTGCCCGTCACGACATGAGTCACAACTCGCTTGCCACCGCCACTATCGGAGCAGCCGATGAGAGACAAACAGAGAATCGCCAAACCCGTGATTGTACGTGCGGTAGACATGGTTCTTCGAGACACCTGAGAAGAATGACAGATGGGGACTGGAAACCAGTCCCCATCGTACGGCTGAAAACATTCAGTGGCAAGTCCTAGAACTCACCGATCACTTCACCGCCAGAGATCGATCCCAGTGATCCCCAAAGTCCATAGGGGCTGGCGACAGATCCCAACGGAGAGGCCGCGGTCGGGTTGCCAGCGTGGATGCTATCGCTGATGAAGCGCACGGCTCCGTCACCCAGCAGGACATGGACTCCACCCGTGTGATTACTGGTGGGTTCGAAGATGCCGTCGGTGTCGTCGCCACCCTGCAAGCAGGTTGGCTTGTTCGGACCGAGGATCGTCGTGAATCCGGTGAAGGAATTCGTTCCGTCGAACCAGCGTTGTCCGCTCCAGGCCCGTCGGGCACCGACGTTGTTGTACACACCATTGGTCACTGTGGCCA
Organism: Planctomycetota bacterium; assembly: GCA_043718945.1. Lineage (GTDB taxonomy): Bacteria > Planctomycetota > Planctomycetia > Planctomycetales > Planctomycetaceae > TH-plancto1. The sequence continues at coordinate 14,050 of JAYSUV010000719.1, forward strand.
AGCATGCGGCAGGATTAGCACGATAGGTCGTCTGAGGGAGTTCAATAGTACTTCCACCGTCCCGGATGGACAGCGCGTTGCCCTTGGCAATGATGCGCTCGGACATCATCGCGGTATTGCTCAACCCGTCAGTGACATCGGCAAAGCTGTGGCTACCCGAGACGCCTTGACCACCGACAAACATGCCACGCACACCGCGTCCGCCGTTGCCGCACCAATTGGGCTGGGAATCCCAGCACTGGTCGCCGCGTGCACCGACATAGCTCGTATCGCCCCGCAACATTTCATTGGCATCGGTATGACTTGGCGAGCCATCCGAAGGACAGAGGAGCGAGGGCAGCTTGGCGATGACCGCCCTGTGGTTCGTATCCCACGGATCGAACGTGTTGCCCGCGTAGTTCGTTGTCCCGTTCACAGCTGCGGCTGTGCCGCCCGTAGCGATCATGTTGGCCAGTGGGGCCTGGTCAAAGTGAGGCAGCAGGGAGACGAACGTGCTATGCCGACGCCCACCCGAACCACCCGCCGTGATGCCCGCCGAAGGCGGCAGCTTGTTGAACACTTCGTGGTAGTTGTGGACCGCCAGACCCAACTGCTTTAGGTTGTTCTTGCACGTGCTGCGACGGGCAGCTTCTCGGGCTTGTTGCACGGCTGGCAGCAGCAGAGCAATCAGCACGGCGATGATGGCGATGACCACCAGCAACTCAATCAATGTGAACGCATAGCGTTTGCGACGCAATCCGAAACTCATGACAACACCTCGTTGGGAACAGAGAACACACAGAAGGGAAACACGTCTAAACAACAGGAGATTGACATCTCTGGTTTTGAAAACAGGCACATCCAGAATGATGTGGACATCATCGCCTCAGAAGCCACTCTCCGACGAAGAGATTCCGACGAAGAGATGCAGAGACTCTGCCGAAACAAGAGTCCCCTTTCTGAAACAATCATTAGTAATGATACGATCTTCTTCGCCCCGGATGCTATGCAAGTTTACAACAAATTAACGGAAAATGAAAGAAAGTGTGATAAGCAAACTATGATTCGAGTGTTTCCGGTGTTCGGATCTGAGGCCTCATGTCCAGAAATCGACGAATCCCGAGACCAATTGGTGGGCCACGTTCCGGCAGTGAACTCGCCATGCTGTCGCCGGAACAGATGGATTTCCTGGGCGGGCCGGCCCTCCGTCAACTCTTATGATGCTCCAACCTAGGCACTCCAGGCCGTGACCGGGCCACTCATTCCGATTGCGCAGCTTCCAGTACCGGCAGTTCAGCCACCAACGACTGCCAGTCGACCTGCTTGGAGTCGCCCCACAGGTGTTCGAGGTCGTACATCTGGCGGGCTTCTTCGGAGAAGACGTGTAGGACCAGATTGCCGTAGTCTTCCAGCACCCAGGTTCCCGTTTTCTCGCCTTCGATTCCGAGGCGACGCCAGCCAGACTCTTTCATCACCTTGTTCACTTCGTGAGCAATGGCGGACATTTGCCGACCGCTGGTCGCTGTGGCGATCACGAAATAGTCGAAGATCGCCGTGATCGGGGTCAGGTCGAGAACCACAATGTCCTTGCCACGAAAAGCGTCGCAAGTCTTCGCAGCCAAGACCGCGTGCATGAGGGAGGATGTCATCAGAGTCTCAATCAGTCAGGAATGCCCGAAATGCCATCCATAGCAGAGGCCATCCATTGCCGTGCGCCTGACACGCTTCACAGCTGGGCAGGCTCTCTTCATCAGTGTACGCAACTCCCGAATCGCGTGCGCGGCTCAAAATGGGCCGAGTACGGGAAACGGGAGGAAACTTTGCTCACCAAGCGGACCGAAAACGAGATCGCCCCCGGCCCGGGGCCAGAGGCGATGTGGGACGGGCACATTTGCCCGTCCGTGTCGGGAAGCCAGGGAAGGACGGGCCAATGGGCCCGTCCTACCATTGTTACCGCCCCAGAACCCACAGATGGAACGCCTTCGACTTCAGGCCCGCTTCGGCCAGCACCTGGCGCACGGTCTTCGAGTCGTCCTTGGCGAACGGCTGCTCGGTCAGCACGCCCTCTTCGCGGTAGAAGACCGACATTTTGCCATCGACGATCTTCTCGACGATGTTGGCGGGCTTGCCGCTGGCCTTGGCCTCTTCCACCAGCTTGTTGCGGGCTTCCGTCACGCGAGCGGGGTCGACCGAATCGGTATTGGCAAAGGCGGGCTTCAGGGCCGCGACATGCATCGCGACATCTCGCAGAACGGGAGAACTGAGTTCAGTCCCCTCGGCCTGAAACAGACAGGCGGTCTTGCCGTCGTGGTGAACGTAAGCACCGACCGGTCCCTTGACGCGAATCACGCGGGCGATGACGAACTTCTCGCGAATCTGGTTCACGACATCTTCGAACATCGTCTTGAGAGACTTACCGTCCGCTGTCGACTGGGCCAACAGCTCGTCAACCGTGGTCGCTCCCGGACCATTCAACAGCTGGGTCACGAGTGCTTCACCCAGGTTCACGAAAGCATCGGCCTTGGCGACCGGAGCGGACTCGCACTGGATTTCGACAGCTGCAGCTTCGCTGTTGTCGGGCTTGAGCTTTACGAAGACGCGGCCTTCTTCGGTGGCGTTCTCGGCCCGGCTGACCAGCAGCTTGCCGACCTGCGAGCGTAGGATTTCGATGGCCTTTTCGGGGTCGCCACCCGCTTCGGTGAGAGCTTGCTTAACCTTCATGAGCGGAAGACTGGTCCGCTGACGGAGAGCATTGACGGCGGCTGCGGTGATTTCAGCCATGGGGGAGACTCCTCCAAGATTGCGAAACAGAACGGTGAGTGTTGGGAACCAGCGTGTTGTAGCGGACTCGGTCTGCCAAAACATCTGTCTGGGTGAGAGGACAGAAGAATGACACCACTTGCGAGAACGATGTTCACCGAAAGTGGGATTGGCTTCTGGCCTGTCAGCTTGCAGGAATGACAGGCTGGAAGCCTATCCCACGCCAATGAAGAAGCCCGTGGCTGTGACACCACGGGCTTGAATTCACACGCACAGCGAATTAGCGGATGCTGGGCACCGCTTTGTGCTCTTCGGCCTTGGCAGCTTCTTCCTGCTTACGCGGGATGGATGCCTTGCCAGCGTTGATGGCATCAGAGACGTAGCCAAGGATCAGACGAATCGAGCGGATGCTGTCGTCGTTACCCGGAATCGCGAGGTCGACCATGTCTGGATTGGAGTCGGTGTCGATCAGCGACACGATCTTCACGCCCAGATTGCGGCACTCGGCGACGCAGTTCTTTTCCTTGCTCGGGTCGACGATGAAGACCGCTTCGGGGAGCCGGTTCATCTCGCGGATGCCGCCCAGATTCTTGCGAATCTTCTTCAGTTCGCGAAGCAAGCGAGACTGCTGCTTCTTCGAGAACTTGGTGAGCATATCGCCCGTCGTTTCGAGGGTTTCCAGCTCTTCCAGCCGACGCAGACGAGCGCGGACCGTTCGGAAGTTGGTGAGCGTACCGCCCAGCCAGCGTTCCGTACAGTACGGCATGCCGCAAGCGGCCGCTGCCTCGACGACGGCTTCTTGAGCCTGCCGCTTGGTTCCCACGAACAGCACAAGGCTGCCCTGGGCCGAAACCTTCTGGAGGTACTTCTGAGCCCGGACCAGGCCCCGCACCGTTTCCTTCAGGTCGATAATATGGATCTTGTTCCGACGCCCGTAGATATACGGACGCATTTTGGGGTTCCAGCGACTCGCTTTGTGCCCAAAGTGAACGCCTGCTTCCAGAATGTCCTTGACGACGATTTCTGCCACGCCCCATCACTCCTGTCGAGATCGAGATTCAGTCCAAGCGGCACAGGATATCGTTCCGAGGGCGGGGCGTCAAACGTGGGGGGAAGGTGGACGCCCGGAGCGGTCAGCAGTCAGCAGTCAGCCAGAGGGAAGGGAGTCCAGCGCTGAGGTTAATCCCCAATGGAGTTCACAGGTGCCCCAAGTGTCCTCTGAGGGCGACATTGCGGATGGCGAGTCGTCCCTCTGGCTAACCGCTGAAGGCTGACCGCTTTCTTTCTCTTCAGCACCACAGCTTAACCCGCTCTCGCAAGTGTTCTGGGAGCCGTTTCTCGATGGCAGCTTTGACTTGGCGGTCGTGGTAGCGGGTGCTGAAGTGGCCGAGGATAATCAGTTCGTTTTGGAACTTGTCGGCCCGTTCCAGCAGGTCGTCGAGGTGGGTATGGCCGAACTTGTGAATCTTGTCGCGGCGGTGTTCGGGGCGGAAGAAGGTCATCTCAGTGATGAGGATTTTTGACTGGTAGATCGCCGGATCGGCGTCGAGTCCCTCGGGAGCTGTGTCGCCGCAGTAGCAGACGATGGGGGTGCGGACTTCGCCGCTGACATCGATCCCGCTGTACCGCAGGTCGCGGATCTGGTCGCCGCTAAGACCGACATACTCGGGCTTCAGCTTCTTGCGGCGTTCCCAGATGATGTACCCGCGCGACGGGACAGTATGTTTGGTATCGAACGCGGTCACGAGATGTTCGCGCGAGAGTTCGAACTCATCGCCCGGCTTGACGCCGATGAGCTGGCACAACATGCGCCCGCGATCGAGGCGTTGCCAGGACTTGAGCATGCGGTCGACGAACTCGACGATCTCCTCCGGCACGTAGATGATCGGCGGCTCCATCTTCATCATCTTGCGGCGGGCGACAAAGGCGGGCAGCGCGGCCAGATGATCGAGATGGGCATGCGTAATAAAGAACGTCTGCGTCCCCATGAATGACCAGGGACTCCCCCCCATGTCGAACCCAATCTTGAGTTCCGGGATGCGCCAATAAGTCTGCACAGCCGCCCGCGACCAGCCCTCAATGGTGAGGCCGCCGTGGGTGTGCGTGTGCAGAGGGAGGTTGTCGACCATGGGGGCGGTCAGCTTTCAGCGATCAGCAGTCAGCCGTCAGCCAGAGGGGTGAAGGGATGAGTTCGCGGCAGTTGGTGATGTGGAATCTCAATCGCGGAACGACGTAGGCGATGTCGCTCCGCGACTCGCATTTCGTCCTGTGAGTGGGCTTGTCAGTGGCAATCTTCTTCCGGGTAGGAACGATTTCCGGTAGAAGGAATCTCAGTCGCGGAGCGACTGAGCTACAAAGCAGGCTGACAGCTTCCTACAAGAAAACCCAGGGACACACCGTGCAGGTGTCCCTGGGCTTCTAACTCTGGCTGAAAGCTGATCGCTGACAGCATTCTCAGCCCTTGGCCTTTTCGGCCTTTTCCTTGCGGCGGCGTTCGACGACTTCTTCCTGGATGCTCTTGGGCACCTTTTGATAGAACGCGAACTCCATGCTGAAGCCGCCCTTGCCCTGGGTCATCGACCGCAGTTCATTGGCGTAGTCGAACATGTTGGCCAGCGGGACTTCGGCGTTAATGACGGCCACACCCAGGTTGGTTCCGGTCTGGCCGATCACGCCGCGCTTCGAGGACAAGTGACCGGTGACCGGCCCCTGGTACTCTTCGGGCACTTCGATTTCGAGCTTCATGATCGGCTCAAGCAACGCCATGTCCGCGATCTGCAAGCTGTCTCGCATCACGTGCCAGCCGCAGGTTTCGAACGAGCGTTCCGAGGAGTCGACATCGTGGTAGCTGCCGTCGACGATTTCGGCACCGACGCGAACCACTTCGCACTCGCAGAGTGGCCCCTTCACCAAGGCCCGCTGGAAGCCGTCATCGACGGGCGGAATAAACTGCCCGGGAATCTTGCCCTGCGTGATCTTGTTGAAGAACTCGTAGTTCTTGGTGTTGTCTTCCGGCAGCGGGAAAATCTTGCCGACGATGTGGGCGTACTGTCCCGAACCCCCGGTCTGCTTCTTGTGCTTGTAGTTGAACTCGACGACCTTCGTCGGGGTTTCCTTGTAAGCCACCTTCGGCTGACCGACCTTCGTGTCGCACTTGTACTCGCGCTTGATGCGTTCGACGTAGATTTCCAGGTGCAACTGGCCCATCCCCGCGATCAGCGTTTCGCCCGTTTCCGGGTCGCTCATCACATGGAAGGTCGGGTCTTCCCGGCGGAAGCGTTCGAGGGCCTTGCTCAGATTGCTGGCGTTGTCCCGGTTGGCCGGTTCAATCGACAGTCGAATGACGGGCTCAGCTGCGAAGATTTTTTCCAGGGACATCGATTCCAGGCCGGGTCCGACGAAGGTATCCCCCGTCGCGCAATCGACACCGACGATGGCGATAATGTCGCCGCCTTCAGCGGAGTCGATGTCCTGGCGCTCGTCCGCGTGCAGACGGACCAAACGACCAAACCGCACAGCCTTGCCCGTACGGGTGTTGGTGTAGGTTTCGCCCTTCTTGAACGTCCCTTGGTACATGCGGGTGTAGGTCAACTGACCGAACTGCTCGACGACCGTTTTGAAGGCCATGCCGATGGCGGGCTTGGTCGGGTCGGGAGTCAGGTTGATGCGGATGAATTCATCGGCCTGGATTTCCCCCTTCTTGCGAGCGGATTCCGTCTTGTCATTGTCGATGGCCGTGACAACACGGTCGAGCGGACTAGGCAGGTAAGCTGCGACAGCGTCGAGCAGCGTCTGCACGCCCTTATCCTTGAAAGCCGAACCGCACATCATCGGCGTGATCTCGTGGGAGAGCGTCGCCTTGCGGATGATCGGGACCAGCTTCTCAGCTGGGAAATCGGTCTCTTCGAGGATGGCCGACATCAGTTCGTCATCGTACATCGACAAGGCTTCGAGCATCATGGCGCGATACTCCTTAGCCTGGTCAAGGTAGTCGTCAGGAATCGCCTTGAAGACGACATCCTTGCCCTTCTTGCCTTCGTAGTAGATCGCTCGCATCTGAACGAGATCGATCACACCTTCGAAGCTCGGACCGGAGCCGATCGGAATCTGGAGAACCACCGGGGTGACGTGCAGCTTGTCGCGGACCTGCTTCACGACGCTGAAGAAGTTGGCTCCGGTGCGGTCCATCTTGTTGACGAACCCGATGCGCGGCACCTTGTAGCGTTTCATCTGGCGGTCGACGGTCAACGACTGCGACTGCACGCCGCCGACCGAACACAGCACGAGGATCGCACCGTCCAGAACGCGCAGCGACCGCTCCACTTCGACGGTGAAGTCGACGTGGCCGGGGGTGTCGATCAGGTTGACGGTGTAGTCTTCGACAGTGCCATCCACCTTGGTCGCGCCCCAGGTCACCTGCGTCGCGGCGCTGGTGATGGTGATCCCACGTTCCTTTTCGAGTTCCATGAAGTCCATGGTGGCCCCGTCGCCATCCCCCTTGACTTCTTCCATCTTGTGGATGCGGCCCGAGTAAAACAGGATGCGTTCGCTGAGGGTCGTTTTGCCTGAGTCGATATGGGCCGAGATGCCCAGATTGCGGATGTGCTGAAGGTCCATGGGTCTGCTACTGAACTGGGAAAGAAGACAGAGGTTTGACCCGCTCGGGGAAACTCTCGGTCCGTGAACGGGACACTCCTCGCAGAGAGAATCTCAGACAGTGAGACTCTCGGCCTGGAGGAACAGCGATTCGTCTGCCGGAACTGCCAGCGACGTATCACATTCGGGCTAATGCCACGAAGCGGAACGGCGGAACTAGTGATCGGGTACGCAGCGTACGACTGGCCGCCGTCAGGCCATTCGCCGCTGCGATGGTTCGGTCGGCTCAGTCATTGGTGTGACCCTCGCTGGAACAATGATTTCGAAGTCTGAACGCCAGCCGCCCGCTGCATCCAGAGAACATCAGTGAACGCTGATCCGGGGCGGACCCCAGGCAATAGACCAGCACAGCCTCTCGCAAGAGGACGGCGTATCGTATCGGCGGGTTCGGTCCCGCGAAAGAGAGAACCCCCGGAAGTTTCAAATCCGGGACGGAGGACTCATCGACGCATCTCATCCCACGCGACGGGTGTGGGGGGGGGCATGCCCGATTTGACCGAGTTTCATCGGTCTGACGGACGCGGTCAAAGCGAATCCGTTCACGGTCAACTCAAAGTCGTCTGGCCAAGTGGATTGTACACTTCAAATTATCGAGCAGGCATTAAGAGAGGAGCCTGGGCCTGGGCGGGAACCCAGAGGACTGGCTGCACGGCAGCTTGAGCCTGCGCGGGAACTTCTTGAGCCGGTGGATTATAGGGGACCAAGCTCTGTGGCTGGGCCTGATGGGGCTGCCATTCCTGGAATTGCACGGGCTGGGCTTGCTGTGGCAACATCAGGAGAGGTTGCATTTGTTGTGGAGACAACCGGGCGGGTTGCATTTGGATCGGTTGCTGCATGCGAGCCTGATGCGGCTCAGCTGGGGGGGGCGGGGCGGGAGCGGCGGGGGGGGTAGGCGCTACAGGCGTCGTCGACTGTTGCATGGGAGTCGGAGTCGACTCCATCGGACTCATGTGGGTTTGATGGCAGGTGGGACACGTCGAGGCTTGTGGCATCGACGAATAGGTCGAGTATGTCGAATCTCCGTAAGTCGAGTCTCCATAGACCGTCTCACCCTGGGCGCAGCTGGAACATCCACCAGAAGAGGCACCTCCGTAATTCATCCCAGAGGCACAGTCTCCGCAGCCGCCCCCGCAGGAATCACAGCAGCTGGAGCAGCGAACGCGTGACATCTTTTTCCGGAATAAGCTGCTCTTCTGGCGAGGAGCTTGGCATTCATCGCCTTGGGGAACGCAGGCCGTGAAGCCTTCGTTCCAAGCTCGGTGTCTTGAACAACAGCCGGACAGGGTCGCTCCGATCAAAGCCAGGAGGCACAAGACACGCATCATTCGACTCCACGAAAGTGCCAACGACCCCGAAATGGGGAGGAGTGAGCACATCTCTCCCCTGTGAATCGGATGACTGAGTCGACCGACATTACTGAATGTTCCGATTTCAGCGATTATTCCGGTGAGGCAGAGATCGCCCGATGAGTCAATCTGGAAGCATGGGAAGTCCTGACCGTCTAGAGAAAACCCTTGATTCGCCTCTCCCGTCCCGTAGAATTGCCCGATGTGTCATCTCCCACTCTTGCAATCGCAACACGACACAACCTCGCTACAATCGATAAGGTGCGTAGAACAATCACTTTGCAGCGATCATTGAGGAACCATTCCCCAACTGGTCGATTCACGACAAAGGGTTTTCCCGCGCTGGCACTTGAGTCTCCTCGTCCGATCTTTCGGGACCACTGTTCATGTCACCCAAGAAATACCTGAGTCTCGACGAAGCGGCTCAACAACTGGGCCTGCGGAACGATGAACTGAACCGCATTCGCGAAAAGGGCGAAGTGCGAGGATTTGCCGACCGAGGCACATGGAAATTTAAGGTCGAGGATATCGAAGAACTGGCTCGCAGCCGCCAAGCCGATTCCAGCCCGGAAGTGCCGATGTATGACGACTCGGGTTCGCAGGACTCGTCGACGACCTTGGGCAACCCGGACAGTGCGTTCGCTCTCGGCGGCGACTCGGCCATGGTGCTGGATGATGATGACGATGCGGAGGACCCGACCGTCATTCGCAAGTCCCGCGATCCCCTCAGCAGTTCTGACAGCGATGTCCGGCTCGTGTTTGATGAGCCAATGGTGATTGGTCCCTCTGACTCCGGGCCGATGAAGATGATGGACTCCGATAGCGATGTTCGGCTCGTCGGAAACATTCTGCCTGAATTAGACAGCGACAGCGATGTCAAATTGGTGGGTGATCTGGACAGCGACAGTGATGTGAAGCTGGTCGGCGATGCCACTCTCAGCGACATCACTCTGTCCCGGAATGTCTCGTCCCAGAAGGGATCAGATAGCGAAATCCGCCTGGTCCCTCCTGATAGCGACAGCGATGTCAAAATTGTCGGCAGCAACTCGGGGAGCGATAGCGATGTCCAGCTCGTTTCGATGGAATCGGGCAGCGACAGCGATGTGAAGGTCATGAAATCCTCCAACACCAGCGACAGTGATGTCCAGCTGTTGGGAGCTGCGGACTCGTCGATCGCTTTGGACTTTACCACCGATGACAGCGAGTCGGCGTCTGTTCTCTCCGAGGAGAGCGGCATTGCCCTCGGCGGTGACAGTGCGATGATGCTGGCCACCGAGAGCGGGTTCACGCTGGAAGGCCCCAGTGACAGTGCCATCTCCATGTCCGCAGAGTCCGACGAGGGCATCACCCTCCACACCGATGACCACGACAGCGGGATCTCGCTCAGCCTGGGCGACAGCGGGATCTCCTTGGAATCGGTCGGCGACAGCGGCATCTCGTTGGAGGACAGCGGAGACTTCGGTGGCACCATCCCGATGATGGATGTGGCCAAAGACCTCGACAACGTCCCCGAGACGAAGTTCGAAATTCCGGCGATGCGGGACGACAGCGCCTTCGAACTCAGGATCGATGACGATGAGTCAAACAGCAACGAATCGACCCAGATACTGAACCTTCAAGATTCTGGCGAAGCCACCCTGGATGATGCCGTATTCGATGTCGACGATGGCGACTCGAACATGAGTGGCGACGACGACGACCTGGAGGTCTCCGACGACGCCTTCGCCGATGACGACGAAGATGTCGAGGACATGGAAGTCTTCGGGGCCGACGACGACGCCTTCGCCGGTGACGATGGCGACGGAGCCGCCCGTCCTCTCGGTGCCCGCATGGGTGTGGCCTACGAACACGAGTGGTCGATGGGCACCGTGGCCATGCTATGCGTCTCCACGGTCATGCTCAGCCTGTGTATGTTCCTGATGTTCGACCTCGTGAAAACGATGTGGGTCAGCCAGCCCGGAACGCCTGTGGCCAGCGCCCTGCTCGATTCTCTCGGCGGAATGTTCAAGTAACTCCGCGTCTGCCGAAGTGGGAGTCCGCTCCTCACCGAAAACTTCCGAAGTCTTCCGCAGACTTCCGAAGGAGTGTGGTCGCCATCCTACGCAGAAACCCCTCGGCTTCGAGCAGCTCTTCCACCTCGCCG
>JAYSUV010000720.1:0-7771 GCA_043718945.1 Planctomycetota bacterium
TTTCTCGCACAAGCGGCTCGGCAGGAGCTTCGCCCTCCCGACTGTGGCCACCCGAGAATCCAGCGAGGACGGGCCACTTCGCCGCTTGAATTCTCCCGAACCGCTCGTCTCAGCCCGTGTCCTCGACGTGACCATTGGCCACACCAGTCCAGCGGCGCACGGCTCACCCGGAAGGGATCAGAGTGGTGCGTTCCGCAAATGGGTTCTGCATGGGTGTGGGCAATGTTGGCTAGCTCAACGGGTAGAGCACCAGATTCACACTCTGGCTGTAGTGGGTTCGAATCCCGCGCCAAACCGTCGGCCTCAAACCGACTCCAAGGAAACGCCTAAAAAGCGTTTGACCTCAGAAGCCCAAGGGAGACGAACGTTCGATTGATCGACCTGTGATGTGGTTCGCCGCATGGCAGGCAGCAGGTGCCAACACCCTTGCAGGGCGCGGATTCCGCTGGGTCGCTCGCTCGGCAACGGTGCGGAGACGGGTGGGCTGATGGGTCGGCGGGGTTCGCCTCACGACGAACGCCCACTCCGATACGCACTGACGCCCAGCGAGCCCCCAGCTCAAGCGTCTCTCCGTGTTGGCACATGTGATCGGCGAATGCTTCGCCTTCTGCGGGTCTCTTTCATACCATCCGAGTTTCTACCTGCACTTCGCAGCACCACAGATGAGTTAAGCAAACATGGAAAAACTGAATGCCTACTTCCAAAGTCATGAAGCCCACTTTCCGGGATTCGAAGGTGATTGATCTTCAGATATCGGAATACCAATTCGATCTTGACATCATCTGCGGCTGGCATTGAAACCCATCCGTGTCAACGGAACTGTCGGAAACATGCCACGAGAGAAAGTGCTCCGCCTGAAAGAGATCAAGACACTCGAAACGATTCACGACAAATCCGTGGCCGAGTTCTGGAAGGAGTTCGACACCGTCCAGCCGTAGTAAAAGTCGTGAGGTTGCCCACCGAATTCAGTGATGGGACACGGGCAACGCGGAAGACACGGAGAAGGCACAGGGGAATGGTAGGGAGCGGGGAGAATGTGATCTCTTCGCACCGGCACGAACGGATCCATTGCGGGAGCGATCCTTCACGGTTCCCTTGTCAGGCTTGATCCCCGCTGTTTGAGAAGTTCTTCAAACCCACATGTGTGCGTCACAAAAGTCGGCAGATATTGACCACGGAGGCACGGAGGCACGGAGCATTGCAGTTCTCCGATGACTTTCGCCACTTTGCCAAAGGAGGAGGAAGATTTGACAGGATGAACAGGATCAACAGGATGCCGACACGCTGACGCCGAGGCGGAATTCATCCTGGAAATCCTGTCAATCCTGTCCCATCTTCCGATCCGTGCGGCAGTCATTCGATCTCGAATGTCTGGAGTTCTCCGTGTCTCCGTGGTCAATATCTGCCTACTTTTGAGATGCACACACCAAATCCAGGATTTGGGCGAATTCCCATTTCGCTTCCCGACGAATAAACTACAATGGATGTGTGGCGATTCTGTCGATGAACAAGACTGCTCACCCTCCAGACTTTCGAAGTCTCCGGAGACGAGAGTTCTGACGACTCTCCTCACGTCACCCGCTGTGCGATGTCTCACCGGTTCGCCGTGCAGAATCGCGGGCACCACTGGTGCAACCCGGTATCGGAGACGTTCCCGCGTTGAGCCCACTCGGAGCCCTTGATGAATTTACTCGGACCACTTTCCCGTCGCAGCCTGCTGCAAGTGGGAGCCACCGGAGTACTCGGTGCCGCTCTGCCGCAGCCGGTCCGCGCGGGAGTGACCACGCGGGCCAAGTCGGTGATCTGGGTCCACTTGAGTGGCGGCCCGAGTCAGCTCGACCTGTGGGATCCCAAGCCGCTGGCCCCCGATGCGATTCGCGGAGAGTTCGGGGCGATTGAGACGGCGATCCCCGGCGTTTACCTCGGCGAACACATGCCTCGGCTGGCGCGGATGCTCGACCGCTGGACGGTGCTACGGACGCTGACGCATGGCGAGGGGAACCATCTGCTGGCCACACACGTTGCGTTGACCGGTCGACCCACCCCGGTGCCGCGCGGGGGGAGCGACCTTGACCGGGTGCAGTCCCGCAGCGACTTCCCCAACATGGCGTCGGCCCTCGATTACATGCACCCTCGCACCGATGGAGTGCCGACCGGTGTGTCGCTGCCGAACTACTTCATCGAAGGGCCGCTGACCTGGCCGGGGCAGTACTCCGGGTTCATCGGCATGAAGCACGATCCGTGGCAGATCAACCAGGACCCCAACGACCCGAAGTTCAAAGTCGATTCGCTGACCCTGCCCCAGGAGGTCACGCGGTCGCGGCTCGTCTCGCGTCACGAACTCAACACCTTCCTGGAGCGCGAGAACCCGATGGGCGGGCGAGCTGCGGGGTTTAAGGAGCAGCAGGAACTCGCGTTCTCACTGCTCACCTCGGCCAAGGTCACGACAGCCTTCAACATCCACAGCGAGTCCCCCGAGACCCGCGACCGCTATGGCCGCAACAAGTTCGGCCAGTCGCTACTCCTGTCGCGGCGGCTTGTCGAGGCCGGAGTCCCGATGGTGCAGGCGGCGATGGGGATCGTCCAGACCTGGGACACACACACCGACAATTGGGGCAAGTTAAAAAACACGCTGCTGCCGCAGCTCGACCAGGGGTTGGAAGCTCTGATGACCGACCTCGAAGCGAGCGGGTTGCTGAAGGACACCATGGTGGTCGTGATGGGCGAGTTCGGTCGGACCCCGCGCATCTCGACTCTGCCGGGGCAGACTCTGCCCGGTCGCGATCACTGGCCGTATGTCTATTCCGGTCTGTTTGCGGGAGCGGGAGTCCGTGGAGGACAAGTCCTCGGTCAATCAGACGCCACAGCGTCGTACCCCGTCTCCCGCTCGTGGACGCCCGCCGATGTCTGCACCACGATCTACAACGCTCTGGGCGTCGACGACCACGCCGAACTCCGCGACCCGCTGGGCCGCCCCAACCGTTTGATGAACGGGGAAGTCATCGAGCCGCTGTACACGGGGGCGTGAAGCCGAGTGACGAAATGTCCGGCAAGTTGATAGATTCTGCACCCAGTTGTCACAGAGTCTGGAGACATGACGGGCTGTTGGTTGTTCCCGACAAGTCCGAGATCGTCAATCGGCCTGGGCCCGACAATTTGGCAAAACAGCTCACAGACGAGGCACCGGCCAAGTCTGCCCCCATTCCCCAGCCGTGGGCATCGATGCTAAGCTGTGGGGTCGCTCACTCCCGATCACGCAGAGGAGCATGCAGCCTCACTCCAGGGTATCCGTCTCATGTCGAATCGTCGGTTCTACCTGGTGTCGATGATGAGTGTGCTGGTCTGTCTGGCCATTTACGTCGTCCTGCGCCGTCAAGAAAACGCCGCTGTGGAGCAGTCGGTTCCCCCGCAGCCCCAGGTCTCGTCGGAGCATGCGGAACAAGTCCGGCTGTTTTGTGGGAACTGCCATCGCGTCCCCTCGCCGGAGTATTTTCCCCGCGACGCGTGGTACAAGGAAGTGCAGCGTGGGTTTGGCTTTTATACAGATTCGGGACGCCACGATCTGAACGTGCCGCCCTTGAATGATATCGTGGACTGGTATCGATCTCAGGCACCCGCTTCGCTGAAACCGATTGAGCAATTACCAGCGACATCCCGTGTCCCGATGTTTCGACGAGTGCCTCTTCCGAGTGATCTGGGAGCCCCGATGGTGTCCACCCTGGACTGGCAGAAACATGCTGGCCCCTGGCCCCAGCTGCGAATCAGTGATATGGAGATCGGGAAGATTGCGGGAATCGAATTCACCCCGACCGTTCGTGCAACAGTGATCGCGTCAGGCAATCATGTCGCGGGAACCAAGATTGTCGATCTGGACCAGGATGATCTCCCCGACTTGTTGATGAGCGAGTTGGGGAGCCGACTGCCCGGCGATCACGATCTGGGGAGATTGAGTTATCTTCCCGCCAGTTCTCCGGACCCCGCACCTCGCGTCATTCTGGGGCAGGTGAGCCGAGTCGCAGATGCGTCGGCAGCGGATTTTGATGGGGACGGAGATCCCGACCTCGTGGTCGCCGAGTTTGGCTGGCTCAAGACGGGCAGTATTCTTGTGCTGGAAAACACACGCACACCGGAAGCCCGCGGATCGGCTCTGAGTGCCACTGATTTTGTCCGACATGTCGTGGACCCGCGGCATGGGACGATTCATGTCCATGTGACCGATGTGAACCACGATCAACGCCCCGACTTCGTGGCTCTCATCAGTCAGGAGTTTGAGACGGTGGTGGCTTTCGTGAACGAAGGCGGCTTTCAGTTTCGTCCCGAGGTCATCATGGAACCCCGGGATCCTTCATTCGGTTCCAGTGGCATTGAACTGACGGACATCGACCGGGATGGGGACCAGGATCTCATCTACTGCAATGGGGATACGCTCGATAGTCATCTGGTGAAGCCCTACCACGGTGTCCACCTGTTGATGAATGAAGGACGCTTCCCCTATACGAACAAGCAATTGCTGTCTCTGGCCGGTGCGAGTGATAGTGCCGTCGCCGACTTCGATCAGGATGGCGATCTCGACATCGCCCTCTCGGCTTACCTGCCGCAGCAGCTGCTGAGCCAATTGCCGACGGGGACCTATGACTCGCTGTGCTGGCTGGAGCAAACCGCTCCACTGACGTTTCAACCACATGCCCTCGAAGTGGGCACCGTCGGGCATCTGGGCTTGGTGGCTGGAGACTTCGACGAGAACGGGACAATTGACCTCGCCGTGGGCGATTCGCCAGGACAGGGATGGGGCAGTTTGTGGTGGAACGAGCTTCGCCCATAGGTTGCCCGTCCGTTTGTTTCCTCGGTCCCAAGCTCCCGCTGGGGACCGCATCTCCCCGAAGCTCCGCTTCGCCGCGTGCCAGACCGCAGCGAGCGTTGGACTTACGTCCAACGCTCGCTGTCGATCGGTAAAGCACGCTTCGTTAATTCGTCCCAGCCACGGGTTCGCCAATCCGCAACTCCAACAGATTCTGTTCGATCGTCGCACAGATCTTCTCCAGCGGCAGGTCGTTGGTGTCCTCGCCGAAGGGGTCTTCGATCTCGACGCCGATCTCTTCGATGCCGAAGAGGATATAGGCCACGACCAGCGTGACGGGAATCGTCACGAGACCGAAGCGGTGGACGAGCGCGAACGGGAGAGTGAAGCAGTAGACCATCAGGGCTCGCCGCAGATGGACGGCGTACGCGAAGGGCAGCGGCGTCGACCGAATCCGCTCGCACGCCCCGCAGTAACCGGTCAGCGACTGGATGTTCTGGTCCAGGCACTGCAGCTGGTGACTGTCGATCAGATCCCGCTCTCGGGCGACGCGGATGAGGTCCGTGATGCGGCAGAGCACTGCGAGCGGAACGTGGTCCGCACTCAGGGCTGCGGTCACTTCGGCAGCGGGGAGCTGCGTTTGCATCGGCCCCAGAGCCTTGGTCCCGCGCAAGCGAGACATCGTGCTGGAGGCATACGCGATCGTCCAGTGGATCGTCTGATTCGCGAGGTCACGATCTTCCCTCAACCAGGACGCCGCCTGCCGAGCCAGGTTACGGGTCTCGTTGACGATCCCGCCCCACAGCTTGCGCCCCTCCCAAAACCGGTCATACGACGCATTGGTGCGGAAGACGAGAAGCAAGCCGAGTGATGTTCCGATCAGGGAGTGAGCAGTCTCTGGGATGGCCACCTCATCGAGCCAGCGGGGGCCGTAGAGATACAGCAGCGTGATGACCGTCGCCCAGATGACGCAGGCGGTGACTCGCCCCAGGATTTCGTGAACCAGCGACCCCTCGATGTCAAAGAGATGACTGGTCCAATCGTGCGGGTCGTAGTTCAACATGTTCAGGCAATTCGGAGATTGGGCGCGGGATGCCATGTGACTGAGGGAGTTATGACTGCGGCGTATCGTCTTCGGTCAGTTGTTGATTGCCAAGTCCAGCGACAAGTAGGGAGTACATAGAGTGCCTACTTTGTAATCTCATTTCTAAACTCCGACGGGGATCGAGATCGCTCTGACTGGAGAGATAGGAATGTCAGCCCCAGTGGAGTGTCCCAGGAAGGGGACCGTTTCCTGCCCCGAATGTTGTCGCAATTGGCAGATAACTCGGTTGGCAGGTAATCTCTGGGAAGTCGACTGGGCTGATTGTCACCGAACCCGTGGGGCAGGTCACATGTCTGCCATGTTCTCGCGTCTCACTCCCATCATTGTTTATCCGATCATGTCCACTGCCCCGGATTGGCTCGAAATCAACTCCAAGTTCCGGATCCCCCTGTCCGAACTTGAGTTCGCGTTCGCGCGCAGCTCGGGGCCGGGCGGGCAGAACGTCAATAAGGTCAGCTCCAAGGCTCAGCTGCGCTGGCGTCCGGGGGAGTCGCCGTCGATCCCGGAAGAGCTGCGGTTTCAGGTGTTGTCCAAGCTGGAACCCAAGCTGACAGTCGATGGCGATCTGCTGGTGATCTCGCAGAAGTACCGCGATCAACCGAGGAACAAAGAGGACTGTCTGGAGAAGCTGCGAGCAATCGTGGTGGCTTCGCTAGTGGTCGCAAAAGTCCGAAAGAAGTTGAAGCCATCGCGAGCCGCCAAGGCTCGCCGTCTCAAAGACAAGAAGATCGGCTCGGCGAAAAAGGAACAGCGCCGCAGCCCGAGTGCGGACGAGTGATCAAGCAGGACTGTCCCTCGACGAGGCGGTCCACTCGACCACCCAATCACGGGAAATCTGGCCTCGCAAGATAGCCAACTGGCCAGTGAGTCGTAGAATGGGCCGGTCGCCAGAACCGGGCACATGGCCCGCGATCGCGACGACGGGGGAACTCCAGCATGCCGACTGCCACCCAGCTGTCCGAACTCAAAACGCAGATCCGCGAACAGGCCCACGCTGCCCGGAAAGACCAGCCGGACAAGGATGGGGTCAGCCAGACCATCGTTGATCGCATTATGCAGCTGCCGGAGTATCAGTCGGCCAAGACTGTGATGTTCTATGTCGATGTCCGGACCGAAGTCCGCACGCGGCAGGCTCTCCCCGCAGCACTGGCCAGTGGCAAGCGGATCGTGATCCCGTACTGCGTCGATGGGGAACTGGAACTGTTCCATCTGGAGTCGATGGACGAGTTGGAACTGGGGATGTACCGCATCCTGGAGCCGAAGGCGGAACTGCGGGGGATCGTGTCCAAGCAGACACCGGTTGAGGAACTCGATCTGATTATGGTTCCCGGCGTCGCTTTCGACCGTCGCGGAGGCCGCACCGGACATGGCAAGGGGTACTACGACAAGCTCCTGGAGCATGCCCTCTCGAAGACCCCGCTGATCGCGTTGGCCTTTGAGTGCCAGCTGTTCCCGGAGATCCCAATGCAGGATCACGACATCTATATGGACAAGGTCGTGACCGAAGCGGCGATCTACGACGGGCTGGGACGCGGGAAGTAGAACGGAATTCATTCCGTTTCGAGTGGCTCAATGCAAACAGGGCGTCGAATACTCGACGCCCTTTGAGTTGTATGCATTTGTAGAATCGCCGTAGCCGGATCTGAGCCATGTGCGGCGCACACAGTCCGAGAGGCCAGTTGCCAGCTACTCAAGCACAAGCGGTGCAAACGGGCTGGTGCGGAACATCTTTTCTGCGATGACCTTCTTGTCGGCATCGGTCTTGGCACCGGCGTACAGGAGGCGCAGCTTCTTGATCTTCACCTTGCGAGTCCGCTGGCGAGCCAATTCACGCTGACGTTCGATTCGACCCATGGTCAGTCACACTA
>JAYSUV010000073.1:0-6213 GCA_043718945.1 Planctomycetota bacterium
CTTTTGTGGGGCACGTTTCCTAAGTGCCCGGTCTGAAAGTGACGGGCACGTAGGAAACGTGCCCCACAACAGCCACACGATGAACGACTCCCCACCCACACCCGCCCGATACATGCCCCAGTTGGATGGCCTGCGGGCGATCGCGGTGTTCGCGGTGGCGTGGTCCCATTGGATGCGGGAGTACTGCGGCGGGTTGCCCGTGGGGCACTTCGGAGTTCAGCTGTTCTTTGTGCTGAGCGGGTTTCTGATCACCGGTATTTTGCTGCGGGCGAAGCCAGAGCCGGGAGAGTCGCGGGGGCCGGTGCTGAAGCAGTTCTTCATACGGCGGGCGCTGCGGATCTTTCCGGCGTACTTTCTCGTCCTGGCGGTCGTGTGGCTGGCCAACTTCTCGGATACGCGGGCGACGATCGCTTGGCACGCCAGTTACCTGACAAACATCCAGATATTTCTCGCGAAGTCCTATTCCCCGCTCTCTCACTTTTGGTCTTTGTCGGTGGAGGAACAGTTCTATCTGATCTGGCCGTGGCTCGTACTCTGGACTTCGCCGCGCACGCTGCTGCGGGTGCTGATCGGGATGATCATCGGGGCTCCGTTTCTGCAGGTCGCGCTCGTCACGCTCCTCCCCCAATACGAGTCCACCGTGCTGATGCCGGTGGCGGCGGATGCCCTGGGAGCGGGGGCCTTGCTGGCATTGGTGGAGGGCCACGCGAACTGGAAGGCCGCGTTCCGCCCGATTCCTTGGCTGGTGTGCCTGCCCCTGTTTTTATTGTTGCAGAGCAATTACCACCTGACCGGACAAGTCCTGCCGTGGGGGGCGGAAGCGGTCCGCAAGACGGTGATGGTCGTTTCGTTCACTCTGCTCATCTCTGGAGCCGCCACCGGTTATCGCGGCCCGCTGGGCTGGACGCTGTCACACCCGCTGCTGACGGGGATTGGCAAGATCAGCTACGGCATCTATCTGATCCACAACTTCGTGCCGGAACTCGTGACCTGGGGCCTGGACGCGTTGCAGAGCCGTCAATGGATTACGACGGGGTCTCGGGAGTTCAACCAACTCGAACCAGGCTGGCGCTTCGTGGCGTATTGGGATGTGACCTTAATCCTGGCCGGAGCAAGTTGGCTGCTAGTCGAAAGACCGTTCCTCAAGCTGAAGGAACGCTGGGGAAAAATGGAGCCGATGCAGAAATCGTAAGGCGAGCGGCCTGAAATCATTGACCGTGGCCGGGGCGTCTCGCCCAGGCGTATTCTCCAAAGATCACGGGCGGGACGCCCCTGCCACCGGTCAGATAAGTCTGACCGTTCGCCTAAATCCTCGGCATCCGGCTACCAGTCCTCGCCGACCTTGCCCTGCAAGTGAGCAATGATCTGCTTTACCAACTCCGGCAGCCCCGCTCCCGTCGCAGCTGAGATCCGCATCACCGGGTGCCCGAGCGACTCTTCCAGCAGTTCCGCAGCTGCCTCGGAATCCGGCAACTCGCTCTTCGAGATGCAGATGATTTCTGGTCGCTCGACGAGTACCGGGTCATAAAGCCGCAGCTCCTCGCGGATATTATGATAGTTGTCGATGGGGTTGGTCTGGTCGTCTGGATCGGGCTCGATCAAATGAACGAAGAGCTTGGTCCGCTGCACATGCTTGAGGAACTCATGCCCGAGGCCGATGCCAGCATGGGCTCCCTCGATCAGGCCGGGAATGTCAGCCATCACAAACTGGTGGTCGTAGCCCACACGGACAGCCCCGAGGTTGGGGAACTTGGTCGTGAAAGGATAGGGAGCAATCTCGGGCGTGGCGCGGGACATCCGGCTCAGTAGGGTCGACTTGCCCGCGTTGGGTTTGCCGATGATGCCGACATCGGCAATCAGTTTCAGTTCGAGGAAGACCTCGCGCGACTCGCCCGGTTTACCGTGCTCGAACTCGCGCGGAGTGCGGTTCGTCGAGCTGACAAACCGGCGATTCCCACGCCCGCCGCCGCCTCCCTGGGCGATGACAATCTCTTCGCCGTCGAGTGCCAGATCCTTGATGACATTGCCATGTTCAATGTCTTTCACGAGTGTCCCCGGGGGCACCAGGATGATGACATGTTCTCCCGATTTCCCCGCACAAAGTGAACCCGAGCCAGCCTGCCCCGGCTCAGCCCGCCAAAAGCGGTGGCCAGCGATGTTGGCCAAACTGCCGAGGTTGTAATCGGCACGGATAATCACGCTACCGCCATCACCGCCGTCGCCCCCATCGGGGCCTCCGCGCGGAACGTGGGCCTCGCGCCGGAAGCTGCACGCCCCGTGGCCACCATCACCCGCGTGACAACTGATGTGAACTCGATCGATGAACATGGAGACTCAGACACCCTTCTTTCAGCTGCCACAAACCCGAAACTTCGAGTGAGGAACCAGCTGCGATTGCGGGAGTATAGCATGTCTGTCTGTCGGCGCGACCTCGCGGAGTCAGGCGGTAGCAGTGCTGAGATTCTTCGCTGAGCCGCACTCGCGATCTCGTTCAACCCACGGAGTTTAAAAACTGGCACCCGGCGTACATCGTCGAGGCACACTGAATGCACTCCAGAATCTGCTCATCGGTCAGACCCAGTCCCCGCGATTTCTCGACATGCCCGCTGGTGCAGGGCTGGCAGGCGTTGATGTCGCTGATCGCAATATTGATCAGCTCGACCAGCTTCTGATCGAGCGAGACCGAGTGGAACGTCTGCGCCCGCAGTCCCACGCCCATCCCCTCGAACAGCCCACTGCCGCTCATGTCGCGGAACTTGAAAAACGTGTTGTAGCAGTAGTTCGTCGCCGCCACCGCCATCGCTTCGGCCACTTGGGCGGGAGTCCATCCCAACTCGACCGCTCGATTTTGAAACCACGCAATCCACGCTGGGCACTTCGCATGACAGCTGGCGACCAACCCGATGAGGGCCCGCGATTTGCCATCGAGTGCCCCGGATGAGTACACGAACTTTTTGAAGTTCATGTAGAAGTCCTTGAGGAATGGCTCCACGTTGCCGTACACCAAAAACATCTCTGGCAGTTCGCCGTCCAGCATCTCCTGGATACGGCCATAGAGATGTGCGACCGCCTCGGGAGCAGCGGCGGGCAGTATCGGTTTTAGAAAAGACATAGCGATTCCGGACTGTCACTCCACGAAGCCACGGGCATCTCCGAGGCTCTGTGAACTTTGTGCGAGGGATGACGATTGATCGGACGCAGCGAACGCGGGTGCCCGTGTCTCCCATCCTCAATCAATTGTGGCCTGCCCGGGCTTCCAGTTGCAGGGGCACATCTTGTCGGTCTGAAGAGCGTCCAGCACGCGGAGGATCTCTTCCACATTCCGCCCCACACCCAGATCATGCACCGCCAACCAGCGAATGGTCCCCTGCGGGTCGATTAAAAACACGCCTCGGTAGGAGATCCCGGCGTCCTCTTTCAGCACCCCGTACGCCCGGCTGAGTTCGTGCGTCGTGTCTGCCAGCATCAGATGCTTGAGCCCCGCCAAATCCTTGTGAGAGTCGCACCACCCCTTATGAGTGAAGACGCTGTCGGTCGAGGCGGCCAGGACGACACAGTTGCGGTCCTGGAAATCACCCACTGCCCGGTTGAATTGCACAATCTCGGTCGGACAGACGAGGGTGAAGTCGAGCGGATAGAAGTACAGGCAGACCCACTTGCCCTTCAGGTCAGACTGGCACACCGTCGTGAACTGGGCCTCGGTGCCATCCTGGGCGCGGTCGTACGCGGGGACCGAGAAATTTGGGGCCAGCTTACCCACCTGTGCTCGCATGAGAACCCTTCCTCGGAAGACCCCCTCCTGGATGCTTGCCAAGAGCAGGGCAACGGATCGTGATGCCAGAGTATAGTCCGGTTCAGCAGGGCTTCAAGGAGCGATCATGGCCCTTCGCCAGCAGAGTATTGTCAATTGGGATTTTGAGCCTCTGCTGAACAACCACGAACCTCGTTCGGATTCTCCGGTGTCTCGAATTCCGGAGCCTGCTATCCTACGGGCGCTCGCCTGGAACTCTTGTCGTCGGTGGAACCGTCATGTCTGAAGCTGTGCCCGCAACGTCTGCTCCGAACCCGTCCGCACGTCCGCTCGACTTCATTCGCCAGATCGTGGCTGATTCGGTCGCCGCCGGAACGCATGGTGGGCGGGTGCAGACGCGGTTTCCGCCGGAGCCGAATGGGTACTTGCACATCGGGCATGCCAAGTCGATCTGCTTGAACTTCGGTCTCGCGAAAGAATTCGGCGGGAAGTGCAACCTGCGGTTCGATGACACCAACCCGACCACCGAAGAGACCGAGTACGTCGAGTCGATTCAGGCCGATGTCCGCTGGCTCGGCTTCCAATGGGATGGCCTGTTCTATGCCAGCGACTACTTCCAACAGCTGTATCTGTGGGCCGAGAAGCTGATCGAACTCGGGCTGGCGTATGTCGACAGCCAGACCTCCGAGGAGATCAGCCAGCAGCGCGGCACGCCGAACGTGCCGGGGACGCATAGCCCCTATCGCGATCGCCCGATGGCCGAGAACCTCGATCTCTTTCGGCGGATGAAGGCCGGTGAATTCCCCGATGGAGCGCACGTCCTGCGGGCCAAGATCGACATGGCCTCGCCGAATTTCTTGCTGCGAGACCCACTGCTGTACCGCATCAAGAAGGCCCACCACCACCGCACAGGGGATCAGTGGTGCATCTATCCGATGTACGACTACGCCCACGGCCAGAGTGACTCGATCGAGCAGGTCACGCACTCGATCTGCACGTTGGAGTTCGATGCCCACCGACCGCTGTATGACTGGTGCATCGAGAAGCTGGGCATCTTCCCGTCGCATCAGTACGAGTTCGCGCGGCTCAATCTCACTTACACAGTGATGAGCAAACGTAAGCTGCTCGAGTTGGTGCAGGGGAAGTTCGTCTCCAATTGGGATGACCCGCGGATGCCGACGCTCTGTGGGCTGCGGCGGCGGGGTTATACGCCGGAGTCGCTGCGGGCGTTCTGCGGCGAGATCGGGGTGACGAAGTACAACGGCCTGACCGACATGGTCGTGCTGGAGAATGCGCTGCGGCACGACCTCAACCCGCGGGCCGAGCGGCGGATGGCGGTGTTGCGTCCGATCAAGGTGGTGATCGAGAATTACGACTCCGATCTGACGGAACAACTCGACGCGGTCAACAACCCCGAGGACGCAACCGCTGGCACGCGGCAAGTCCCTTTCTCGCGCGAGCTGTACATCGAGCGGGACGACTTCATGGAAGACCCGCCGAAGGGATTCTTCCGACTGGCCCCCGGTCGCGAAGTGCGACTGAGGTGGGCGTATTTCATCAAGTGTACCGGTGTCGTTAAAGACGCAGCTGGGAACATCGCCGAGGTCCGCGCGACCTACGACCCGGCCACGCGCGGCGGCGACTCGCCGGACGGTCGCAAGGTGAAAGCCACGATCCACTGGGTCTCGGCCAACCACGCGGTCCCGGCAGAGGTGCGGCTGTACGATCACCTGTGCCGGATCGAGGACTTGAGCCAGGTGCCCGATGGGGAGGACTGGAAGAGTTATTTGAATCCGGCGTCACTGGAGGTGTTGACGAATGCCCAGTTGGAGCCGTCGCTCTCCGCCTTCGAGGACGGTCGCCCGGTCCAGTTCGAACGCCTCGGCTACTTCATCTCCGACAGCCGCGACGCCCAACCCGGCAAGCTGGTGTTCAATCGCAGCGTGACGCTGAAGGATGCCTGGGCGAAGTCGCAGAAGAAGTGACCGGCTCGCCCCCGTCAACACTCCCTTGAGCCGCACAATCACCATGTCGCCGATCAGGTGAGTGTGGATATTGTTAGGACTACAACCCCTGTATTCCTGCTCAAACCGAGCGAGGGCTGCGCAGACAGTGGATTCGATTTCGCCCACCGTTTTCAGACTGACTAGTCTCCGGGAGGGAACTGAGCTCGACCTCCCGTGTCTGTGAGTGACACTGTGATTCCCTTTCTGATGGAATTGCGACTGTATCAGTCCGTCACACTGTGAGCATGTGACCGACCGGCAGAGATGGACCACCGACTGCATTCCCAACCAACTTGGGGAATCGGAACACAAACAGGTTTGCTCCAATGCTGTTCGGCACGGCATTTGCGCCAAGCAGATTCCGGTTCCTCCGACGATTGGGGGGAATTTCGGATTGCCTGACGGCATCGGGATTTCGGGAGGCATGGCTCCGATGTCCCATGTGCCAGGTCCGGG
>JAYSUV010000721.1:0-2795 GCA_043718945.1 Planctomycetota bacterium
TCTTGTTGCAGCTCCATCAGTTCGTCGCGGCGTTCGGCTTTGACCTCTTCGGGGAGGTGGCCGTCGAGCTTGGTGGCGGGGGTGCCGGGTTCGAGGGAGTAGGTGAAGACGCCCATGCGCTCGAAGTGCATCTCCTCGACGAACTCCTTGAGCTGGGTGTGCTCGGCCTGGGTCTCGCCGGGGAAGCCGCTGATGAAGGTGGTCCGCATCACCAGATTCGGAATGCGTTCGCGCAGCTTGCTGACCAGCGTGACGATCTTGTCGCGGTTCACGCGGCGCTGCATCCGGCGAAGGACTTGGTCGCTCACATGTTGCAGCGGCATGTCGAGGTACGGCAGGATGTGCTGCGCCCCGGCGATGGTGTCGATCAGCTCGTCCGTGAAGTTGACCGGGTAGAGGTACATCAGCCGGATCCACTTCAGTCCGTCGAGCTGATCGAGTTCCTTGAGGAGGTCGGCCAGCCGGACCTTGCCGTAGTAGTCCATGCCGTAGTAGGTCGTGTCCTGGGCGACGAGGATCAGTTCCTTGACCCCGTCGCCGATCAGCTCGCGGGCCTCGGCCAGGACCATCTCAATCGGCTTCGTGACGTGCTTGCCCCGCATCGAGGGGATGGAGCAGAACGTACACGTCCGGTCGCACCCCTCGGAGATCTTGAGATACCCGTAATGCTTGGGCGTGATCCGCAGCCGCTCCTGGTCGTTCATGGCCCGAATCGGAGCCGGTCGGAAGAGTTCGCGTTGCTCGCGCATCCCGGCGATCAGTCGATCGGCGACCGACACGATCTCATCGCGACCAAAGACCCCGACCACATGATCGATCTCGGGCATTTCT
This sequence comes from Planctomycetota bacterium, assembly GCA_043718945.1. Lineage (GTDB taxonomy): Bacteria > Planctomycetota > Planctomycetia > Planctomycetales > Planctomycetaceae > TH-plancto1. The sequence continues at coordinate 832 of JAYSUV010000721.1, forward strand.
TCGAGCAAAGCGGCCCCGCCGACCCGCTCGGGCAGGCACCCCGCGACGATCACGCCACGGGTTTTTCCCTGGGCCTTGAGTTCCAGCATCTCGCGGATGACGGCCTTCGATTCCTGTCGCGACTGCTCGATGAACCCGCAGGTGTTGACGATGACGAAATCGGCTTCCTCCGGCTTCGTGACCAGCGTGTACCCGTCGAGCGCCAGCTGCCCCAGCATCTTCTCGCTGTCGACGAGGTTCTTCGGGCAACCCAAGCTGATGAAGCAGTATGACCCTTTGGGCCGACCGGTCATGTCGATCGACGGGGAGTCACTCAGAATGGGCAGGGAAAAACTCACGGGACAGTTCTCAACAAGAGCAGTGGGGGGCACGCAGAGAGTATACCGGGAACCGTGCGAGGCCGTTAGCAGTCGAGTATGCGGCTCTCGCACCGGTAGCGGCGATCCAACGGTCAAGTACGTCGGCCCGCCCCCGCCTCTGCATGGCCGTTCCCTGTCAGTCGTTACGGCGACGCTGGCTGCGCAAGTGCAGGGCGAGCGGGCGGGGGCTCCCGGTAGGGGACTCCCTGGCGAAACAGTTCCAGCCGCTCCAGGTAAAGGGCTTTATCCCCCTTCGGGGCGAGATCGCTCGCCTTTTGCTGCCACTCGATGGCTTTGTCAAACTGCCCCACTTCCGCGTATGCAGCTGCGAGCGTGTCGAGAATGTTCGGGGCCGACCACTTGGTGATTTCGCAGGCTCGTTGAGCATCCTCAATGGCTTGCGGGCCATTTCGAATCGAGGCTTCGGGACATGTGGCAAACAGCCACGCCCGGCTATTCCACCCGTCGGGAGAAAGCGGATATCGCTCCACCATGATGTGGAAATCGCCCCTCGCCCAGTCGTAGTGTCCCATCCGATTATGCAGCATGCCGCGATGGTTTCGAGCATCGGACGCGGGAATCCCCAACAGGAGTACGGCATCAAAATCCGCAATCGCCTTTTCATACTCGTGCTTTGCCTGCCAACAAAGTCCTCGATTCGTGAGTGGGTTGGCGTATTTTGGATCCAGCCGATGTGCTTCGTCGAAGTCGAGAATGGCTCCCTCGTGATCCTGCTGGCGATACTTGCTCCACCCCCGAATGTTCCATCCCCATGCAGACCCGGGATGCAGACGGAGGCATGTGTCCATTTCGGCGATGGCTTTGTCGTATTGTTTCAAATCCTCATACACAATCGCGAGATTCGCGTAGGCGTAGAGATTCTGAGAATCGATCGAGATGGCGTGCTGCAGGTCCGCAGTCGCCTTGTCATATTCCTTCTTGATTCTAAAGGCATTCCCGCGTTCGACATAAATGTTCGCTCCCACCCGCCCCAGCTCAATACAACGATTCAAATCGGCGAGCTGCTTGTCCGGCTCCATATATTCTTCCCACAGGTCAGCTCGCAGAGCAAAGATATCCGGCTCATCGGGGGCGCGCCGCAGTGCTTCGTCGAGTTCGGCCAAGGCCTGGTCTTTTTCCTTCCGTAAGAAGTGAACTCTGGCGCGGTTGAATGGAGGCAGGTACGAATTCGGATCGAGTATTTCCAACTGCTCGAAATCGGCCAGGGCCTCGGGGATCTTCCCGAGAGTCATCTGGGTTTGCCCGCGATTCCAAAGGGCATCGTGGTGCTTCGGATCGATCTTCAAGGCACTCGTGAAATCGGCGAGTGCCCGGATGTGATTCCCGCGACGCGTATAAATTTCCCCCCGCTTGTTGTAGGCGTAGGCGTCTTTCGAGTTCTGTTTCAGGGCGATATTGATTTGCGTTAGGGCCTTTTCCGTGTCGTTCCGCTGTAACCAGACCATCGCACGATTGCCATACGCCGGACCATGTTTCGGATTCAGCACGATGGTCCGATCCAGATCGTCCATCCCCTTGTCATATTGCTTCAAGGCAATCCAAGTGCGAGCCCGCTCGTGCCACCCCTCGGAGTCTTTCGGAGTC
>JAYSUV010000722.1:0-2790 GCA_043718945.1 Planctomycetota bacterium
AGCGGATGGCCCCGGCGTGGGGTGACGTGACCCGCCAGTGGCCACTCTCACCCAGACGCTGAATTACGAGACCCAAACCTCATCACACCCACTCCGGTCGGGGCCATCCGCAAAGCCTCCTGACCCCGCCACCCCACCGGGAGCGGCACGACGTGAGCCTGCTGAGGCGTTCTCGGTCTCCCCGCGTGATCCACTGCCAGTCGCGAATCGGTCTCGCGCGTCACTGAGATGAATTCCGCCAACTCGCCACGGCGGGGGCCTCGGCAGGCTGACGCCGTGCCGCTCTCGGGGGCAGATCTCCGTCGTACGCTCCGGGCGCTGACGATGTGACTCGGGGGTGCTGACCATCCGTCGAGCCAGACGGTGGCGAGGAACTATCGGCGGTTGCAAGCGGAGATGGGGTAGACCCGTAGGACGGGCACTCTTGCCCGTCCCCGAGCGACGCCCGAGCGTCAAGAGCGGGTGACATGGGGCGGGAGGGATTGGCTGCCCATGTGGACTGAGCTTGGTCGGTCACCCACAGCGGGGACGGGCCAATGGGCCCGTCCTACCGGGCTACGCCCCCATCAGGCCGCGAAACCTTCCAAATAAATAGTGGCTATCGTGCGGGCCGGCGCTGGATTCGGGGTGGTATTGGACGCTGAAGGCGGGGTAGGTTTGGCTGGAGATGCCTTCGACGGTTTGGTCGTTAAGGTTGATGTGGGTCACTTCGACGTTGGCCGGGAGGGTGTCGGGTTGCAGGGCGAAGCCGTGGTTTTGGCTGGTGATTTCGACGCGGCCGCTGGTCTTGTCGAGGACCGGTTGGTTGGCTCCGCGGTGGCCGAACTTGAGCTTGTAGATCTCTCCGCCGAGGGCCAGGCCGAGGAGTTGGTGGCCCAGGCAGATGCCGAAGATGGGCTTCTGGCCGAGCAGGCCCTTGATGGTGTCGATGGCGTAAGTCAGCGGGCGCGGGTCGCCGGGGCCGTTCGAGAGGAACACGCCATCGGGGTTGAGGGCGAGGACTTCCTCAGCTGTGATTGTGCCGGGAACGACGGTCACGCGGCAGCCCATTTCCTTGAGGTGGCGGGGGATGTTCCACTTCATGCCATAGTCGATCGCGACCACGTGCGGCTCGTGTCCAGCGGCGACCTTCTCCGGCAGCGGGGTCAGTTCGGTGGCGAGTGGGTGCAGCTTGGACGACCAGTCGGCGGCCTTCTCGGGCATGACTTCTTTCACGAGATCGCGACCGATCAGGTCGGGCGACTTCTGCGCCTTGGCGATCAGCGACGCATCATCGAGATCGACCGACGAGATGACGCCGGTCATGGCCCCCTTGACCCGTAGCTTGCGCACGAGGGCGCGGGTGTCGATCCCCTCGATCCCGACGACTCCGTTGCGTTTCAGGTAGTCACCCAGCGATTCGGTCGAGCGAAAGTTGCTCGGCTCGTGACAGAGTTCGCGGACGATGAATCCCTTGATCGCGAGCTTGCCGCTCTCCACATCGTCGGCGTTGACCCCGTAGTTCCCGATCTGGGGGTAAGTCATCGCCACGATCTGGCCGTTGTACGACGGGTCGGTCAGAATCTCCTGATAGCCGGTCATGCTGGTGTTGAAACAGACTTCGCCGAATGCTTCGCCGTCTGCGCCGAAAGCAGTGCCGGTGTAAACTGTGCCATCGAGGAGGGCGAGTTTGGCAGGTTTGGGCATGGGCTTGAGTCTCACCCGTCAGATGCGGGATTTCAAGAAGCGGGAATGAGGGTCGCTGGACAGTTGGGATGAGGGCGTGGGAGAGGCTTCCAGCCTGTCAGTCCGAGCCTGCTGGCCTAAAGAAATGACAGGCTGGAAGCCTATCCCACGAGGCATTTTTACCAGACCGGAGCGCGCAAAAAAAGCGACTGCTCGGGGAGGAGCAGCCGCCTTTGATTTCGCGTACGACAGTGGCAGGCAGAACCAGGGGGCTGACGCCACCCCGCTCGCCACTACTTCTGCTGGGTCACCAGGAATTCACCGAAGCCGACCGTCTTGCCATCGTTCATCATGTTCGAGAAGAGCTCGCCCATGATCGTGTGGAAGTGGTCCTTCTGGATCGAGTAGAAGTTGTGCTTGCCATCGCGGCGTGGCTCGATCATCCCGGCCACTCGCAGCAGGGCAAGGTGGTGGCTGACCGCTGGCTGGCTCTGGCCGAGCCGCTCGCACAGAGCGGTGACGTGCAGTTCGCCTTCCCGCATGAGGTACATGAGGATCTTGAGGCGGGTCTCGTCGGCCAAGAGCTTGAAGACCTGGACCAAGTCTTTTTCGAGCTTGGCCGGGAGGTCCGTGGGGGCCGCCACGGGGCGGGTCTTAATCTGAGGAGCATCCAACAATGCAGGCGTCATGTCGTCGTCTTTCGGTGGTGGGTTTGTGGAACCAGTCAGGTCATCCGGACCTTTGGTTCCGTCTGGGTCTTCCGCGTGTTGCGGTGGGAAATCAAACAACGTCTGGACCTTCGGTAGGTCGGGGTCACACGGACCTCGATCAGGAGACTCAGAGAGCCAAACACGAACAGACCGTGAGCGGTTCCCGGAGCGGGTGTTCCAGTCGAATTGGGGGTTCAGTGGGGGTGAATCACGTCGTTGAGACAGGATGACACAAAGACAGGTTGACCAAGATTGCGGATCGCAAAGAACTGCGGATCAACAGGTATGACACGTCGCTGCCGAGAAGAATGAGATCGAGTAGGGCGAGCGGCGGCGAATCATTTTGGAACCTGAGTGAGTGACGACGGTGACTTGCATCGGATTATTCCCATGTGAGAGGCCGGAGTCAACTCGG
>JAYSUV010000723.1:0-2785 GCA_043718945.1 Planctomycetota bacterium
GGCGGCTTTGTCGATGAGTTCGTTGAGTTGCCAGAGGAGTTTGGTGCGGGCGGGGGAAGCCTGTTTTCGGGAGTTGTCTGGTGGCTCGGCCCTCACCCCCGGCCCCTCTCCCAGGGGGAGAGGGGAGGAAGAGTCGGAGGGAGAGTCGTCGGAGAGATGTCGACGCAGCAGGGTGCGGCAGTTCTTGATCTTGCCGATGATGAACTGGCGGGCGAGTTCGAGAGAGGGGGCCGCTTGAGCGGCGATCTCGAACTGGCGGATGCGGAGCTCGACATTCTTGTGCCCCAGCCCGGTCGTCACGGCATAGAACCAGCCTCCGTAGGAGAAGTGGCAGAGGGGCACGCCGCGCGTGGCGAGGTCTCGGATGGCGGGCTCGGTGACGTAGATGTTGCCGAAGAGGCAGACTTGCGAGATGTCTTTGATGGCGACCGACTTGATCTCCTCGCCCTTCTTCTTGACGACCATGCGGTCCCCACTTTTGCCGAGGGAGAGGCCGTAGTCCTGGAGGTAGAGCGGGAGGGCGTCGTGACGGGCGGGGAGCAGGCGGCGGGGAAGAGGAGAAGTGTCAAGTGACAAGGGAGCAAGTGACATGGGGATGGATGGATCGAAGCCTTCTTCCTTGTCACTTGGTACTTGCCCCTTGTCACTTCCCCCCTCCTCCGCCATTCTCAGCAACAGGTTCGTCTCATCCGGCAGGCAGATGCCCACGAGTGAACAGCGCGGGCACTTCGGGCTGTCGTCGAGCGGTGGGGGCAGGCGACCGGCATTGGCGGTGTTGCGGAACTGGATGACCAGTTCGCGCGTGCGGGCGATCAGTGCCTCCGTGAACGGGATCACCACGCGGCGGCGCGACTCGATGAAGTACAGAATGCCCTCGCAGCTGTCGTAGCCGTTCTCGCGGAGGATGAGACCTTGGGCACAGAGTTGAACGCGCTCGGGTTCGTAGGCTCCTTCGGGGACATCGGGGAGCTTGCCGCGTTTGTAGTCAACGGGGGTGGCGCTGGTGCCATCGAGTTCGAGGAGATCGAGCTTGGCCAGGATGCCTTCGAGCGGGGCGGAGAGGGTGAGTGAGCGGGCGTGAATGGAGGGGGGCGGTTGAGAGGGTGAAGTGCCAAGTGCCAAGGGGGCAAGTGCCAAAGGGCTGGCCGGCTCGTGGCCGTCATCCTTGTCACTTGATACTTGTCCCTTGTCACTTCCCTCTTTCACTAACCCCTCCCCACTGACCTCTAACCCCCCTACCCCCGGCCCGTCGAACGACCGCCGATCGGCATGATCAACATTGCGATGCCCGAACGTCCCTTCGAGCGTTTCGATATTCTCGGCCCACTCCCCCTGTACCCATTCGAGATACCCCAGCCGCTGGCAATACGTGAACTCGTTGAGCATTCGTACGGGGATGAGCGAGTCATCTACGGAATCTGAGCGGGAACTCATCGGGTGGGCCCTCTGGGAGCTGGGGGTGGGAGTGTGATGGCAGGCGAGAGTGCCTGGTCATCGAGGAACTAGCAACGCTTTGGCGAATGTCTGTTCAGCCCCGCCACAATGGGGGGCACAAGTTTCCGGTCCCCTCTCCCCCGCGAACGACGTGTCTGTCACCCTGTGCCATTTGCGGGGGAGAGGGCTAGCGTGAGGGGGCCACACGCGAGTCTATCGCCCCCTCACCCCGGCCCTCTCCCCCACAGTGAAGTCTGCTCCGAAAGTCATGTCGATTGTGGGGGAGAGGGAGGAAGAGAACCTGTCTCACTCGATCGTTCCCCATCCAATGCTGCAAACAGGCCGAGGCCGACGTATCGACCTCCACCCAGACACATCGGGCCGGGAATCCTCATTGCGTTTCCGCTCGCATCACACCATCGAACCTTGACGTGATACCGCGAGAACTTTTTCAAATGCGGAGGTGGCTCATAGCGAGAAGCCAGGTCGACACCCGCGAGGTATCCGACGGTTCTCCACTCCAGCTGGGCATGGGCAGCCAGCTCCTCTGAATAGCCCGCTTGCCGAATCGCTTTTCGCAATAACCCGTCGATCCTCGCATCCAATTTGTCGAGCAACCGTCGCTGTTCGGTCGAGTCGAGCTTTGACTCGCGTCGATTCAACCGCTTCCGGAAATGATCGGGGTCATCATATCCCGGCAACACCACGGGAGTGACGGTCGCCCACTCGGACGCACCGTTTCGTGGCACATACTGACGAACGCACCAGTCACTGAGCGGCATATTCGAAAGGATGGCCGATGTCGACTTGCTCGATTCATCGATCAGTGCGGCTCCGCTGAGAGTTCGCTGAGCCCATCGGATCTCTTCGGCCCCGAGCCCTCCCCACACCGTCAGCAAGGCCCGCCGTACCGCAGTCACGACATTTCCGCGTGTGCCTCGCCGTTCAATGCTCGGAAGGGGGAGGTAGGCGAGTCGCACTTGCCCCACTGGCAGATGAGCTTCACCGCGTGATTCGCCGTGACCCATGACAAAGTGGGCGATTCGTTCATCGCTCCAACCATTGAGCTTCGCGGCTTGCTGGGCGGCACATCGAAGCATTCCAGCGACGTGCCTCGATTTCGTGACCGTGTCGAACGCGCGCGGTTTGGAGAAATCGGGCTGTAGCAACTGGAACGCTGCAACCTGCGGTGAAGCGGGTTCAAATCCCCGGCGGTAGCTCACGACCTTGAACTTCGTCAGCGGCGGGACGGGACGGAACCCGTCGGTGCTGAGCCGCCCGAGGAATCTCTCATGCCGCTCCGCCAGCGCTGTCAGCGTACCCTCGACCGGCACGCGCAGCCCGGTCCCCG
>JAYSUV010000724.1:0-7716 GCA_043718945.1 Planctomycetota bacterium
ACTCCAACTTGTACTTCGACGACGAACTCATCAATGTCTCCAGAACGAAATCGCGAGGCGAGGCGTCTGCATGCTTTCCGGGAGGCGGGGACGATCCCCGCCGGTTGCCGAAGTCGAGCGCTCCACCGACAGCCGGGTCACTTTTATGATGCCCCAGAGACGGTCCGTCAACTCATGCCGACCGATTTTGAGTTTGGCCCCATGCCCAACCCTTGAGCAGCCCTGCCCAACAGTCTCGCAGTCACCTTGGGTGAACCCGAAGAAAACCGCAAGAATTGCCTGTCCAGACCGGATCTGCTGCTTACAGACGCAGTAAAAGGCAAACAACGTGCCGGGAATCAGAAATTGCTCGTAAGATTCACGAGCTTACCGTCCGATCGGTTGCCGATGTCGTCGCCGAGTGGTCAGCTACCGATTTCCGGTCCGCAAAGTTTGATGATCCGCTTCGGATGTGGAACCGCTGAAAGGGTGTCGACTATGCATTGCGTCGGTCCATACGGCTGTAAACAGGAGTAGACCACCTTCCTGCTAAAACCGATGCCGACGCATTCCTGTTTCGTTTGGAAGCCGCTGGTGTAATCGCAAGGGATGTTGTTGAAGTTCGACATGACCGTGTAATCTGCGGCGGGGATTTCTTCATTCAGACTGTCGTGAGTCACGCAGTTCCCCTGAGTGCCCGTCTCCAACAGCCCGCACTTCGCCTCATAATAGACTCGATACCCCTCGCATTTTCCAACAATCCCATTCTCGTCGGGCTGTCCACACTCGTAGCACTTGCAGGCAAACGTCCCAGTGGCTCCGGAAACCGGATCCGTCAAGGTGACGCTCACCCCACCGTTCGTTTCCTGACACATGGAGAGTTTCTCGAATGTCCCGGACTGTGGATGCAGTTTGATGAACTCCTTCATGGCCCGACATTCCGCATTGTGTCCGGTCCGTGGGCGCACTCCAGTCCCCCCAGCAAACCCCAAGAGCTACTCGATTGCGAACAGGGACAATCAGGAAATGCTGCCTGAGCCATGGATTGCTGCCAATTGACTGTTTGGAACACCAGACACAAGACCAAGAGAGAACCCACAAACCACTTCATGTCAATGCTCCGGAGAGGGGGCGGGACTCGGACGCGATCGTTTGCGCCACAAGTACAAGCTGAATCCGACAAGGGCTGCCAGATTCAGCGTGAAGAGCCAGAAGCGACTGCCTGAGCTTTGAGGAGGCTTGACCCCGGCTCGCGGTGGAAGCTTCGCCTTGCCATTGGTCAGATCCGAGAACAAAGCGTTCGTCGGCACCTCTTTAATGCGCGACCGGCCCCCAAATTCTTCCACTGTCAGCCCGACCGTCATGGAAGTCAGCTGGGTGGTGAACCCATCGTCGATCTCAGTTCGGCGAAATTCTTGCCCATCCACGGACTGAAAGGGGATTTCACGAGCAAAGTCACCTTTGTCCGCCACGACATCCGCTCCAACGCGATACTGTCCTGTCGTCGTCACCGTGTGAATCACGGTGTCCTTGGAGTACGTCTCCTTGATGAAAACCAAGGAACGCACGATGTCCTGTGAATCGATCTCCGCATGAAACTTTCCCGGTCCCATGAAGGGCAGGTTTAGCACGCCCACGCACTCGGTCAGTCCGTTCCCCAGGTCTTTCTCGGTAACCGGTGTACTTTCGACGAGATACCGTGTCAGCCCGAATCCACAGCACCATTCCCAAATCGTGCGTCGGTACTGAAGAGTGCCGTGGTCTTGCGCCACGGTGTAAATCGAGGATGCCGGGTCGGTGAGAGCTTCTGAAAAGCCAGAGGCATTCGTGAAACGAATTTCCGAAGGCAACCGCGGGAAAGCGAACGGCATGTGGTCTTGCGGAAGAGTCCGGCGGTGACCGTGTGTGAGTTTATCAAAGACATCGATGACTAATGCGAACCGGAACGACGCATCGGTGTACCCGTCCGCATCGCTGGGGGGCAATGGCTCGGCGTATCGCGCTTCATCCACTGGATCACCATACTTCTCATCACGAAACCGCTCTTTCATCCGCTCCATTGCAAAGTCCTTTCGAATGACCCCGTACTGCTCCAGTTCGAGGGTGTACTTCGACAGCCGCTGGTCTCGGGCTTTCTGGCGGTCAAACACGGGATGGTCAGCGGCCACTCCCCACGTCGCCGAACACAGGACGAGCCAGATCGTCACGACGGATAGCTGTCTCATGGCTGTATTCTTTCTGGATTCGACTGGGTGACTTTGCGATCGATCTGGGGGCGAGTGCTGGATCGGATACAGAAGAGTTCCGCCTCACCCAAATCTTCTGCAATGATGCGAATTCTCTGGGGCAGTTTCGCTCGATACTCACGACTGATATCCAAGGAGAGTTTCACTCGACGGGGAGTCATCTGCAGTGTTGAGATCATCCGGAGACCGGAAACCTCTCCCACGCTAACAGCGGAAGCGTCTAAATCACAATCGACACCGCGAATCTCGACAGTGACCGGATCAGCTTCGTCGGCACCAAGCATCGTCATCGTGGGACGAATGGCCACATTTTCGGTGATGCGCAGAAAGACCGGTATCTGTGCGATCTCCGGATGTTTCGCAGTACCGATGGCAAAAGTCGTCGTGTACTGCCCGATGGGTATCTCCGGTTGTAAGCTAAATTCGATGCGCCACTTGTCAGTCTCGATAGGAACCACTTTGGCAATCACGTAGCCCGGTTGTCCCACGACCGTCAATTGCGGGGCGGGGGCATTTGATAAGGCACTGAGCTCGAGAGTTCTGACCTGCCCCTGGTAATTCCGCTGTGTCATGACGCCGAAACTGGTACTCCCGGACACACCGCTCCAAGGCAACGACTTGGTCACAGTAAAACCGACACGATGGCTGGCTTCATCGGGATCGTTCGTCTGAATCTCGATCATGACCGGACGAACCGCATTGATGGCCTTCTGGGGAGTGATCTCGACTTGAACGGACTCCGAATGTCCTGGTTCAACCCTGCCCGATTTGGGAAAGATCTTCGTACACTGGCAACTCGGAATGACTTTGTAGTCCAACGCCGCCTGGCCCTCGTTGTGGATCGTGAAGGAACCGATGGCATCTTCATCAAGTTTTGCCAAGAGGTCCGTCACCTCAGTGACCACACGACAAACGGGATGGAATGAGGCACGATATCTAAGTCCACACATCACCAAGATGATGGTGGCGACCGAGGACGCAATCCAAATGAATTCACTTCGTTTCAGCAATATTCCCCCGCTCCTGTTGGACACCTTTCTCACGATATCGCACTTCTTCACCCTGTCGACGAGTTTTACGAAGTATTCGCCTCGACTCGGTGCGGATTCCACGCCTCATTGACACCGTCAGTGGTGTTCATTTCTGTCACTTCATCTGGTACTGCGGCCTGGCTTCCAGAAACGCGGCGATGCGGTCCGTTCGCGAGAGCGCGACGGGGATGAAGTCGATGGCTTGTTGCAACCGGTTATTCGGCTCGGCGCAGCTGAAGCGGAGGAACCCGGCCCCAGCGGCCCCGAAGCATTCACCGCCCAGGCAAGCGACACCGAACTGGTCATCGGCCCCTTCCAGCAGATAGAGCGCGAGCCCGTGGCTGGTGATGCCCAGGCGCTCACAAATCTCGCTGACGTTCGGGAAGACATAGAACGTCGCTGCGGGAGGGAGCGTGCGGAACCCTTCGATCTGGCTCAGGCCCGCATTGAGCAGCTGGACCTTGTCATGAAACAGGGCCATTTGGCGGTCGCGTTCCACGGTTCAGGAGATGCTGTCCAAGGTGGTTGACTTCGACGCCTTTACACCGCCGATGCAGGAGTTGTTGCAGTCGATGGGACACGGTTCTTCGCAGGGTGAAGGGGAGTACATCGTCTGCTCCGACAATCCCCGCCGCATCAATGGCGTGCCGTCCAAGAACCCTCGCTATTTGCAAGATCGGCCCGATCTGGTGCGCCCACTCGACAAGTACATCGCCGAGATGGGTGTGCGTCTCTACCGCCAAATCCCCGCTGACCAGCCGGTTCCTTTGCCCGTTAATGCGGTGATCAGCGGTCGACGCAACAACCCGCCGGACCTCGCCAAGAACATTCGCAGCCTCGCCGTGTATGGTCCGATCCATTACCAGGAGCTGCCCGAGCTGTTCATGGACTACATCTGCTCGCTGACGGGCAAGAGTCCTTCGACCACTGCAGCGGGCAGCGAAGGGGCCCTGACCAAGGCTCCGTTCAACGCGCTGCGGACGACGGCGGATCTCAACGCGGCACTGGTGTCGATGATCCTGACCAACCTGTCGGGATTCTCCTCAGCGGCCGGGCATGTGGGGCCGAACTCGCGGTTCGATCATGACATCAGTTTGCTGGTGCCCGAGGTGTGGTGCCGGATGTCGGAGGACGAGCGCGAGCCGCAATACTTGATCGATCATAAGTACCTTGAAAAGGTGTCCGACACGGATTGCGGGAGCGAAATAATCCCCTCGCGGCGTTTGGGTTACCGAATCACCGAGCGCTTCGTGAAACACTTCTTCGCCCGCATCTTCGACAACCCGGACAAGGTGTTCGACTCTCACATCCTGCAACCGGAGAAGCAAGACCCCGCGTCGTACGCCGATGGGGTGAAGTACATCATGGAAGCCTACGAGCGCGTGGCGCTGCAATACTTCGAGGATGGCTCGATCGAAGACGCCTGCCCTCCGCTACGGGCCTTGCTGTCGATCATGGCTCACGGACAGTACGAAGGGATGGACGAAACCGACCCGCAAGTTCGCGAGATGTTCACTCTCGACTCATTACTCAAGGGCGACTGGTATCACAATCGACTGCTAAGAAAGCAACAGCGGGATATCGAGTTGTGGACCAAGCTGCTGGCCAACAGCGAGAACGCCTTGGCCCATTCGGAACGCTTCGATGCCCCGTTCCTGACCGAACTGGCAACCCGCCGCGCACACGCTCAGCGCGAGTTAGCACACGTCCAACGAGCGGAGTACCTTGATGAATTGGTCGGAACGCTCGGCGCGTGATCCGAATCTCTGCCGAGTCGCCTACTCTCGATAGGCCTGCGTCGTCAGCGAGTAAGTGAGTGCCCCAAGTTTGTACTGGTACTCGCCGAAAATGGCGACGTGTCCTTGGCCGGACTTCGGGTGATTGCCGTTGAACGTACCGTTCGCAATGCTCAGCGGCTGGGAGGTCCACTTCGAGTCGCGGAAGTCCTTGTCCTCGGAGTCGGCCGTCCAGAAGCGAACGCCGACGGGGGCGGGGTTCGCAGTCATGGCGAGATGGACAGCGTCCGACTGGGCGGCGTACTTCCAGTCGAGCTTCGGCAGTTCGAGGCCACCCGCCTGATGCCGAAAGAAGACGGCGACCGTGGTCAGAGCCGCATCACGTCCATCATCCAGCCCGTGCCCGGCATTCGGCACCTGCAAGGTGTACTTCGGTCCTTCCAGTCCATCCCAGTACAGATTCATGGCGTCCACGACCCAGTACGGATCGTTGGTCCCGACCACCATCAACTTGGGCAGGGTCAGCTGCTTTCGGTAACTGTAAGGGTCCATCATGTTCATCAGCTGCTTCTCGCGAACGGTCTCGGTGCCACTGGGTTTGATGAGTCCCTTGCTGGTGTAGTCGTTGATCTGCTCGCTGTACTTGCCCCAGGTTTCGAGCTGGTATTTCATCTGTTCGGGGAAGTTGAGCATGTTGATCACGATCGGGGCGGTGGCGATCACGCGCTTGTCGGCCACCGGAGTGAGCCAACTGGTCCAGCCGCGTTTGGAGGCTCCGGTGATGACGAACCCCTTCGGCTTGATCTGGTACTGCTCCAGGGAGAACTGTTCGAGGGCGTCCATCGCCTTGACCGCACTCTTGACCATGGGGAACAGCAGCGGCCAACTGTCGTCACCGGTTTCGAGGTACTTGAGCCACGTCTCCGTGATGAGGTCGTCTTCATAGCGATCTCCCAGGAGCGGCTGGTTGGGGACAGCGTGGAGCGTGGCCACTCGGGCTCCGCAGCGTTCGGCCAAGGCGAGGCCCATGCCGAGGTCTTTGTCCTTGGGAACACCGTCCGTCGAACCACCGGTGACGAACAGCAGCATGTGATCCGGGTGGTCGACGACTTTGGGTTCGTAGACCAGCAGGGCATGCTTCCAGACGAGCCCCTGCCACTTCTGGGAGGTCAGCTCCAAACGCTGCACCGTGCCTTGAGGTGTCGTGATCGTCTGCGCGAGTTTCCAGGCGAAGTCCGGCTCCGCGCGGGCGACGTAGCGATGAATCGCATCCGCTGGCGACAGCGTGACCGGGCGTTCCTCCGCAATCAAAACAGAAGGAATCGCTAACCACAGACAGAGGTAAAGCCATCGCATCAGATCAATCTCCAATTGTCGTCGCACCAGATGGATGCCATCGGGGGTGCTCGAGTGACACCCACCCTGTGATGATCGGGAAGAATCCCGCTGCACGCGACTGATATCATTTCCGTTGCCCATGCAGACAGCAAGGTGGTGCGGTGATTTCATGAAAAACGCCCCGAGGAACTCCTCGGGGCGTTTGATCGATTCTGAACTCACTCACGCGGAATCACTCGTCTGGCAGCAGATCACGCAGTGACGGAATCTGGGGGCCACCCATGCCCGCAGCACCCGCCTGACGCTGTTGTTCTTCCGACTCGTTCAGCATGTCGCGGCGAGCGGCCAACACGCGGGCATGCTCGTCTCGCAGTTCTTGCTGAGCTTCTGGACGAATACGGACTTCCGACGACTGGTGGTTGTGGAAGCCGGTGCCCGCCGGGATCAAGTGACCCAAGATGACGTTTTCCTTCAGTCCGACCAGATTGTCGACCTTACCCGCTAGCGCGGCCTCGGTGAGAACCTTAGTCGTTTCCTGGAAGCTGGCTGCCGAGATGAAGCTTTCGCTCGATACGGCGGCCTTCGTAATTCCGAGCAGCTGGGTGCTGGCCTTGGAAGGACGAGGCTTGCCGTGCTTGCAGGGCTTGCCACCGTCGGCTTCGATCGCAGCGTTGACTTCCTCGATCGTGGCGAGCGGGACCATTTCGTTGAGTTGGAATTCCGTATCGCCCTGATCGGTGATCCGGCCCTTGAGCATCAGGCCGCGGTTCTGGCGGCGGAATTCGAACTTGTCGATCACGATGCCGGGGAGCAGATCGGTGTCGCCGACATCGTCGACGCGGACTTTGCGGAGCATCTGTGAGACGACGATTTCGATGTGCTTGTCGTCGATTTCCACACGCTGAGCACGGTAGACGTTCTGGGCCTCTTGCAGCAGATAGTGCTGCACGGCCTCTTCCCCACTAACTCGCAGGATATCGTGGGGAACCAGAGGACCACGCACGAGAGCGTCGCCGGACCGTACGAGGTCGCCGGTGTGAACCAGCAGCGGTTTCCCGTGCGGCACCACATGTTCGCGATCGACGCCATTCGGACCATGCACAACGATGACCCGCTTGCCGCGTTTCTTCTCGAGCATGATCTCGACTTCCCCATCGATTTCGGCGATGACCGCCGGATCGCGGGGCTTGCGAGCTTCGAACAGTTCGGTGACGCGGGGCAGACCCCCGGTAATGTCCTGGGTTCCGCCGACTTCGCGGGGAGTCTTACCGACCACCGTACCGGCGGACACATGAGCCCCCTCTTCGACTTCCACGATCGCCCGTTCGGGGATGTAGTAGAAGTTGAGAATCTTGCCGGTGCTGTCCTCGATGACGATCTGCGGAT
>JAYSUV010000725.1:0-24590 GCA_043718945.1 Planctomycetota bacterium
GAAACTCGGCGCGAAAAACAAACGCTTTAAAGCTGCTCTCGATCCCAACTACATCCTGGAAGTCCTGAAAAACCTCACCGTTTGATGCGTACCGCCTGACAAGGTCGTCAGCACTGTGTTTGGGGAGGTGAAGGGAACTCGGCACGGGATGTCACCACCGCCCGGTTCGGCACCGTCAGCAGCTATCAGGTCATCGACCTTCATCTGCCTGATCGGCCTTTTTGCAAGAAATGCTGGCAATGGCTTCCGACCGACGAGACGGTGTGCCCGTCGTGCCTCTCGAACGGCGACATCATGCCGCGCCACCGGTCAATCCGCGGCTGGATCGGCATTCAACGCTACCTTAGCAAGACCGATTACGGAATCGATCTGCTTCGCCACGGCAGGAAGATCGAAATCGCTAACAAGGATCTCTTCCAGTGGATGGATGGAGAGAATGTCGAGCCTGAGTATCCAATCGACGACCCGCGCCAGCGTGGCCGCATCGTTGGCGAAATCCACATGGACCATTGCCGTGTGACCTACACGAAGGATCGGTTCGACCGTACCGATCCGGCATGGGAGGACATGGTGCGGGTAGTTCGCGGCGAAGGGCCGCTTCGTCCCGACAAAGCGGAGGAAGCTGGCTTCGGGCCAAACAACTCTCCGCTCTTCAAGCTGTTTCAGGTTTTCCGGCGATCTTCGCCCAAGCCGAAAGTGGCGGGTTGCTACGCGCGTCTCCTGATTGTCCCTGATAACGACCGCGCCGAGGACATGGCGAAAAAATTCCATGAGGGCGATCCCGGACACCAGACCGACGCAAAATGGTGGGAACTCGTCGAGGAAGCCGACCGTCAACTTCTAGTTTCGCCCGGAGCGGGCACGGGTGCGACTGGCGGCAGTCCGACTCCAGGTCCCGGAGATACGCTGGATGGATTCGGGCCGACTACGCCGACGCCTCCGGGCGGTTCCACTGGTACATCACCGCCTGCTGTCGCGACACCGCCGTCACCGGAAATACCCATCGCAAGCCTTGGCGGTGAATACCGCAGTGACTCGACCAATCAACGGTGGGAGATTCGCGCGCTTGAGGTTCTCGAATCGCACCCGACACTTGCAAGCACGGGAAAGCCCTGGTCACTCCGTGCGCAACCGAGCGGTATCCACGAGTTTCTTGTAAACCCGAGACATTCCGTTTTCGCTTCGGCAACGATGACGCCGCTTGACGCACTTCTCGCGGAGCTGTCATGGTCAGCGATGGATTTCCTTCGCGGAAACCCAGGCTCCGCCAGCTTCGCTGCGGTCCTGTCCGAACTTCGTGAAAGGTATGCCACTGTCCATGCGCTGGATGCAGTTGAACTCGGTAATCAGGCACGGCAGGTTCTACTCGACATCGCTGGCACTTTGCGGAGCAACATCGACGCGACGGACGCACTGGCCCTTTTCAACGAACTGCCTTCCTCTGACCAGGACGCGATCTTTCAGAAAATGGCCACCCGTGCTGCCGGCAATCCCCAAGGAGTCATTTTCGAAGGGCGATTCCTTGAATACGCCTCTGCACGGGTCACGAGCGACTTCTTCTCCAGCCATCCAGAACTTTTTCTCGATGGAAAGTGCTGGGATGACGCATACGCCACCCTTGACTACGGTCGGCCTCTCGCCACCGAGGCAGCTCAGACGCAGGTGGTTCGACATTTCGAGAGCCTGCTCGCTGACGCCGTATGGCTGGCCGACCAGGACGCGAGCGACTTGGCAGACACTCTTCGGCCCCGGCTTCTTCGCGCACAGTTAGCAATCGAACTTCTTGCGCCAACCGTGGAGGATGCCAGCCAATCGTGACCGCATCGAAACTCAATTTCCTGGACGAGCGACGATTATTGCTTGGGCCTTGGCAAGCCTTTGAGCGTGATCTCGCGCGCCTTTTGCTTGCAAACGGATTCGACGATGTACGCCTAGTCGGAGGCAGCGGGGACCAGGGAGCCGACGTACTCGGTGTGCAACGTGGCGAACTTTGGGTGTTTCAATGCAAGCACACCAGGACGACTCCGCCACCAAAAGATGCCATCGCCGAAGTCGTCGAGGCTGCCAAATACTATGGAGCGCACCGGATGGTGGTCGCCACTTCGCGGCCGCCGGGGGAAGCGTTTCTCGCCGAGAAGCAAAGATACGAACGCACGGGGCTCAAGATTCAAATCGCGGATCCCCGCAACCTTTTGGGGATGATGGCGAACACGCCTGAATATCCACCCGCCAGACGGGCATTGAGACCATACCAAGAGGATGTATCGGACAGATTCCGAAGGGCGTTAATCGATACCGGTCGTGCCCAGATCGTGCTTGCAACCGGACTCGGAAAGACGATGGTGATGGCCGAGGTCGTTGCCGACCTGCTTCGGGACAATTGCATTGAAGAAGGCCGTGTGCTTGTCCTCGCACACACGCGGTCCCTCGTCGATCAGTTGCACAAGGCATTCTGGTTTCAACTTCCCAAATGGGTTTCAACTCATCATCTGGCGGAAAGCGAATTCCCCACATTCTGGGATGGGATCACGTTTGCAACCGTCCAGTCCGCACTTGCCAAACTGGAGCAGCTACCGCGTTTTGGCTTGATCCTCGTGGATGAAGCTCATCACATCGGGGCCGATATGTTCCAGAAAACCATTCAGGAGTTGAATCCGCCGATGCTGGGTGGCGTCACGGCAACGCCGTGGCGCGGAGACGGATACGACATTGACGAGATTCTTGGCCCCGCCCTTGTCAAAATCGGCATTGCCGAAGGTCTTCAACAAGGCTTCCTTTCGGATGTTGATTACCGGCTCCTTGCCGACAATCTCGACTGGGAAGCCGTCCAGGAGATGTCGAAGCATCACTACTCTCTCAGTCAGCTCAACAAGCGGCTCATCATTCCTACTCGGGATGAGGAGGCGGCTCGTCTGGTGAAGCAGGTTTTCGAGGAAGAGAAGCGGCGGGCAGGAATTGTCTTCAGCCCGACGATTATTCATGCCCAAAGTTTCGCGGCCATGTTGCGGCGGTACGGATTTAGGGCCGAGGCCATCTCATCGGAGACGGACGCGCGGGAGCGCGACGTGCTCATGTCCCGATTCCGGGCCGGGCAACTTGATTTCGTAACCACTGTCGATCTCTTCAACGAAGGCGTCGATGTGCCTGACGTTGACATGCTGATCTTCCTGCGTGCCACGCACAGCCGGCGGATCTTTGTACAACAGCTTGGCCGGGGACTTCGCGTTAGTCCTGGCAAGTCGAAAGTTGTTGTCCTCGATTTCGTCACCGATCTGCGCCGCATTGCCGAGGTTGTCGATCTCGACCGCGCCGTCCGCGGAGCAGATGTCGAACATCTTGGCGTTGGTTCGCGGATCATCCAATTTCACGACGCATCGGCGGGCAGTTTTCTGCGGGAATGGATGCTCGATCAAGCATCGCTTTTCCTTCGCGACGGCGATCCCGAACTTGAGTTGCCTGAGATTGACTATCCCAGGCCACCGGCTCCCGGAGGGGTGCAATGAATCTGCCGGACGATATTCGCGACCAACTTCGGGATCGGATGTGGCGAATCGCCGACGAGATCGGTTGGCTTGCGCTCGGCCCCACAGAAAAGACCCAGCATTACGAGAACTGGACCAAGGACCCGGAGGTAGGAGGCACACTTCAACGCTACATGGCCGTGGGCCAAGTCCGCGTTTACATCAAAGACTCGCTACTCAAGGACTATCCAAGGGCCAGGCGAGCCGATCAGGACAAGCCGTTCCGTATGCTGGGCCTTGATGCAAAGGTCGGTGTCACTCGCGTCTTCATCAAGCCGCATGGCAGACTGCTTGCGGATGGACGCATTGCCTGCTGGGGCCGGGCCGCCGACTGGAAGGCGATTCTCCTGGCGGTATTCGAGAGGAGTTTTACCATTCGGGATGCGAAGCCGTTCGCCGCGTTGCTAACCGAATCGGCGGGTAAATTCTCAGACAGCAGCGCCCGCAATGTCGTAATCGAAGCAGCAAAACGTCTCGGCATCGAAAAACTCGTCTGGGATTCATGAACTTACCCAACCATTCCGGTGTCGTTGCAGTAGCCCTGCGGGTAAATGGACGTGCAACAGCTACCAAATTACGGTGATGAGCGGAATGTGGGCTGGTGCGTCTTCTGTGGCGGACCCGACGAGACGCGCGACCACGCCCCTTCGCGTGTTTTTCTCGACGAACCATATCCTGAAAACCTGCCCGTATTGCCATCTTGTAAGGCTTGCAACAATTCCTTCTCTCTCGACGAGGAGTATCTCGCCTGCCTGATCGAATGCGCCAGAACCGGATCGGTGGAGCAGGCAATTGCTGGTCGCCTGAAGATCGCGAGGACTCTCGAACGGAAGACACCACTCAAGGCTAGGCTGGCTGCTGCACGGATGGAAACGGATGAAGACATCATCTGGAAACCCGAGGAAGAACGGGTTCGCAACGTCATCGTGAAACTTGCCAGGGCACACATCGCTTACGAGCAGAACGAGCCTCGACTGAACGATCCAGCCAGTGTTTCCTTCGTTCCACTTTGCGCCATGACACCGGATGCAAGAGAGGAATTCGAGGCTTCGCCCAATAGCGGTCTTTGGCCGGAGGTAGGAAGCAGGGCCATGCACCGAATCCTGGTTGGAGCCGAGGGAGACTACCCGTGGATCGAGGTCCAGCCAAGGCGGTATCGCTACCTTGTCGCAACCAGTCCCTGCATTATCCGAATTGTGATCGCCGAATACCTCGCGGCCGAGGTCGCGTGGGACTGATAGGACTGGCTGGGCAAATCGGGCAGATGGTCCTTGACGATGTAAGAAAAACAGGCTATTATTTCTTACATGAAGACGAGACGAAAACAGCCGCAAAGCATTGATTCGCATATACTTGACGCTATCAAAGGCCAGGGTCGTGGTTCCGTCTTTGTGCCTGCGGACTTCCTCGATCTTGGCAGCCGGGAAGCGGTCGATGTCGTGTTGCACCGGCTCATCGGGAAGGGCACCATTCGCCGTCTAGCGCGTGGGGTGTACGACTTCCCGAAAGAGCATCCGGTGCTGGGGCTGCTGTCGCCTTCCGCTGAAGACGTGGCCACGGCCTTGGCCGGTCGTGACCGCACACGTTTGCAACCGGCTGGAGCCTATGCGGCAAACGCACTTGGCCTTTCCGAACAAGTGCCAGCGAAGGCGGTGTTCCTGACGGACGGCCCGACACGGACGGTGAAGATCGGCCCCACCACCATTCAGCTTCGCCGGACGACAGCGAGAAACATGGCAGCGGCGGGACGGTTGAGCGGTTTGCTGATCCAGGCCCTCCGCGAACTGGGCAAGGAGCATGTAACCCCAGAGCGACGCGCGCATCTAAGGCGCACGCTACCGGCAGACAAGCGACGGGATCTCATCAAAGATTTGAGGCTTGCCCCGGCATGGATGCACCCAATCTTCCGTGAACTCGCCGGGGAGGAAGCATGAAGCTCGCATTCCTTGCCTTGCCAGCAGACGAACGCCGACTGTACATCGAACAGGCGGCGGTTCGGCGAAACATCTCTCCAGTGGTTCTGGAGAAGGACTTTTGGGTGTGCTGGTTACTCGGCGTCCTGTTCGAGTCGGAGTTCGCAGGTAGCCTGGTGTTCAAAGGCGGCACGTCACTGTCGAAGGTGTTCGGCGTGATCGAACGCTTCTCGGAAGACATCGACCTGTCACTGTCCCCGACGTTCCTGAAACTCCCTGAAGCGGGCACGAGCCGGAATCAGGCGAACAAGTGGATGACGAAGGCAGAGGCCGCGTGCGGGATTTCCGTGCGAACCCAGATTCAGCCGGTCATGGAAGCGGCGGTCGAGGGACTGCTGGGAAAGAATGAACGAGAGTGGTTCGAGTTTCTGACGGAACCGAACACGAACTCGCCGGTACTCTTGTTCCACTACCCAACGTCGCAACCAGCCGGATTCGAGTACCTCAGACGCTCAGTCAAACTGGAATTCGGCTCCCTCACTGACCAGCAACCGACCGGCCGTCACCCGATCCGCCCGTGGGTTGCCGAAGTCCTGCCCGAAGCATTCCCTGATTGGCGATGCGAAGTTGTCGCCCTGGAGGTGGAGCGGAGTTTCTGGGAGAAGGCAACGATCCTCCACACGGAATACCACCGTCCGACCGACAAGCCGACACCAGACAGGTTCTCCCGCCATTACGCTGATACAGCGGCACTGGCAAAGCACCCGGCCGCAAAGATCGCTCTCGACAGACACGACATCCGTAACCGAGTCGTGGAATGGAAGAGTCAGTTCTTTGGAAGTTCGTGGGCGAACTACGAAAATGCGAAACCAGGGACGTTCCGCCTCATCCCACCGAACGAGCGGCTACCTGCGCTCCGGCGAGATTACCAGGCGATGCGGGACATGTATCTCTCCGAGCCTGCCAGCTTCGACGACATCCTTTCAACCTTGGCTGATTTGGAAGCCCGAATCAACAGTGTCACCACATGACGGCTTTCTCCGGGAAACTCGCAAGCACTTGGCACAGGCTACTAAACAGCAATTGTCTCAGCGTTGCTGAGACAATTGGCGACCGCTCACCATTCTTGGCACAACTTCCCGATGCTCAAGTGGTGGATGGTTCCAAAAGGCGGTTCAGAACCTGCGTTACCCTGGCCCGGCTGACGCCGAGATAGCGGGCGAGCGCAGCCCGGTTCTCGAACTTGCCGGTATCGAGCAGCGACTGGTAGTAGCGGGCAGTTTTGAGCGGATCGCGGCGTTCCAAGCTGTATGAAGCCACAGTTCGACCTGAGTCCGGATCGGGCTGGTGCTAACTTTGCTGACGGTATACGTCATCGAAGAGGAAGGCGTGATTCGGCACATCAATCTCCACGAAAACGACTTGGATGCGCCATGGAAACAATTGATCCCATCCGCCGAGACAAGGGTGATCGGTGAATGTTGCTGTGCTATGGTGGGAGATTGTCACGGCTTTGTTGGCTTCTCTGCCTTCGGCCATTCGGGGAACGTCCATCGCCATTTTCCGTCTCCTTCGTTGTGGGGTTGCTTATCCGCTGGAATGCCGATTTTTTCCAATGGGAACGGAACGCTCGACAGCAGCTTGCCGTCCTTGTATTCGTGCAACTTAAAATTGAACCCAAACGCCTCGTATTCACGCACTAGGAAGGTTCCGTCCCAACACCGTCCAGCCTTCACCCGTCCGGAACAGATTTCTTCCTGGTGGATGATATCGATGACGCCGCCATCGACTTTCAGCCCCTTGGCGATCACCTTGGTGCGTTTCGCGGAAAAGACTGTTTCACTGCCGTCGCCGTTCCGGTCGCGATGTTGTGTGCGAAATTGTTCGCCGTCCGGGTAGAGTTGCACGAGGATCGCTTCGTGCCCTCGATCGTAAATGGAATACTCCTTGATCACGGGTCCGGGGCCCGTCTTCGCCTGGAATCCATGCAGAACCGAGGTGCCCCCCTGGAGCTCGCGAGACTCGATGTGGCCGCGGTTGGTCAACAGGTTGTTGACATCGACAACGTGCCGAACAATTGCCTGGCCTGGCTCGGCACCGGGCTTGGGTTGCTTGTCGTCCGGAGCCTGCGCGGCGCGCGCCGGGGCCGGCTCAACCAGTGACGACTCCGGCTCGGTCGCCCCGAACCGGGCGAGGAGTCCGAGGCTGAGAATGCTTAGCACAATCGCGGCGGACACTCGGGGGTTAAGAATTCGGATGCGCATGGCTCGCTCCTGGGTTATGGTTGCCTGAAAATCAGATCAGAATATGGTTCGGAGTCGCACCCATCGCGATGTGGGGCAGTCGTTACCAGTCCTTTGCCGCCGTCAGCCGCTCCGCGTAGTCCTTCTTCTGGTGCGCTTCGTCCAGCCGCCAGGCCATGTCTTTGCAGACCCGCTGAACCTGGGGCAGGCTGGCTATGTCCCCGATCTGGCCGAGTGCCAGCGAACAATGACTCATCTCCGCACGGTCCAAGGAACTCACCTCTCGACTCGGGTCGGCGTAAAACGCATCCACCCGTGCCGCAATGACCGTTGCCCCTACTTCTCCCGCCGCAAGACCAGCCCCTCGAATCGACGGTAAACTTTTTCACCAGGCATATTCTTGTTCTCGAATTCCGGCAAGATCGTCAGCAGAATCGTGTCTCCCTCGCCGCGTGCGAGATGTCCCAAAACGGTCTTCTTGAAATGAAGTTCGACGCGTCCCGTTGCGGCGTTTTCGATCCGAAGGCCGTGGATTCCAATCTCGGCCCCGTTGGATTCCTCGGTTTCGTACCGCAGTCGCCATTTCACATCCCCTCCGATTTTGATGTCGAAGTCCATTGTGGCGACCAGCTTTCGGATGCCGTCTTTGTTCTCGCCCTCCCCGAACCACTTTCCCGTGAGTTCCTTCGCGGTCAACGGCTTCTTCTCGTCATTTTTGTCGCTCTTTCCGTCCGGCTCCTTCTTGAACTCGAACGTCTTACCACCATCGTCATAGATCAGCACGTCGTCGGTGCTCTCGGCTTCCGTGTGCGCCGCTTCCGCCGCCTGTTCAGGTTGTTCCGCTTTAGCCAGGCGAGACGCCAGCGTTACTCCTCCCAAAACTCCACTGAGAACTCCGAAAAAGCATAAGAGCGCGAAGGCGGTTGTTTTTCCGAGCGGATTCCGGCACCGCTGCGCATCCAGGATCGCCAGCACCCGTTGATCGATCCGGGCGGAATGGGCCATCGCAACTCCCAATGCTGGTCGAACGGGACGATAGCATCGCAAAGTTCTCAGCAGTTCCTCCGCGTAGTCACTTGCCGCCGGGCCAGCCAGCAAGACGCAGTCGTCGGACGCCAGTTCTCGTTCAGCGCGCAACTGCCTGACGGCGAACCAGACCAATGGATGAAACCAATACGCGAGCAGAGCAAGCCGGCCAATGAATTGGGTCGAAACATCAAATCGCTTCACATGCGCCAGTTCGTGAAGCAAGATGCAGTTCCGCTGGGCAAGGCTCCAGGTTCGCCAATCATGGGGGATGACAAGGCGGGGGGAAAGAATCCCAACGACTGCCGGCACGCAGGCTTGGTTGGATTCAAGCGTCATAATGGGGCGTTGAAGCCCAAGTCTCTTGGCTGCCTCGTTCGTCGAATCCGCCCATTCATCGTCATTGACGCGCCTCAGGCGACTCAACTGGATTGTTTGGATAGCCAGCGAAACCACAAACAGCAGCGAAGCGCTGGTTGTTCCCAGCAGCCAGGTGAAGACCAGCAGATGACCAATGCCATGACTCTTCGCGCTCCGCGCCGGAGACGTCTGGATTATCGAATTTGGCAGCGATCCAGTTGCAGACTTCGCCGTGCTGGATCCCGTTTCCGTTCCGGTTGGCGGCGAGTCATTCTGTCCCGGTCCAGCTTTCGATTCGGACAGGGCTATTTCCGCTGGAGCGATGCGCGGGGGCGCCTGGGCAACTCGCTGGCCCACGGCCAGCTCCTGACTGTTCGAATCAACGACCCCGGGCAGCACCCGGAGCTCGAATTGGGGGAGCAGGGGAGCGAGTGGCAACGCCAGAGTAACGCCCAGCGCGAGCACCCAAATGCGATGGCGGATTGCCGCCGACTGCCGATGCAGCAATGCACAGGCGGCTGTTGCCAGTCCGAGGACCAGGGTAACCTTGAGCGCAACAATCCCGAACGGGACGTTGCCGATTGCGTCCAAGAATAAGGAGATTAAATCAAGCTGGCGCATTTAACGACCCTCCCTTCGAGTTTTGTCTATGAGTATCTGTAACTTCGCGAGCTCTTCGTCTGACAAGTCGTCGGACTTAAGATCGAGGGCAGCCGCGATGGTGTCCGCGACCGAATTTTCAAAGAACGTGGCCATCAGGTGCGACAGGGCCGACTTGCTAGCCGTTGATCGGGATTGCGTCGGTCGATAGACATACTTCGTCCCGTCAATGCGATGCTTCACGAATCCTTTTCGCTCAAGCAGCCGGAGCATAGTTCGCACGGAATCGTAGGCTGGCGGATCGGCCATCTGCTCCATCACATTGCCGACAGAAGCTTCCCCCAGTCGGAAGACAATGTCCCAGATTTCACGTTCCCGCCGACCTAGTTGTGAGGAGTCGGTTTTTTCAACCATGAACAGTTCTTTCTTTCGAACACAGTGCCGGTAATCAGTTACCAATGGTAATGTATTACCGGGAGAATGGGGAGTCAATAGATCACGCCAGATTCTTAATTTTGTCGTGTCCCAGAAAACCGAGCTTTTTCTTTGCGGCGCGGAGATCTGCGGTAACTACCTCCGCGACGACGCTGGTTAGGCAACATCGAACTGGTCGCAGGTAGACGGCGTTCTCGGTTCGGTGTCGTCCGAAGGGGACTTCAGCCGTTTTAGCACTTGCGTCACGCGTGCCCGGCTTACCCCTAAATGGCGAGCGAGTGCAGCCCGGTTCTCGAACTTGCCGGTATCGAGCAGCGACTGGTAATGGCAGGCGAGTTTCAGCGGATGGCGGCGTTCTTTCGTGGCCGTTTCAGTCTTCGGTTTGGGTTCCAAAGAAGCGTTCCAGGGGAAGATGGCGATGACGGCCGCACGACATAACCTGTTGAACTGTAAGGTTCCCCGCTCGACGAATCCTGAATCGAGTTGAGACCGCCTCGGGGAGCTAACCCGTTGCGTCGCGAAACTCGTGACCCACGGGTTAACGAAAACGCTGGTCGTGAGAGCGACCAGCGTTTTTGCACGTAACGGCCTGTTACGGCGGGGTTTGAGACAAGGCCAGACAGCCCTCGGCTCTCTGCCTCTTGGAGTTCCAGACCTCCGGTTGGACACGGGGAACCCGTCAACAACCGAAACACGGGCCGCCGCAACCGAGAACTCTCGGAAACTCTCTGACTGGTGAACAGGCTGGTGAACCGCCTCCTGGGAGTTGATTGTCCATGAACTCTCTGAATCTCGACCGGATTACCTTCGACCCCCGACGCATGGGAGGCAAGCCCTGTTTGCGGAGCATGCGAGTGACGGTCGGAATGATCGTCGGTTTAGTTGCGAGCGGATACACTCACGAACGAATCCTACAGGCTTACCCGTACCTCGAAGACGAGGACATCCGGCAGGCCTTGGTATACGCCGCTTGGCGTTCCGAAGAGATTGAGTTGCCGTTGGCACGATCATGAAATTCGTCATCGACATGAACTTGTCGCCCACTTGGTGCGATGCACTCACCTCTGCAGGTTGGAACGCGGTTCATTAGTTCATGATCGGCGATGCGACTGCGTTGGACGAAGAGATCCTGTCCTGGGCGCTCGCTGAGGGAGCGATCGTGTTGACTCAGGATCTCGATTTCGGAGCCATTTTGGCGGCATCCCACGCAGATTCGCCCAGTGTCGTACTGTTGCGGACTCAGGATTCGATGCCGGAATCGATGGGAGCCAATGCGATTGATCTGATTCGACAGCACGAGGACTACTTGTTGTCTGGCGCATTATTGATCCTCGATACTGGCAAGTTCCGCGTCCGAATTCTTCCGTTGCGCAAAAAGCCTGATGAGCCGCCTGATCCACTGTGAACAGACTGGTCCCGTTCACCAGTCTTTTGGGGCAGCTCACATCGATCCCCTCTGGAGTTCAGGTTGGTCGCCCCACCCAGTAGACTACCCCCGTAGACTTCGTGATGTCCGACGTGGAAGCCGCCTACCGGGCCGCTGTCGATGCGATGACGCCCGCTCAAAAGATCGAGCGGATGCTCCAGCTGAACCAATGGGCCTACTGAAACACACTGCTCTGAATCACCAGAGGCGCGGTCATCCGATTGCAACGAATGGAATGGCAATGAGTCCTCATAACATCTTTGTGAACAAAGACATCCAGTGAGATGACACAGTTCATCTACTATCGTATACTTGATGTCTCTTGAGACTTCATCCGCATTCGACTGAGGCAGAACGAATTCGATGCAGACCCTGGCACCGACTATCGATCTTGATTCCTCGTCGCACGGGAATTCACAACGGCGCCGTTCGAATCACCGGAATGGTTTGTCGCCTGTCGTCGCGGATTTTTGCTGTGGCATGGGTGGATTTTCGTTGGCAGCTGTAGGAATTGGATTGACGCCAGTTTTCGGGCTGGACACGAATTGTGACGCCATCAAGACGTATGGTCGCAATTTCCCGACAGCAGTTAGCATTGAGGGAAGTGTCAGATCCGTATCAGCGATCAATCAGTGCAAGGCAATCTTCCGACGCTCAAGCAACGAAGGGCGGGCCAAGATCGTTATCTCTGGTCCACCGTGCCAAGGGTTCTCCATTGCCGGATCTCGAGATCCGTCAGACCCTCGAAATCAGATCCTCGATGCTGTTGCCAGAACGATTGCTGAACTACAGCCTGACTGCGCGCTGATTGAAAATGTTCCAATGCTTCTCTCAAGTGGGCATGAAGGGCGAATCTCCCGCGTCACACGAACATTGAGCACTGGCGGATATCATGTTTGCATGATCACTTTAGACGCCTCAGACTACGGTGTCGCACAGAGACGAAAACGTGTTTTTTTCTTCGTCAGCCGCGGAGAATTGGATGCCGCTGATCTCAATCAGCGGTTGAACCGGAAAAGGGTGCCGCAAATCAAAGTGTCTGATGCGCTCTCAGGGATTCCGTCCCCAAATGTACGCCCGGACAAGTACGACGACGAAGTGCAATATGGGGTATTTTTCAACCATCTTGCGATGCAGCACTCTGAAAAGGTCATGCAGAAGATTGCGGCCATTCCACCAGGAAAAGGGCCAATGTCATATCGTCGTCTTCATCCGGATGAGCCATCGAACACACTATTCTCCGGAAACCGAGCGCCTCCTGCACATTTTGCAGAACCCCGCAGTATCACAGTGAGAGAGGCCGCCAGACTCCAAGGTTTTCCCGATACCTTTCGAGTGTTTGGCTCGTTCGGCAACCAGATGCGTCAGGTCACTAACGCTGTACCTCCACCCCTCGCAAAGGTTGCACTTGAAGTGCTTCTCGAACTCACCGGAGTGCAATTGCCGTGAGCGAAAAGGACAACACACTTGCGGACAAGATTCGTGCGACACTCAAAACGCGTCAGCCGATCGATGAAAAACTTGAAACGAGCGAGAGTATTCTTGCTCGTATCACTGACGGTATCTATCGGCAGCCGGCATCAGCATTGAGGGAACTCATCTCGAATGCCTACGACGCTGATGCAACCGAGATTCAGATTCTAACAGATGCACCTCGATTCCAAGAGATTTCCGTCCGCGACAATGGTATTGGATTCTCACCGGAGTCACTGGCTCACATGATTCACCATATTGGTGGGAGTGCCAAGCGAACTGCAACCGGAGCGACAATTCATATCGCCGACGAAGCGGATACTAGTCATAGCACAGGGGGACGCCGATTCATCGGGAAGATGGGAATCGGCCTCTTTGCTGTGGCTCAGTTCACCCGGCATTTCCTGATCATCACCAAGACGAAAGGGGACAAATTTCGAACGGTTGCGGATGTGACACTTGGCACGGACCCGAACACTGCTGAGTCACAACACATCACCAAGGGGCACACTCGAATTTGGCTAGAGAAGGCATCAGACGTAGATTCTCAAGGTACTGAAATTCGCCTTCTCGACCTTCTGCCTCGAACAAAGGCAGAGCTTTCGAGCTTTGACCGTTGGGCGAGATATGACTTCGAATCGGAGGAAGAGGACACGACGCCTGCTCCACCGCCTCGCTTCCACATTGGAAGAATGGTCCCACAGAGTGCAGACGAGATATTGCAGCAGCCGGACTTGCCATGGAAGACCGCGATGTCTCCGCGTGCGAAAATGGCGGCTTTCGTCAAAGCGGTCAGAAATCTCGCAAGTACAGACAAGGAACTTGTAGACCTTGAAGCTGTTTGCGACAACTACCTGCAAACTATTTGGACACTTGCTCTTGCTGCTCCGGTAGACTACGCGGAAGGAGGGCCATTCGACATCGCCCACTCAGAAGGCACTTTGTCATTCGAGGTTGAAAACAAAACGAAGGGGCAGGCCAAATCGATCAGTACGAGCGAAAATAAGACTCCACGTCAGCTGCTCGGCTTGAAATCGCCATTTCGCCAAAAGGGAGATTCATTCCGAGTCTTCTTTGATGGCGTTGAACTGCTTCGACCGATCGTGTTCCGCAATCAGCCGCGAACTGCCAATGCTGTACAGACGCCAATGCTGTTTGTCGGTCAGTGCCGGGAAGAGTTTCCTGGAAAGCCTGAAGACTTAAGCGGTGGGCCATTGGAGTTCGAGGCGTATCTGTTTTGGACTCCGAAGGTTCTACCATCACAACACCAAGGAGTGATGATTCGTGTCGGCGATGCGGCAGGCACTCCCTTTGATCGCACGTTCATGGGATACCAAGTCTCTGAGCAAACACGACTGAGGCAGATCACCGCTGAGATATTCGTCCGAGAAGGCCTCGATAGCGCGATCAATCTGGATCGAGAGTCATTCAATTTCGCCCATCCACATTATCAGTTCATTACGAAGTGGCTCCATTCTGCTCTACGGCAGTTGACCAACCGAAACAAGCAGGTTGGCAAGTCGATTCGAGGGGAACGGCTAGTGCAGGCAGGGGCGAATGCAAAAGTAGGACTTCAGCAAAAGGTTCACGACATATTGAAGGGGCGTGATGTCCCAGACGTGCAGTTACTTGACCAGTCCGAATATGACGCGAAGGCTCCCACACTTCGCGAGAAGGGAGTGATTGCGTTTCGGCGAGAATCAGTGATGCCGCCATCAAACGCAAAGCGACAGACTTCCCAAGGTCAAAGTAACTCGAATCTCTGGGAAAGCAAGGCTATTGCGATTGCGCAGATTCTGGAAGCCTGGGGCTTGTTCTCGGGTTTGTCTTATACAGAGCAGCAAGAACTTGTCCGTGCCATTCTGGAAGTGACACTGACAGAGGTTGAGAGATGACAGCCAACACGTCCGATTTATCAGACGACATCGTCCAGGATCTGCCTCCCCAGCATGTCGCGCCCACATCGCCCGACTTTGCCCCATGGCACAAGGTGCGCAAGCAGTTCATCAGGGTCCGGCAATGGAATTGGCTGATAAAGAAATATATTGTCAAGGACATGAAGCAGCTCCCTGTGATGCCAACCGACGACGAAGGAGAATCGGTGCAAGATCCACATGACGGATATCTTCGCTGTCTCACGATTCCGGGCGACGACTTGCTGGATCTCCGGTCACTGTGGAATGATATCCAAGACACGGGATGCCGGATTCGCTATCTCGGATTCAACTCTCGATTCGGTTCAAATCAAACCGACACGCGAGTCCATCTTGCCACCAACGACTTGAACTCAATGGATCGCGTGGCTCGGGATTCCAGCGTCGTTCATGGCCCGTTTCAGTCTATCAGGAATGTTCAATCACAAGCGTATGGGTATCTGCGAAAGTACGGACCATTCAACGTCGTCAATCTCGATCTTTGCGACAGCCTGTTTCCTTCTGCATCGTCTAGTGGCGGCGTGATTGACTATCTGGATGCGATTTACCGATTGATTGAGTACCAAATGCAGCACCAGAGGAAGGGGTGGCTTTTGTTCATTACGACTGAGGTCGCACCCGATGAGGTTGACCATGTGTTATTTGAGGGGCTGTGCCGACCAACGATCAGCAATTGCCTTCTCCACAAGGATTTTGCGGAACAGTTGGAGTCTCTGTTGACTCCCGATGCTTTCAATGCACAATCATCATCATTAAACATTCAAGGGCTTTCAGCACAGCGATTGGTTGACCTTTTCGGGGTGGCCCTCGGGAAGACGCTCCTGAAGTACTGCAATTCCTCTGACCAAGCATGGAAGGTCACAATGCTGACCAGTCATAGGTACTCGATCAATCCAGAGAAGGGAGTGTCCATGCTTTCGCTAGCCTACGATATCAGGCCAATTTTCACGCCTCCAACTGATCCAACAGGATTGTCGACAATCACTCGTGAATCCCCACCAGAGTATGATGAATTACAACTGGCCCTGAAGATGATCGAGAGGGTGAAAGACATCTCCGATGTCGATGAGTTGCTTGCAGCGGATGGAGCAATGCATGCGACGCTACTCACAAGCAGTGCAGACCTTCTAGAGTTAGCGGGTTACGATCGAGAGGAATATATGCGTTGGGTAAGTCAAACTTAGTCGTTCACAAAGTATCGGTGTCCTTTGCATTCATTGGCACGCACCATGTTCGGACGGATGGTCAACGTCGCATTTCCGATCGAATCGCTTGCCATCTCTCAATTTGCAGTGCCCAATCACTCTTGGCTACAGTCTTGCGCATGTGCCTTTCTGTAAACCGATCCTTTCCCCGCTCTACCGGCGGCAGAAACAGAATCTGCTCCTGAATCTCCGGAGCCAGTAGCAGCAGGTCCATGATCTGCGTCACCCTTGCCCGACTGATGTGGGCGAGGCGGGCGAGGTTGGCTTGGTCGTGGACGGTGCCGTCGCGGATCAGCTGTTCGAACCGGATGGCCAGGGCCATCAGGCGGGAGATCCGGGGGATGTGCCCCTCGGGTGGCGGGGTGGGCGGGGCCGTGTCGCGGACCTCGCGGTGGCCCGTGCGACCGGTGCCGATGTGGAACTTGCGGCGGATGGCGATGGTCGGCGGGTTCTCGGTCAGTTGGTTCATGGGGTCTCCTCGGTCTGGGCGATTAGTGTCTGGATGCCGCTGGGGTGCAGGTGCAGCTCGATCTCGCCCGCGTGGCCGTGGTAGTCGACCCGCTTAATCAGCAGCCTGAGCAAATCGTTCTGGTCGAGCGGCGACATCGCGTTCCACAGTGGGTCGAACTTGGCGAACGCCTGCTCGACCTCACCGGAGGCGATCTGGCTGGTTGTCAGCCCCTCCAGTTGTTGCCGGATTTCGCCCATCTGCTTCTGGTGCTTGTCGATTTCGTGCTGCACCGTGGCCAGCCGGTCTTCGGAGCCGGGCTGGATCGCGAGCTGCGATAGCTCTCCGTAGGCGGCGTGGATCTGGCTGGTGAGGAGCCGGGCCTCGTGGTTCAGCTTCTGGGCGTCCTCTTCCGCCCGTTTCGCGATCTCTGCCACCGAGGTCGCCAGCAGCGCGGGGTCCTGGCCAATCACGCGGATCTGGTCGACCACGAACCGTTCGATCTCCTCGGCGGGCATCGACGGCGACGGGCACGCGTCATAGCCCTGCTTCTGAGCGCGGAGGCAGACGTAGTAGCGATACCGCTTGGCCCCGCGTGCGGTGTATGTGTGGGTCATGGCACAGTCGCACGATCGGCACCGAATCAGTCCCGAGAGCACGCCGCCGTTCTTGACCCGGCTGCCGACTCCCCCGGCCTGCCCGTGCCGCATCAACAGCTGCTGGACCTGGTCGAAGAGTTCCTGTTCGATGATTGCGGTGTGTTCACCCGCGAAGATCTCGTCCTGGTAGCAGACCTTTCCGATCGAGACCACGTTTCGCAGGAAGTAGTAGAGGTTGTTCTTGTCGAACGGCACCCCGCCCCGGATCTTTCCCTCCTTGGTCGTCCAGCGTTTGGTCACCCAGCCCCGCCGCTGAAGCTCCTTGACCACGTCGAGGAGCGATTTCCGTTCGAGGTACAACTGGAATATCTCGCGAACGCGATGGGCTTCCGGCTCATTCACGATCAGTTTGGAGGCGACGACATCGTAGCCCAGGGGCGGCGTGCCTCCGGACCACTTTCCCTTGCGTCGCGAGGCGGCCATCTTGTCCCGCGTCCGCTCGCTGATGATCTCCCGTTCGAACTGGGCGAACGACAGCAGGATGTTCAGCGTCAATCGACCCATCGAGTTGGTCGTGTTGAAGTGCTGCGTGACCGAGACGAACGACACCTCCTGATTGTCGAACCGGTCCATCATCTTCGAGAAGTCCATCAGCGATCGGCTCAAGCGGTCGACCTTGTAGACCACCACGCAATCGATCTTCCCGGCGTCGATGTCCTCCATCAGTTGCGTCAGGCCCGGGCGATCCATGTTGCCGCCCGTGTACCCGCCAT
The DNA here is from genome assembly GCA_043718945.1 of Planctomycetota bacterium. Classification (GTDB taxonomy): domain Bacteria; phylum Planctomycetota; class Planctomycetia; order Planctomycetales; family Planctomycetaceae; genus TH-plancto1. The sequence continues at coordinate 17,957 of JAYSUV010000725.1, forward strand.
CGTCATAGTGCGTGGGCAAGCAGACCCAGCCCTCTCCGACCTGCGCTTTCACGTAGTTCTCGCACGCTTCCCGCTGGGCATCGAGCGAGTTGAACTCCTGCTTCAAGCCTTCTTCGGTCGACTTGCGGGTGTAGACCGCGCAGCGAATTGTTCGGGGAGTGGACTCCTGGCCCGTCGGTGATCGCCCCGACCGCGTGGACGATCTGCGGCCTCGTGTCTGTGTGGTCATGACTCGCCTCCCGTCCGCTTCTTCAGTCCGAAGAACAGGTATCCATTCCAGTGAGAGCCGGTGATCCGCTCGGCGACCGCGCTGAGCGACGTGAAGATCTCGCCCCCGTAATGGAACCCATCGATTTGAACCTTCACTGTGTAGGTCCGACCTTTGTACTTACGGACCAGTTCCGTACCCGCCACCGGGATGCGGCTGTCCACAAGAACAGAAACAGCCGCCTGAACGGGGGCGGCTGTGGTGGGCGACGTCTTCTCTAGGGGAGCCTTCAGGCGAATGTCCGCATCGTTCGCCAGTTCCAGCGCCCGCCGCCGGGCTCGCTCCGACAGATCGCCATACGCATTCGCTTGCATGCGCCAGGCAATCCGCTTGATGAGCCAGGCCTTGTTCCCGCTCCGGGCCTGTTCCCCGACGACCTCCCCATACCGCTGCTTCAACTGGGTGACAGTCATCTGCTCCAGCGCGGTGACTTCCGCCGCGACATCGATCGACATGGTTTGCTCCTCTCGGATTCTCGGTCTCGGTTAACCCGCGGGCACAGTGGGCCGAGATCGGGAACGAACCTCAAGGCATGTCGGAGGACTTTCCAGCCCGATTTTGGACACTCGATCGGTGGGATCGCAGCCACGTTGACGCAGTCGCAAGAAGGCGCGCGAGAGAATGCGAGCGATCTCGGTTTGGCGATCCGCCGTCTGTGGAAACGTGGGTTCTGTGCTGGACATCATGTGGAATTGCCTTGCTCTGAATCGGGGACCGTTCTGTGAAGCGGGTCATCGGAAGTGGCGAGCGCCGCAACGGCCTCCCACCACTCCGCCGAACACGCGGCCTCCCAACAGTCCTGGCACAAACCCTGGGAACTTCCAAGTGAGTCGCCGTCATCGCACGGGCGGCGAAGGCAAAGTGAGCAGATCATCCGAACACCTCCCAGTTGAGGACCGCGCGGACACAGTCTTCGGAGGAAGATGAGCTAGGGCGGATGACGGGGATATCGAGACTGTTGGCGAACCTGGCTTCTTTCGTCGCGCCCACCGAGTAACCCGGCACGCGGAGGACCGCATCGCAGCGGGCCAGCAACTCGCGGTCGTAGTCGAGCCAGGTCTCATACGACTTCGGCGACACGATGTCCCACAGCAGCGTCAGGTGCGGGACCAGCGGGGTGAACCCGGCCTTGAGCAGGGCGTCGGCGATCTTGATCGCATGCTTCGTGTTCTGGACCGGGTCAGGTTCCGAATATGGAGCTGCAATGTAAATCAGCGGAACCACGGTCTGCGTGGTCGTCTGCTTGATCCGGACTTCCAGCGATTGCACTCGGGTCAGTGTCGTCAGCATCGGGTTCTCCAAAGAGGGTGGCGTAGTGGCGTGGGATAGGCTTCCAGCCTGTCATCTTCGGTCTGAGCTGTGAGCGGCCCGGCGCTAGCCGCCGGTTCCTGTAGCCGTGGTTAGTCGAGGAACCGCGTATTGGTCGAACAGCGTTCAGGGGAGCCGGCGGCTAGCGCCGAGCCGCTCACAGAGATTGGGGCGTACTGCTGGCCTGACAGGCTGGAAGCCTATCCCACGGGGACAAAGCCCCACGCTCGGACATCGACAGCGCTGTCGAGAGTCCCACCCGCGAACGGGATCACGGGGCTGTAAGCAACGGACAGATCGATCATCGCCAGCAGTTGGGGAGTGATCCCTTCCTGGGCGAGTTGGTCGTCAACAAGTTTGGTCAGGGCATCGAGCAGACTCATGGGGAGTCCAAAGGATGGTGGGGGAAGGATGAAGGATGAATGCGTGAGCGGCACGGCGCTAGCCGCCGGTTCTTCAGACCGGTGTCCGACCAGTACGTGGTTCCCAGACGGACCACGCTCAGGGGAACCGGCGGCTAGCGCCGTGCCGCTCACCGACTGCGGAGCAGCCAGGGTTCGAAGTAGGCTTGGCGTCCACCGATGACCACGCCGCAACCCAGGATCGGCTTGTGGGCGAAGCGGCGGCCGTAGTCAAACTGCAGGCGACTGGCATTAATGCCACAGCCGACCGAGAGACCGAACACCCGGAACTCGGGATTGGCCCACCAGCGGACACCGGCCTGGCTGTGGAAGTGGCCGATGACGGTCGAGCGGAAGTTGTCTTTGGCCTGTTGGTATGCAGCGTCCTGGCCAGCCCGACCACTGTCGCCGTGCGAGTAGATCACGCCATCGATGATCAGCTTCGAGAACCGGGGATGGATCGACCACCCGACGTTCCACATGTCGGCGTAGTCCTTCAGTAGCTCGGGTGGCAGACCGGCTGTCACAGCTTGCCGCTCGGTGAGAGCGTCGTGGTTCCCGATCAGCCAGTCGGCCTGGGGGAATGCTTTCGTCAGAGTGGCAACCTGTCGCCGGGCCTTGGCGTACTCCAGTGAAGCGTTCCGTATGGGTTGGGCATTGATGGTCCTTCGCAATTTGCCCGGAATGCCAGTTTCCCCGTGTGACGATCCGTGGTAGACTGATTCCGTTGAAGGAGAGAATTCATGAGTCAATCGCCACTTCAGTTACTCAACGAAGCCCTCAAAATGCCATTGGCGGATCGTGGGCAGCTGGCGGCACTCCTGATTGAGAGTCTGGAGTCCGATGTCGATGAGGGTGCAGACGAGGCGTGGTCACAGGAGATCAATCAGCGTGTGCAAGACATCGATGCAGGTCGTGTGCGGATGATCCCCTGGTCTGAAGTTCGCCAGAGACTTCGAGGACAGGATGCCCCCGCAAGTTGATTTTCACCCGCTGGCTGCGGACGAAGCTGTCGCAGCCAAAGAGTGGTACTTCGAAATCAGGCCGTCGCTGGCCGAAGAGTTTGACACTGAACTTGATCGGGCCATTGAACGTGTGGCTGCGGCCCCCGGACGCTGGGCCAGGCACCTGCATGGGACACGGGCATTCCTGCTGCACCGGTTTCCATATTTCATCGTTTACAGGCTCGTTGATGAACAGATTCAAGTCATCGCGGTTCAACACGCCAATCGTCGACCGGGGTATTGGATGGACCGGATGGGATCGAACTGATCCACAGAACGGCACGTCATCCAGATCGACCTTAGCCCAGGCAGCACAGGCTCGGGCTTAGTGCCGAGTTGGTAGGCGATGATGCGTTCGCACTTCACTCGGCCCCATGTCGCGGGGGTGCCGCTTGTTGTGAAACAGGATGAAGCGTTTGACCCACGAGACGTACGACTGCTCGGTGCTGTACGCCAGATGTCGCACCCGACACGTATCGGCCACTTGGACCAGAAACCGGGGCTCTCCGGGCTGAGCGGTCGCGGGCGGTGGGTCGACCGACTGAGATGGGAACTGCGGCATCGCATGGCCTCCCGTGCGGAGTAGTAGTGAATCTGAACTAAAGAGTGAGTCGTAACTCATTCGACATGCAGACGCATTGGCGTTGAGCAAGTCCATGCTCGGTCATACAATCAAGATATTCTTCTGCCGCAGATCTGCGGTCGAATGCCTTTTCAGCGGAAGCATGGGTCGCCGACATGCACTTCTCCGTTTGCCGTGACTTGGTAGTCTTTCCTGTCGTCAGAACTCATTTCTCGAAATAGATCAATTCTCGCGAAACCAAAGGCTCGTGGACTGCCACTAGATCTGATGAATCGACGCTGGATCGCACGTTATGTGCGGGCTTTGATTCAGGAATCGAGTGCTTGCAGGAGAATTTGGATGAAGACGAACTTGTGGTGTGGCGCGGTGTTGGCAGCTGTGATCGCGATGGGAGTGACGGAGTCGGCATCGGCCGCTGGGCCGGGAGGTGGAGGACAGGGGCGTGGTGGCCGTCCGTCATTTGATACACTGCTGTCAGCGTTTGACGCCGATGACGATGGGGAACTGGCGGAAGATGAAGTTCCGGTCCCCGTGTGGCGTCGCCTGTCGATGGCGGATGCAGATGAAAGTGGCTCTGTGACTCGCGACGAGTTCGACTCGTTCAAGCCCGGCAGCAATAACTAGGTCTTGGCATGCCGCACGTTCCAGCCAACATGCTGCTCACCAATCCTGTCGCCCAATTCGGCGCGGCAGGATTGTGTGGCTATTGGACGCAGTTGGCATCGGTGATGATGAGGGAATTCCGCTGGACGATTCTCGCGATGGCTGACCGTAGCGAGGATACCAGTCTTGAGCTGGCCGACGCGGCCAAGGTGGATCTGTGCGACGTTGCAGCGGCGCGAGCCGGTGACAGCGAGGCGTACGCCCGTCTGGTCCGACGTTATCAGCCTGAGATGGTTGTACAGATGCGGCGGTTCAGCCGCAATCCGCAGGTGTGCGAGGAACTGGTCCATGACGTGTTCGTGGAAGCATACTTGTCATTGCACAATTATCGTGGCTCGGCCCCGTGGCTCCACTGGCTGCGAAAGGTCGCCGTGCGGGTCGGATACCGATTCTGGACCAGACGCGCAAAGAATCGCAACGTGGTTCAGATCTCTGACGAGGACTGGCAACGGTTACGAGGCGCGGTCTCTGCGCCCGGCAGCGCACTGGCGGCCGCCGATTTGGTCGCTGCGTTGTTCGATCGGCTGCCTCCAGCTGACCGCCTGATTCTGACGCTACTGTATCTCGATGAGTGTTCCATGTTAGAAGCGGCAACGCGAGCGGGGTGGACGGTTATCGGTGCAAAACTCCGGGCGTTTCGCGCGAGAAACAAGCTGAAAGCACTGATTGAACAGGGTGAATCATGAGCCACAAATCACTGATGGGATTCGAACGCATCGCTTCACGAGCCACGGTCGAGCCACCGCTGCAAGTGGACGTTGTGGAAAGTGTACTCAAGACTCTGCAATCGCGCTCGGTGACTCGCGAAGTGGAACGCGATTACCTTCTTTTCAGCGGCGTTTCCGTGCTAGCTGCCAGTTTGGCGATGGCTGTCTTCTGGCACGGAACGGTGGACGATTCGTTGCTCCCATTGATTCAGCCTTTCGTCACGGTGTTGCCATGAGTCAGACGGATCACTCGTTGGCAACGCTTCCACCACCAAGTTCGCAGAGGTGGCGGCGTGTCACACTCATGATGGTCATCTTTCTCAGCGGCGCGATAGTGGGTGTCGTGGCGGGAGGTTATGTCGCCCACCAGCAAATGCTTTTCATGTTGCAACATCCGGAACAGATTCCCGATCGCATCCTACCACGAATTCGCAGCCAACTGAGCCTCAACGACGAGCAGACTTCTCAGGTTGACGCAATTGTGCGCCGTCGCCATGCGGCGATGGAAGTCGCCCGTTCCAAGTGCTACCCGGAGCTGGTCGCCGAATTCGAAGGCATGTGCAGTGACATCGCCAAAGTCCTCTCGCCAAAGCAGCGGGACAGCTGGAACGAACTCAGCGAGTTGGTGAAGCAACGCTATCTGCCAGCACCACCACTTAATTCAGATCAGAGAGACAATTGAAACGTGACACAGAAGAAATCACTCTGTCTGACGAATTCTCTAAACGCCCAGCTTCCCGACCAAGCTAGATGTCGAGCAATCGGTTTAAACCGGAGCGGCGGGTGGCATGTTTTCTATCTTCCAAGATTTCTGGCCGCCACCGGTTACCTTTGTCGTTCGCACGCCCGCTTGTAGACCGATTGAATCCCCGCGACGATCACCGCATGCTCGGTGTCGCGCCGCTTCAGTCCCGCTGAGTAGACCCCGACCGGCAGGTCCGGGCAGACCTCGCGCAGCTTGTCGACCGACTGCTGGAACAACTCTTTCACATGAGCCAGGACCAGCACGCGACCGTTCCAGGTCTGGACCGCGTCGCGGCAGATGGTCGCCATGACCGGGGTCTTGCCCCCACCGGTCGGAATCACGACGACCGGGTTCGTATCGTGAGTCCGCAGATGGCGATAGACCGCCTGGACTGCGTTCTGTTGGTAAGGTCGAAGCGTCAGCATTCGTCGCGGACCTCATACACGCGGACCCGGGGCTTGAACCGTCGACCATGCTGAGCGGTCGCGATCCACTCCCAGAACTGTTCGCGAACGATGTCGCACATCAGCTCACAGGCTTCGTCGGGAGAGAGGTCGTGTTCCGTCCCGTCGTCGCCGGAGACCTGGAGGCGCGAGACCGACTCGACAATCGCGTCGTACTGGTCCCGCTCGTCCTCGAAGTCGTCGATGATGTCGTTGGCATGCATGGCGTGTCCGGCTCCTGAGAGGTGAGAAGAACTAGAGATCGCTCCGACAGCGTGACTTCGGCTCGGGGAGAGCCGGTCGGGTCGTGCATCTCGATCACAGCTCGTTTGACTTGGCTGTCGTCGAGGTAGACCCCGGCGTGCTGGAGGGAGTCCCACACGCCTTTTTGACTGCGTGAGTTGCCTGACCTTTGGTCAGAGTGTCCCAGTCACGACGACGGGCATCCGGGGGAAACAGATCCAACTGGACCTGCGCAGTGCGGCAAGGACATCGCAATGTCTCGAGGGTCA